>NZ_JAOWGU010000039.1:0-171957 GCF_030332975.1 Citrobacter sp. Cpo032
AAGGTTTTTGGAAAAGCAGTTACACATAGCGAAATCTGCAAAAATCCTCCCACCATGATGTAGAGGAGGAAAATTGATGGCCGTTATTGGTTATATCCGCGTATCAACAATCGACCAGAACAGCGATTTACAGCGTAATGCACTCATAAGCGCAAACTGTGACCGAATTTTTGAAGACCGTATGAGCGGAAAAGTTGCCAGTCGTCCGGGTCTTAAACGCGCTTTAAAGTGCGTTAATAGCGGAGACACCTTGGTAGTGTGGAAACTGGATAGGCTAGGACGCAGCGTTAAGAACCTGATCGCACTCATATCAGAGTTACATGAACGCGGTGCCCACTTCCGCTCTTTAACAGACAGTATTGATACCAGCACCGCCATGGGGCGCTTCTTTTTCCACGTGATGTCGGCATTGGCAGAGATGGAGCGCGAGCTAATTGTCGAACGGACACTGGCCGGGCTGGCAGCAGCCAGAGCACAAGGGCGCATCGGTGGAAGGCCCAACGCATTAAAACCGCATGAGCGGGAACAGATTGCAAGGCTATTGGTTAAGGGGCATACCCGGCAGCAACTGGCCATTATTTACGGTGTGGGGTTATCGACGCTGTACCGGTACTTTCCGGTAGATGGTCAGAGGAAGAATGACGCGGTAGGATTGTAATTCTTTTGCAAATAATGAAACGCCGCAGCGATGCCATTTATCTCACGGAAATGGGCGCATTTATCGCGCGGCGCATCAAAAAGGCACTTCAGCAAAGTTATAGAATGGCGGCGGGGAAGAGGTGGACCACTCCAGTGTCCGTCCGCCCCACGGGTCGCCGGTCATATCCCGGTTTTCGTGGCGGTCGCGCACCGACACCCAGAACATAATGACCTGGCACAGTATCCCGCAGGCTATCAGCGCAGCACCGCTGGCTGCCACGACCAGCAGGGGATGGAACTGGGGGTCAATATTCTGACTCAAGCGGCGGGTCATCCCCATGAACCCCAGCACATAGAGCGGCATAAACGCCACATAAAATCCGATGATCCAGAACCAGAACGCCCTCTTGTTCCATTTTTCATTCAGGGTGAACCCCGTCGCTTTCGGGAACCAGTAGGACACACCAGCCATACTGCCGAACACCACTCCGCCGATAATGACATTATGGAAGTGGGCAATCAGGAACAGGCTGTTGTGCAGGACAAAGTCAGCTCCCGGCACGGCCAGCAGGACGCCGGTCATACCCCCTATAGAAAAGGTGACAATAAAACCTACCGTCCATAACATAGCGGAGTGCATCTGAATGCGCCCCTGATACATGGTGAACAACCAGTTGAAGATTTTCACACCAGTCGGGATAGCGATAATCATCGTCATGATCCCGAAGAAGGCGTTAACGTTCGCACCGGCTCCCATGGTGAAGAAGTGATGCAGCCATACCAGGAAGGAAAGCAAAGTGATGGCGACAGTTGCCCACACCAGCGAGGTATAACCGAACAGACGTTTCCTGGAAAAGGTTGCCACCACTTCCGAGTAGACCCCGAAGACCGGCAACACCAGGATATACACTTCCGGATGGCCCCACGCCCAAATCAGGTTGACGTACATCATCATGTTGCCGCCCATATCATTGGTGAAGAAATGGAAGCCCAGATAGCGGTCAAGGGTCAGCAATGTCAGCGTGACGGTCAGCACAGGGAAAGAAGCGATAATCAGCACGTTGGTACACAACGACGCCCAGGTGAACACCGGCATCTTAAACATCGTCATACCCGGTGCACGCATTTTCAGTATGGTGACGAAGAAGTTAATCCCGGTCAGTGTGGTCCCGATCCCCGACAGCTGGAGTGTCCATATCCAGTAATCCACCCCGACACCGGGACTGTACGCTAACTCCGAAAGCGGCGGATATGCCAGCCAGCCGGTGGTCGCAAACTCCCCCACTCCCAGGCAGAGATTAACCAGCACCACGCCTACCACCGTTAACCAGAAACTCAGGTTGTTCAGGAAAGGAAAAGCCACATCACGCGCGCCAATCTGCAGGGGCACCACAATATTCATCAGGCCGATAACGAAAGGCATCGCCACGAAAAAAATCATGATTACACCGTGACCCGTAAAAATTTGATCGTAGTGCCAGGGCGGCAGATACCCCGCCCCTTCCACTCCGGATGAGGCCAGTACCTGCTGGCTGCGCATCATGATTGCATCGGAAAAGCCGCGCAGTAACATCACGAACGCGACGATGATGTACATGATCCCGAGCTTTTTATGGTCAACGGAGGTCAGCCATTCGGACCATAAATATTTCCACTTACCGTAATATGTGATGGCGGCAACAATTGCCACACCAAGTATCAGAATAGCAACGATCGTTACCCTGACAATCGGGTCCTCAGGTATGGCATCCAGCGTCAGTTTTCCTGTGAGCATAATTAATTTCCCCGCGCTCTGTGTGAGAGGTGTTGTTCCGGCTCTGACCCAGTCATTCCCGTCTCCTTATCGTGATCGTGTGCTTTAAATTTTTCAGTCACGTATCTGAACAACGTCGGATCGATGACAGAGAAGAATTCAACCGGGTGGTTTTCGTCAGGCTCAGCCAGTTTTTCAAAATCAGCCGGACCGAGCAGCATATCCGGTGATTTCTTCACATCAGCGATCCACTGTTCAAACGCGGTATTATCCGGTACGGCAGTCGCTTTAAATTTCATGCCGGAAAAGCCCCTGCCGCTGTAACTGGACGAGATTCCGTTGAAGGTTCCCGTTTCACCGGCGATCAGATGCAGCCGGGTCTGCATGCCCGGCATCGCATAAATCTGGCTGCCGAGTGCCGGAATAAAAAAGCCATTCATCACGGAATTGGATGTAATACGCAAATTCAAGGGGGTATTTACCGGGAATACAATCTGATTGACGGTGGCAATGCCCTGTTGGGGATAAATAAACAACCATTTCCAGTCCAGGGAGATGACTTCGATATCGATGGGTTTCACCGCAGAGGTCAGTGGCCTGGATGGGTCAAGCGCATGGGTGGACTTCCATGTCAGCACGGCCAGAAACAGAATAATCAGGACGGGCACCGTCCAGACCACCGCCTCCACTTTATTGGAGTGGGACCAGTCAGGCGTATATTTCGCCGTGGTATTCGTGGTCCGGTATTTCCAGGTAAACACAACTGCCATCAGAACCACGGGAATAACGACCACTAACATCAGACAAAAAGCCGTAATGATTAGCGCCCGTTGTTCAATAGCGATTTGCCCTTTGGGATCAAGTAAAACAGCATGACATCCGCTTAGTAATAACGTCCCTGTTATTACCGGCAGGCACTTCACAATGGTCTTATATTTATGATATCGCATGGGACAACCTCATTTCACGGACTTGCAGACCGGCAATAAATAATGAAACCTTTTCACGGGGAGATACTCTGCCCTTCTCATTCCCGCTACCGCCATTCCTGTTATTTAATGGCCCGACATCTTCTGAAGCGGTCCTTTCGGTTTTTTGATTAGCCAGATAATGCCTATGGACCCCAGCATCAGAACGGTGGCCGACTGATAGAAATCGTTCGTTGCCAGCATGATGGCCTGACTGTCGATCATTCTCGAAAACAGAGCCGCTGACGTGTCTGTCGGAATACCGGCCGCGCCCAGCGTGTTGCTGACAATCCCTGGCACGTCAGGATTGATTGCCGTCACCAGCTCCGCTCGGTTAAATTTTGTCATATGTTCCCAGTAGGTCTGGGTCAGGGAAGAGCCTACCGCCATGCACATGACACGCAGGAAGTTCTGCAGCCCGGAACCGGCTGCCACTTTCTCCGGCGGCAGTTCGGACACGCCCAGCGAGGTGAGCGTGATAAGGCAGGCGGGAACTCCGGCCCCCAGAACGAACATGGGAACGGCAACTGACATAAAGTCAGCCTGCGACGTCAGCAGGGCACGCATCACAAAGGAGACCGCCAGTACCCCCATGCCATAGCTCACCAGCAGACGGGGATCGACCTTCGGCAGCAGACGACCAATTATGGGCGAGCTCAGGACGGCCAGGATCCCCATGGGGCCCGTCGCATACCCGGCCCAGGTTGCCGTGTATCCCATCCATTGCTGTAACCAGAGGGGGGTCAGCACGATATTCCCGAAGAAAATACCGAACATCAGACAGAGCGTGACGGTAGATACCACCCAGTTACGTGACTTAAATACGCTCAGATCCAGCACCGGTTGCTCAGCGGTGAGCTCCCAGATAATCAGCGAGATCAGGGCAATAGCGGCCACAATGGCGCAGACAATGATAATATCCGAGGAAAACCAGTCCAGTTCACGTCCTTTATCCAGCATGATCTGAAAGGCTGCCACAAAGATGACGAGCAGACCCAGCCCCACGCTGTCCAGCCGGGAACGGCTGATATGTGTTTCTTTCCCCTTCAGCACCCACCAGGTCCCAAACCCCACAATCAGACCAAAGCCGATATTGATGTAAAATACCCACTGCCAGCTCCAGTTATCCGAGATAAGCCCACCCAGTATCGGACCGAATATAGGCGCTACTACCGTCATCATTCCCCAGAGCGCCACGGCAATGTTGGCCTGTTTCTTCGGGAAGGCTGCAAGCAGCAACGTGGAAGAAAGCGGGATCAGCGGGCCACCGGCAAGCCCCTGCAGCACACGGAAAATGGCCAGGCTCGGTAGTGACCAGGAAAGACCGCAGCAGACAGAAAAAATCACAAATGCAACAACAGAAAAAAGGAATACGCGCACCTGACCGAACTGCATCGCCAGCCAGCCGGTCAGCGGCACCGTGATGGCTTCAGCCACCGCATAGGCGGTGATGATCCAGATTCCTTCTGTTGTCGACACGCCCAGGTAACCGGATATTGTGGGCATCGCGACGTTAGTAATGGTGGTATCGAGTACCACCATAAAATTCCCGAGCGAGAGCACGATTGCCGCAACAACCAGTTTGAATCCGGACAGAGGTGGAAATGCTGAACCAGACATACCTTATTTCTCCGTGTGGTCATCTCTGGCATTCGATGTCAGGTCCACCGTCACTTCCATGGACAGCCCGATGCGCAGAGGATTTTTACGCAGTTCTTCCCGCTCCAGACGAACACGCACCGGCAGTCGCTGCACGACCTTAATCCAGTTACCCGTGGCATTCTGCGCCGGTATCAGTGAAAGCGCGGAACCGGAGCCTCCGTCAAATCCCTGAACCACGCCGTGATAAACAACACCGCTGCCGTACAGGTCTGAAGTCAGCTCTACCTTCTGGCCCGGTCTGACGTCGCTGAGCTGACCTTCCTTGAAATTCGCATCAACATAAATATCCTCGATGGGCACAACCCGCATCAGCCGGTTTCCAGCCTGAACATGCTGCCCGATATCCACTGAGCGCTGTGTTACCACTCCATCCACCGGGGCCCGGATAACCATACGCGCCAGGTTTATACGGGCCTGATCGAGACGGGTTCTGGCCGCCACCACAATGGGGTTAGTTTCAACGGTACTGTTCAGAAACAGGGCCTCGTTCGCCTGCCGGGATCCTTTTGCTTCGACACTGCCAGCGCGAGCAGCTTTCAGACTGGCTTCCGCTTCTCCCAGCGCGGCCGTTGCCTCCCGTAATTCTGTCTGCGCATCCGTAAAATCCTGCTCAGATACGGCCCCGGCTTTCACCAGATTCCGGCGACGTCGCTCATCAAGGGTGGCCTTATCAAACCGGGCTCGTGCCCTCGCCACATCATGTTCGGCGCTCTGAATACCTGCTTCACGCGAATCAAGCTGTCCGCCCAGAGCGGTGTCATTGGCCATAATCTGCATCACCTTCCGCCGGGCGCTGCCAAGCTCAGCTTCAGCCTGTGACACCGCAATTCTGGCGTCCGTCTCATCAAGCACGACCAGTACATCACCGGCATGCACAAGCTGCGTGTTGACCACATTTACTTTCTTCACCGGTCCGCCGACAAGCGGCGTGACGTCTGCGACTTCGGCAGCGGTATAGGCGTTATCCGTTGAGACGGATTTACCGGCAAAGAAAATCAGCCAGATGGCATAACCGATGGCGATAAGAATCAGGACGCCACCAAACAAAGCGAATAATTTACGGCGATGCTTTTTTTTATCACCGCTATCCGGTTTTGCATTCGTGTTATCCGGAGCCCTGTCCATATCCTGTGGGCCGTTTTTATCTTTATCTTCAGTCATTACGGTTTCACCTGCGCATCAAATGTTGAACTGGATTCAAATCCGCCCCCAAGGGCCTTGACGAGTGACACATCCAAGACATAACCCCGGGAATGCATGGCTGTATTCGCCAGCTCAGCCTGGAGTAACGCATCTTCAGAAATGAGAACTTCCTGATAATCGGCCAGCCCCCCCTGATACCGGGCTTTTGCCAGATGATAAGCTTCCTCGCTGTGGGACAAAGCAGATGCGGTTGCTTCTGACCTGCCCACCAGAGCAGCAAGGCTCCGTGTAACATCAGCAGTTTCACGTAATGCCTGTGTCAGCGCCTCGTTATACGACGCCACCGCATATTCATATTCCGCTCTCGCACCTTTATAGTTGGCGCGTAAACGCCCGCCTTCAAAAAGGGGTAAGCTGATGGCAGGTCCGACGCTCCCGATATCAGAGCCCGAGCTGAACAGGTTATTCAGCCCCAGTGACTGGTATCCGACGAAGGCCATCAGGTTCACGTTCGGGTAAAACTGCGCTCTGGCAACACCGATATTGCTGGCGGCGGCTTCAACCCGCCACCGTGCGGCCACCACTTCCGGATTGCGTCCGAGCAGGTTTGCGTTCAGCGCATCAGGTAACCCGACAGGGCGGCGCATCTGCAACCGGGGTCTGAGGATATCCAGCCCTCTGTCCGGCCCCCGGCCCAGTAAAGCCGCGATGCCGTTTTGGGTTAATTTGATTTGCTCATCGGCTTCAGCCAGCGCCGCTCTGGCGACATCCAGCCGGGCACCGCTTTCTTCCACGGAGACTCTGGAATCAAGTCCCTGAGCATGGCGTAACTGCACCAGCCTGACGGTATCCGTCCGGTTACGCAGTTGTCGGGCCGCAATGTCACGACTGTCATACTGGTACTGCAGACGGATATAAGCGTCCGCGAGCATCGTCGTCAGCATCAGTTTCGCGGCGGCGGCATCTGCCTCAGCAGCGCTGGCTTCGGATGTCGCGGCACGCAGCGCATCCCGGTTTTTACCCCAGAAATCCAGTTCCCAGCTAAAGTTGAGGCTGGCCTGCCCCATATCATTCCATCCGTGCGGCACGGCTGTTTTAGGGTAGATGTAGTTGTAGCTGAGCTTCTCTTTATCAATGGACGCGCTGGCGTCCATTGACGGGTATAACCGGGAACGGGCGACACCGGTTCTGGCCGTGGCTTCACGCACCCGGGCTTCTGCCTGTGCCAGAGAAGGTGAATGCGCGGTGGCTTCACTCATCAGCTGGTTAAGCTGCGTATCGCCGAAGGCCATCCACCATTTTTCCTGCGGCCAGTCAGCATGCGGAGCGGAAAAACTGCGTTGTGAAATCAGCGCCGCAGCCTGCTCCGGCTGAGGAGCAGTTCCCAGATCGGGGATCGCAGCACATGACCCCAAAGCAAGACTGAGCACGGAGATAACACATCCTTTCAGATAATGCGGACGGTACCTTACTGACTTCGTCCCATGTGCAAATCTGTAACCTGACACACACCTCATTCTTGATCGCCCTGTTTATTCTAGTTTACGGCGAACAAAGTAAACCGATCGGTTCGGTACAGTCAAGACCAAATTTCACTCAACTACGTCGCAAAAATACGTGAGTAGCACTCAGGCCTGAACGATATGATTTCGAGTTTCATCTTATGGTAAGATCAAGCTTTATTCCGGATAAGGAAGTGCAGATGTCGGTATCAACAAAGACCTCAATTGACACTAGAAGAAAAAATAAAATACTTTCTAATGATATAGTTAGTAACTTACCTGAAAAAGCACAACGCGTGCTTGAAGGAGCAAAAGCTATTTTTCTGGAAAGAGGCTATGCAGCAGCATCAACAGATATGATCCAACAGGCTGCCGGAGTCTCAAAATCAACCGTATATGCATATTATCCAAATAAAGAAGCATTATTTACAGCAGTGATTGAAATAGAATGTGAGCGTTTTCTTCAAAAAGTACATAAAATTAAAATTTCGGGAAAAGATATTTATGATAAATTATTTAAAATAGCCCGAACGTATCTGGATATTGTGCTTTCGGAAAATGGCCTCGCTCTCTACCGTGTTGTAGCTTCTGAAGCACCGCGTTTTCCTGAATTAGGTAGACGTTTCTATTTAGCAGGTCCAGAAAAGATAAATAACATTGTTGAAGAAATACTACAACAAGCTGAATCTAAAGGAGAAATCTCGTTAGGTGGTATTGGGCGAAATGCAGTTGCTTCCTTATTCGTGAATATGGTACGCGGTGAGCCTCAAATACAGTGCTTAATGCATCCAAAATCTTCCACTTCTGCTGCACAGCGTGATCAATGGGCAAAGGATGCGGTCAATGCCTTTTTATTAGCCTTTCGTAAAGGATAATTATAATCTCCAGTTTTAAAGAAATTAGAAGATGCTCAGGAGTTTATAATATTATCAATTTGTTCCATATTATTATATGGAACACTACCATCAAGTGGATTACATTTTCCGAATCGTTCTTCTCTATAACTCCAGGCGACTAAATTTAGTTAGCGCCCTAACTTGCCTCTTGACAGAAATTTTGTCTATCCTGATCAAATCGAACCGTACCGTTCGTTTTAGTCAGGAGACGTTAGCATGATCGGAGTAGTAAGGTTTTCAGAACTAATGGAGCACTGGGAGGCAATTTCTCTACCAGCACCAGGAAGCATCTATGAGCCAAAGCAGCGCTCAAGCAACTGCCTCAAACATAACCCTTGCAACATAAAAGATTGGATTACTATTGAATTCTCTCAACAGGGATCCTACAAACGAAAATATGAAAATTTTCGCCATAAAGATCTTGTACTACTACTCTTTATTATTTCGGCTCGATATTTTATTCATAGAGTTTTATCTTCGTTAGTCTTAATATTATTCAGTTCATCCTTCATTATGCTCTCAGGAAATTGTCTCCTCATCCATAGTTACGAGAGAAAATTTCATAGCGAACTAAAAACTAGTTTAACAATTTTATTTTTAAACTCTTTACTTTATAAAATAGGGTTCATTTGTACATTATCGATAATATTCATGAATAATGAAACAGTGAATCGTAATTTAAGTTTTGCATAGAAAAATATGTAAAAGGAGTTTTTCATGTTGAAAAGCAGCGAGATCATAAACGGTTCGCTTCCGAAACCTGACTGGGTAACCATACAAGAAGCCGTTAACATAATTAATACAGAGAGCAACGAAAGAATCAAAGAGAGTGATATTTACCGTTATGCATTATATAATAAAATTAATCTCGCCATATACTTTCAATCTCCAATTATTCTGCGAAAAATAAAATATGCATTTCAAAAAGTAAAAATGCATCCAGCTAGAGGGACATTGATTCATCGTTTATGTCTGCTAGAAAAAAATAGCTTTATTAATGGATGGGACTCAATTTTCAGTACTGAGGGCAGATACGTCCACTCCACACAAAATATTATTGATACATCACTTATTGGGTTTGAATGTATTTTAATAAAGCGATTTCTCGCATGCTCATTGAATATACCATTACCAATTATTGGGAAAAACACGGTAAATTATGGCATCACTGTTACTATGTCCAATGAAGTTTTTCAGCTGTTTGAAAAAACAACCTGGAAGTGTAGAATTGAACATCAAATAAAAAACCTACCAACAGATCTGGCGTTTGATATTATGGAGAGAATTTCTTCAGAGGGAACGATAAATCAAAATACAAAGCAAGAATATTTCCCCCTCTATAATTTGCCTCAGGATTCCTGCTTTGTTATTCGTTACTCAGAGATTGAGAAACTAATTAGCACCCAGGTTACAGAGAAATCCCTCCCCTCTTCAACTAGAATATCCACACCCTTGTCAAGGTTATTTTGGCTCGCTTGTAGGCACAATGATGTTATCAGTCCATTAATAAAACAACCCTATAAATTATTGACAATTTTTGAAGAATGGGCGGCAGCTGATGGTATCACTGACCGTCTAAGCGGTGATACTTTAAAAACAGCACTAGAGCGTGGCTCCCCTCCGTCCTCATCCTTATTAAATTGATATTGTGTTTATCTGTCAACAATATGATCCCGTATTTAGTTTATTAAACCCCGTAATACGGGGTTTACCACTACCACTTCTCCTTCCGTTATGCTTTTTTATTATCTCCAGGCATACCAATGTTTGTTTTGCTACAGGAGACAATCATGACATCACATCAGTTATTACGCTTAAAAAAGGTTGAAGAAAAAACCGGCTTGAAACGTTCACAAATCTATCTGTATATGAAAGAGGGTACATTTCCTCGTTCAATAAAAATCGGACCAGCCAGTGTGGCCTGGCTGGAATCAGAAATTGACGAATGGATCAATATTAAATTGTCCCGGCGCTAAACGCGGTCAAGGGAAGGCGAATTAAAGCAACTGATTCAACTAAATACCCTCCAACAGGCTATATACCCAGATATTTCTGCATCTATCTTGCCTGTTGAAAAAAATATACGGAATACATATTATGATCCCTTCACTAAATTACGCCGTACTCACCAATGCCCTGCAGGCGCTTAATGAAGGCAATATTCGTCACTGTGAAGATCTCGGTTTCACATTTGACGAAATGAATGCCCTCAGCCAGCTCTCGCCAGATGCACTCTTTACGCTGAGCCGAGCAGCCGCGCCTTTTATCGCAGTCTCGCTACGCCACGATGTTCTGCACCAGTTGCTGGCCCATTCTGGTCAGGAAGAACAGCGCCGACAACTAATTGACCGGGCCATACGACTGGGCGGCTCCATCGCACTGATGAACCACTATTTTGGTCTCACCTCCAATGAAGTCTGCCTTCGCCGTCGGTTGCTGGGTGTCAGCGTGCCGTATGGCCGAACGCCTGAACCGGATGAAAAGACAGATGTGGCTATCTGGTTGCAATGGCAGCAGCGCAGGGTAGAAAACCTTGAATCGCCCGATGCACTGATCACCATGATGCAGGTGACGGAAATCCTGCAGCCAGAGGCCGAAGCGCTGTCACTCACCACGGTCTGGAAACGTATCGCACTGTGCGAACAGGAAGCCGCTACTGGCAGGAGGACTCTCCATGCCGGATGAGATCGACCGCGATCAGGAATTTAATGAACAGCGACTGGAGGAGATGATTGAGCAGAACCGTTTTAAGCCGGGTTCAACACGATCATTATTTCACTGTCGTATATGTGGTAAACCTATTCCTGAAAAACGACGGCAGACTCTGCCGGGCATAACCACCTGTACAGAATGTCAGGAACAACTTGAGCATCGCAGACGCTAATAATAGCGATAAAGACGTTCGGGGATATTATTTCTCTGCACGTCTTTCTGTTTCCATTAAAATAGAATGCCTTCTTTATTATCTGTTCTGCATCCTTCTCCCTCTTTCCGCATCTGATAATCCTCGCCAGTTTATCTCTCTTATTTTTGTTTTGAATTTATCGTTTATATCCCGCACTGAATATCTGATTCTGAAAATGCCATAACAACATGGTTGCCCTGATGGACGTTCATTCGTCCAGGCCGGGGATTGTTCTTTAACAAATTGGATCGGGCTGTCACGTAACCACAATTCAGGGTGCCGCTGAATGTTCTCGCTGACCCGTTAAAACCGGAATGCAGAACCGGGATGTGACCTTTTTATTGCTTTCACGGCTATTTTATTAAAGGAAATACCATGAGAAAACCCAATTATCACGTCTTTATCACTCAGGGAAGTCAGCCCGATGCACAGGGCGAGAAAAACACGTACTGGACCAGGGTTGGTGTGGCCTTCGCACATAACGGTAAGCCTGGCCTGAATATCGTGCTGATCCCCGGTATTGCGGTTTCAGGCAGGCTGGTACTGCTTGAACCGAGAGAAGAGAGTGACATTTCACAGGATGCCGCAGCCGTTTAACCCGCTTTTGTCCTTCTCCCCGGTAACGTGTTTTTGTATACGCTGCCGGACCCACGGTTACGAGGCCACTATGCTTTCCACCACAGCCTTTCTGGCGCTGGCGACGCAGTGCGCCACCAGTGTTCACCCGTCCACGGCACTTGATGTGGCACGGGTCGAATCCGGTTTTCACCCTTACGCCATTGCTGAAATCGTGCCGGGCGGCAAAGGTGTGATTTCACATTTTCCCGCAAGCCATGATGAGGCGATGAGCCTCACCGGACGGCTGGCGGCGCAAGGCCGACGCTATTCGGTCGGCCTGATGCAAATCACCAGCACCAATTTCCGCCATTACGGCGTCACGGCCAGCGACTTACTTAACCCTTGCATCAATCTGTCGGTATTTGAGCGCATTCTCGCCGACTGTTACCGGCGCGGTAGCACTCTGAAACGAGCGCTCAGTTGTTACTACTCCGGCAACTTTGAAACCGGTCAGCGACCGGAATCCGCCTTTAACCAGACCAGCTACGTACAGCGCATTGGCTATGTCGTCCCGTCCACCCGGGAAGACCGGCAGCGAGCCCCTGACCCGAGCACACAACCGTCTGCCCGTTATCCCGCCGTTGTGCTGCGCGGCGAGCCTGCCGGTGCCACTGCGCCGATCCTGACTTCCCTGCATTATCCCGATTCCGTCATTCGCGGCGCTATCCCTGTTATCCCTGATGAGGAGAAATGATCATGCGTAAACGCCGTTACTCCGCTGTTGTTTCCGTGCTGCTGTCTGCCCCGGTGCTGGCGGCGAACAGTGGTTTTAACAAGGCCAATGAAACACTGAGCAATACCTCGACCGGCCTGCTGGGACTGGCCGCCGTCACCATCACACTGGCGACTATGTGGGTGGGCTACAAGGTGCTGTTCGACGGCAAGAGCCTGCATGACATGCGTAACATCATCATCGGCGCGATCCTGATCGTCGGCGCGTCCGGCTTCGGTGCCTACTGGGCGTCATAAGGGAGGCAACGATGGCTACGCTGAATAAAGCACTCACGCGGCCTGCCGCCATTATGGGTATTCCTCTGGTGCCGTTCGTTCTCGTCAGCGGGGCCATCGTCCTGCTGGCAGTCTATGTCAGCTATTACCTGGCGATTATGCTCATTCCTGCATGGGCGGAAATGAAAAATAAAACCCGAAAGGACATTCATTATTTCAGTCTGCTCTGGCTGGCGTTTAAAACCCGTGGGCGGCTTTTCACCAATACCCATTTTGGCGCGAATGCCCTGCTGGCAAACCAGTACGATAACGTTGATGTCTCGGAGTTTATTCAGAAAATGAAATTAAACGAGCGTATTACGCTGGATAAATATATTCCGTACTCCTCCCATATTCACCCTTACGTCATCAGAAACCGTCACCGTGATTTGGTTGCCACCTGGGAGCTGGACGGCACAGTCTTTGAATGTGAAGACGAACATCACCTGACCCTGATGGCCACGCACCTGAATAACGTTATTCGTTCGTATGAGGGTCTGCCGGTAACATTCTATATTCACCGGCTCCGTGAAAAATACCATGATGTTTTTGAAGCCTGTTCGGGTATTCCCTTTTCCGATGAGGTAACACGTCGGTATTACCAGCCGGTAAAAGACAAACCGTTCTGGCGGCACCGGCTGTTTTTCACCGTCTGCTACGCGCCGTTCTCTCAGATTGAGAAGAAAACCATGAAAGCGCAGTCGCACAGTAAACGCCAGGCAGCACTGGATGACGCGCTCAAAATCATGCTGGAATACCGCGAAGCACTGGAATCTTCATTATCCCGCTATATGGCAACGCCGCTGGGGATATATGAAGAAAACGGGCGGGTGTATTCCTCACAACTGGCGTTCTTCCATCGTCTGCTTACCGGTCAGTGGCAGAAGGTGGCCGTAACGCGCTCACCATTTTATGAAACGCTCAGTACGCCAGACGTCTTTTTCACCACCGACACCGGTGAATGCCAGACGGTCAGCGGTTCCCGTTTCTTCCGCAGCCTGGAGATTAAGGATTATTCCCCGGAAACCCATACCGGTATGCTGGATGCGCTGCTGTACGCCGAAAGCGAGTATGTTCTGACGCAGTCCTTTACCTGCATGGCACGGGATGAGGCGCAGAATCATATCCGTCTGGCGGAAAAACGGCTTAACTCCACGGACGACGACGCGACTTCCCAGCGCGAAGAGCTGATTGTCCTGCGCGACCTGCTCCAGTCCGGACATGTGTCGTGCGGTAAATTCCACTTTTCCCTGCTGATCTCCTCAGACAGTGCCGGACAGGTGGTGAAGGACACTAACGTTCTGGCCCAGCCCTTCGCCGATCTTGGTATTATGACAACGCTCTCCACCCTGTCACTGCCCGCCGCGTATCTGGCGCAACTGCCGGGCGTGTATACGCTGCGACCCCGACTGGTGGCCGTCAGCAGCCAGAATTTTGCCGATATAGCCTGCCTGCATAACTTCCATCCCCACAAACGCAGCGGTAATCCGTGGGGGGAAGCCATCGCCATCCTCACATCTCCCGGCGGTGGCGGGTATTACCTGAACCTGCACGACAGCCAGGCCGGGCGGGATGACACCGGTGAGAAAACGCCGGGGAATACGGCGATTATCGGGAAAACCGGATCCGGCAAAACCCTGCTGATGACCATTATGCAACAACTGATGCAGAAGTACCGTAACCCGGCGTCGTTTGCGCCTTCTGCCACCATCAAACGGCTGACCACGGTGTATTTCGATAAGGACCGGGCGGCGGAGATGGCGATCCGCCAGGCGGGCGGGCGTTATTTCCGCATCCATACCGGCGAGCCCACCGGCTTCAACCCGTTTGCGCTGGAGCCAACCCGCCGGAACATCAGTTTCATCAAACGGCTGGTGCGCATGCTGTGCCGCCGCAACGGTAAGCCGCTCGATCCGCGCGATGAGGAGCGGATCAGTGCCGCCGTGGACACCATCATGCTGGACTATCCGCCGGAGTACCGCCGGTACGGGATCACCCGGCTGCTGGAAGTGCTGCCGGAGCCGCCGACCACAGACGCCCGCACCAACGGGCTGCGTATTCGCCTGAAACAGTGGGCGCAGGGGGGCGAGTTCGGCTGGGTGTTTGATAACGAGGCCGATACTTTCACCATCAGCGATGTCGATAACTTTGGTATCGACGGCACCGAATTTCTGGATGATGACGATATTCGCGGCCCCGTGACCTTTTACCTGCTGTACCGTGTGACCAGTCTTCTGGATGGTCGCCGCCTGGTGATGTTTATGGATGAGTTCTGGCGCTGGCTGGCCGATGTCGAATTTTCCCGCTTCTCCCTCAATATGCTGAAAGTCATCCGAAAGCTGAACGGTATCTTCGTTCCGGCAACACAGTCACCGGATGAAATCGTCAGACACCCCATCGCCCCGGCGATTATTGAGCAGTGCGGTACCCAGATTTTCCTCGCCAACCCGAAAGCCAGCCATGCGGATTACGTGGAGAAAATGAAAGTGCCGGAAAGTGTTTATGACACGGTCAGGAGCCTGGATCCGGGCGAGCATTATATGGTCATCCTGAAAACACCGCTGCGGGCCGGGGAAACCCGCCCGTTTGTGGCGATGGCGAAAATGGATCTGTCCGGGATGGGTAAATTCACCCGGCTTCTCAGCGGCAGTGAGGACAACCTGAAAATATTCGATGCCATTTATCAGGATGGTATGCGACCTGATGAATGGAAAGATACTTTTTTTGACCGGGCAATCTGAAAGCCAACCTGAGGTACTATCAATGCGTTCCAGGAATCACCGTCTGGCATTATTGTTATTTTTCTCGGCGCAGGCGTTCAGCGCCGGAATACCGGTTTTCGACGCCGTGCAGAATACCGAATCCATTAACCAGTGGATGCAGAAACTACAGCAATGGGAGGGTACGGTTACCCATTATAAAAGCGAACTTAATGCGTATAAGAAGCAACTGGCTACCGCAACCGGCGTGCGGGATATTCAGGGTTTTCTCAGTGATGCCCGAAGCCTGAAAACCGATATTGATAATCTCCGTAAGAACGGTATTTCACTGGATGATCTGCTGACCACGAAGAACAGTTCATATTCTTATGAACTGCAACACCTTTACAGTAAATACAAATCGTTCAGCGTATGCAGCGAGGAACAGGAAGGAATAAAATATCAGGCCCTGGCCGACAGTTGCAAACAGATAATCCTCAATCAGGCAATGGCGATTGAGAATACCACTGACGTTGAAAACAGGATTAACAGCACACTCAGCGATATATCAGACTTATCTGACCGTATATCGAATGCGCAGGACTCGAAAGAGTCTCAGGATCTGGCTAACGCCATCGCGGCGAAAAGCGTACAGTTAAATGCGCTGACGAATCAGTGGGAGATGTCTGTCAGGCAGGCTGAACAGCGAACGACATTGCTGGAACAGCAAAGACAGAAAGCCTTTGAACAGCAGCAGCTAACGGCACCTGTTGCTGACCTTAATAATTTATAAGGAGGTTATCCGTGCTCAGATCCTTATTCACCTTATGCACACTCTCAGGCGTGATATTACTGTCCGGCTGCAAGGAAACCAAATCCGAAGCCTGGTATAAGCAACATCCTGACGAAACTTATGCGGTTTATACGCAATGCCTGAAGGATGGCGAGGCAAGCGATAACTGCGAATTTGCCCACCGGGCAGCACTTATGTTTGCACAGGAAGGCCAGCCCGGGGTTAAGGAAAAATTCGAGGCGATATTTCAGCAGGAAGCTGCAAAACGAAATGCAGTGACACAGTAATAATATTTCCTCCAACAAAACAGGGAATTCTCCCTGTTTTTTTATTTCCTTTCTTTAAATATCAGGTGAGGCACCATGTCCGGTGGTATTTTTGTTGGTATGGACAAAAACATCATGGATGGACTGAATGCTGTACTGGAAGGTCAGTCTTCCACTTACGGCACGATGATCAGCGTCATCATTGTCAGCTCTTTTACCTTATTTATACTGTATCGCGGTTATCAGACACTGGCTGGCAAACTCCGGACCCCGGTTGAAGATGTCGTCTGGGATGTGGGGCGAATGTTGCTGATCACCACCTTTGTGTTAAACCGGGATGGCTGGCTTGATATGGCGGTAGCGGCTATCCAGGGACTCAAAGACGGTGTCAGCGGCGATGATAATATCTGGGCGCTGCTCGATACTGTCTGGGGAAAGGCACAGGCGCTGGGGCAAAAGTTATTTAATATGGACACATCAACTTACGTCAAACTGAATGGCGGCCTTGCCCAAGTGCTGGTATGGGGCGGCTCTATTGTCCTGCTGATGGCAGCCACCTTTGTCAACCTGCTCGCCGAAATCACCATCCTGTTAATGACCACCACCGCGCCGCTCTTTATTTTCTGCCTGCTGTACGGTTTTCTTAAACCGATGTTTGATAACTGGCTGAAAACGATTTTTGCGGCAATATTAACGATCATGTTTTCCGCCTTATCCATCCGTATCGCCATTAATTACCTGAATAAGATACTGGATGCTGCAACAAAAACATCCGCTGAAACCAATATGGTCACGCTGGCGGCGCAGTGCCTGCTGGCCGGGATTGCGGCAGGTGTGGTGGTCTGGTTCTCCGCGAGGCTCGCCAGCGCACTCAGCGGGGCCGCTGTACAGGCGGTGCTGCAGGGGGCAGCCATGAGTGGCCTGAGCGGACTGGCGAATAAATCCTCCAGCCTTGCCGGGCCGGGCGTCAGAGGCAGTGCCCGCCTGGCTGCGAAAGGCGGCATGGCCGTCGCCGCGGCGACCGGCAGGCTCACCGGCGCAGGCGCGGGTAAAACCGTGAGCGCCTGGCAGAAACGCACCACCGCCATCGAAAGCATGAAACGCCTGAACCGGCAGCGTCACCGTTAATCCTCCCTGCCGTTAATTTCCTTTCCCCGTCACGCCGTGGCCTGCGCCACCGGTGCGGCATTCCTGCATCCATACGATAAGGGGCTTCCATGAAATTCAGCATCATCCTTCTGATGCTGTGCGCGCTCACGGGCTGCGCACGGCATCAGGGCGACCTCCCACCGGTATCCGGCGAACCCGAGCCAGTGAATTCCCCCGCCATCATTCAGGAGCTGACTCACCATGTCTGATATTCAGAACATTGTTAATGTTTCCCGCTCTTTTGAATCCATACTGCTGGAAAAGGAAGAGCGTTCCCGAAAAACCGCCTGGCGGGTGGCCGCTGCCGGACTGGTTCTGGCCGCAATGGCGATTGCGGCCATTATTATTCTGCTGCCGCTGAAAACCTCCGACACTGAATTATGGTCAGTGGATAAACAGACCGGGCGCTATGAATATATGACCCGCGTGAAGGAGCGGGATATTGCTGCTGAAAAAGCGCTGGCACATTCACTGGCAGCACACTATGTCAGACTTCGCGAGGGATATAATTATTTCTCCCTCCAGCGTGATTATGACGACGTGCAGTTATTTAACAGCGACAGCGTGAACCGGGACTATCTGGACGGGTTTAACGGCGACCAGGCACCGGACGTGATTTTTAATAAGGCGGAATATGTCGTTTATATCGCCATTATTTCCAATGTGCATGCGCCTGCCACCGGGCCGGATAATCTGGCAACACTGCGTATTAAGCGCACAATCCGTCGTGTTGCTGATAATTCCGTGAAAACGGATGTGTGGAATATCCGCCTCACTTACCGCTACGTCCCGCACCGGCAACTGACCGACAGCCAGCGCGAAGTGAACCCGCTGGGCTTTATCGTCACCAGCTACCAGCGCGATAAAGAGCTGAGGGGGGAATGATGCTGAAACATCCCCTGCTCCTCTCTGGCTTAATGGTGTCATGCCTGGCATGGGGCGCAGCGACACCGCGCGGCAGCGCGTATGACAGCCGGATGCAGAACGTCACGTACAACAGCCAGAACGCCACGGTCGTCAGTACCCGCCCCGGCTACGTCACCATGCTGGTGTTTGATGACGGTGAAACCGTTATCGATGCGCAGGCGGGTTTCCCCAAAGGCTGGACCGTGACGAAAAGCGACAACCGGGTGGGCGTCAGCCCGAACCCGATTACCCAGCCGGTCACGGACGCCAGCGGCAACAACGTCAGCCAGGTGTTTCTGCCGACGGCAAAAGACTGGAAAACCAATCTGTTCGTGGTGACCTCGAAGCGCGATTACAGCCTGGAACTGAACGTGCTGGATAAAGACTCGCCCGCCCAGGCCTTTGTTATCCGCTACCGCTATCCCGACGAACTGCGAAAAAAGTCTGCCGCCGCCAGCGCCGCCCGTCAGCAACATCAGCAGGAAGCACTGGACCGGCAGCGGATAGCGGCGGCATTCGGGCAGGCCACCACGCCGCGCAACTGGCGCTATACAAAACGGGTGGCAGCTGGCTCAGCCTCCATCGCCCCGGACTTTACCTGGGATGACGGTCGTTTTGCGTATATCGGTTTTTCTCCTGCGAAAACCCTGCCATCCGTTTTCCGGGTGGTGAACGGCCTGGAGCAGGCGGTCACGCCCCGAACCATTAAACAGGGCAACTACACCGTGATGGCGGTTCCGGCATCGCCGCAACTGGTTCTGCGTTACGGCACCTCGGTGGTGGGGATCGAAAACGACGGATCCGGGCGTATCCCGCTGACCAACAGTGACACCGTTTCGCCGTCCGTTACGCTGGAGGCAAAATGACCGACAAATCTTTCCCGGACGAACCGGAAAAAACCACCGCAGAACGGGAAGCGGAAGCCCGTGAACGCGCCCGCGCGGCAATGGCATATCAGGAGCCGGAGCAGAAAACGCCGCCCGGTCAGCCGGAAGTGACCCGTTTCCGTAAAGCTTCAGGTCGCCGCACGCTGATCGTCAGCCTGCTGAGTCTGGTCCTGGTCATCGCGCTGGCATCCGGTGGCGATCGTCTTCTCAGCGCCCTGAAAACGGGTGATGAGAAAGAATCTGGCACCGCGCCGCCCTCCTCCGGTACGGTGCAGCATGAGCGTAAGAATCTGGGTCTGGACAGTAACCCGTTTGGCCTGTTCGGGCCTGGGAGGCAGGAAAGCACAGACCCTGCCAGTCAGAGCGCCCCGGCCACTCCAGCTCTGCCGCCCGGGCCGCCCGCCCTGAACAAGGCGGCAGCACTGGCAGACGGGCTGAACAGCGACAGTACAGGGTCAGGCGACGATACACGCACGTCCCGAAGCGGATCGCGCAGCAACGCGGGAACGTCGGGCAGCCCGTCAGCCTCCACGGCGTACACATCCTGTCAGTCTGTACTGGTCAGTGGCGAAGATGGACGTCTGCGCTGCCCGGATACGACAGCACCGGCAGGCAGCAATAACAACGACAATCCGGGCGTTGCCAGTGTCACTGGTGTCAGGCGGCTGGGCCTCGATCCCGATCTCTATATCCCGGTGGATCGTTATATTCCGTGTTCGATGATGCGGCGCTTCGTATCCGATGTTGGCGGTCATATCTCCTGCCTGATCGGTGAGAATGTCTGGAGCGCCAGTAACCACGTGAAGCTGATCCCGGCAGGAACGGTCGCCCGTGGCGTCTACCGCACTGGCGCACTGCAACACGGGCGCAGCCGGATGTTTGTGCTGTGGACGGAGCTGCGCACGCCGGAGCCCGGCAGCCTGCAAATCCCGCTCACCGATACGCAGGCCACCGGCCCGCTCGGTGAGGCGGGTATCGCGGGCTGGATCGACAGCCATTTCTGGGCGCGTTTCGGCAACGCCCTGATGCTCAGTACCGTGCAGGACGTGGCGGCAGCGGCATCAGATGCCGCGCCGGGTAAAGACCGCAATACCGACTATACCGAAAACACCCGCGCCGCCACGGCGGAAATGGCGAAAACGACGCTGGAAAACAGCATCAATATCCCGCCCACGATGTACCTGAACCAGGGCGATGTGATCGGCATCATGACCGGTACGGATATTGATTTTTCCTCTGTTTATCAACTACGGCTGAAAAAGAAATGGTATGAACGCTGAAAACCTGTCACTGGATTTTATGAAAAACCGGCTGTTTGGCGACTTTCTTGCTCAGGATGGCCTGACAGAAATTGCTGTTAACCGGCCGGGTGAGCTGCATACAAAAATTCGGGGAAAATGGCAAAAACAGGCATCCCCCATCACGTTGCGTCAGTGCCATGCTTTTGCCAGAGCGCTGGCGTCCTGGCATGACGATAATATTGACGATACATCACCCATCCTTTCTGCAACATTAGGATCTGGCGAACGTATTCAGGCGATTATTCCTCCGGCCTGTGAACGTAATACGGTGTCCATTACGCTGCGCAAACCCTCGTTTGAGCAGAAAACACATCAGTCATGGATTGATGCGGGATTTTATCAGCGCGTGGCCGGTCAGGAAAAAACGGAAAGTCAGGATAATGCACTAATCCGGTTATATCACAGCGGGGATATTCCCCACTTTATGGAAAAGGCGGTGGAATACGGCAAAACGATTTTTATTGTGGGTGAAACCGGCTCCGGCAAAACCACCTATATGAAAACGCTGCTGCATTATATTCCGCTGCATCTCCGTCTGGTAACGATTGAGGATAATCCCGAAATCCGTTTTTATCACCACAGCAATTATGTTCATCTTTTTTACCCGGCGGATGCCGGGGATAATGCTATTGTCACGCCCGGCAGGCTGATCCGTGCTAATTATCGTATGAACCCTGACCGGATATTACTGGCGGAAATTCGTGGGCGGGAAGCGTGGGACGCGCTGAAAATTGTCGGCTCCGGGCATGAGGGGTTAATCACCTCCCTGCATGCGGGCTGTCCGGCAGAATGTATTGAAGGGATCATTGACCGCTGTTATGAAAACCCCGACTGCCGGAACATTCCTTTTGATGTGTTGTTACGCAAGGTACTTAAAAGCATTGATGTCATCGTCAGCATTGATATACACGGCGATGTGCGCCGGATGAGTGATATTTACTTTAAGCCAGTTCATTTAAACAGCACGAAAGAGACATTCAGAAAATAACCCCGACAAATAACATTAGCCAAAAAACGCAACCTTTAATTAATCATAATGGTAACTGAAATGAAAAAAGCAATATCCTCCGTATTATTGTTCTGCGTTATTGCATCATGTTCAACATCTGTACTGGCTGCTGATGCCTGCGAGGTGGTGTTATGTATGTACGGTAAAGCAACCGGAAATGGCGGCGGCAGTGAATGTCATTCCGCTGAACGTGCATTCTTTAATATCGTGAAAAAGAATAAACACGGTTTTCTGCCTGACCATACAGCTGATGCCAGACAATCGTTTTTACTTGAATGTGATTCGGCAGACCCGGCGGCTATCAGTCAGATCATCAGTAAATATGGCCGCGTTCGTGGTTAATACTGGCGAGACGGGCACAGCGCATGACGGTTTTCAGGTTTTTACGGCTTCTGTTTTTCGCGGATTAAGGAGCGAAGAAACAGGGGCCGTAAAAATGAGGCAGCGGACAGAAATATTTTCGCGGGTTAAGGAGCGAAAATAATTCAGGCACCGCGCCTCACCTGCAAACAGCCGCGCCCACGCGGATTTTGCAGGCCGGGGGGAGCCGGATAAATTTCGCCGCCCCAGCGAGCGAAAAGCTGTCGCCCACGACAGCGGTTTACCCGGGGGGCACAGCCCCGCACACCGTCGCGGCTAAGTCTCCGGCCAAAAGCCGGTAGCGTGGCGCGACCACCCTCTTTAAAGGTCAGCTTCCCTTTTATTCCCGCTGCGAGGAACGAGCAAAGGGAAGAAAAAGGCGAAAGCGACCGTCTTAAAGGGGGTGGTCGCGCGTAGCGGGCGACGGTGTGCCGCCGTTGACTTTGGGGGTTTTGGCGCGGCGTCCAGCAACGTCATTACCCCCATGTGACAGGCAATAAGGGCGTCCAGCCCGCATGTACTGGCGCACGCTGTTTCTTACCGGGAAGCATGCTTTCCGACGCATGGCCGCACAGCGGCCACCTTCTTTACCCCATACGCTCGCCCCGCCTTTTCGCCCGACACCGTGGGGCGAATTGATGGGGCGATGTTATGGGGCGAATAGCTGACGAAGGAGGCATCATGATTTTAAATAAGCACGCCGTTTCACTGTCTCCGATAATGAATGGCGCTCTGCCCTTCATTGCTTTTATGCAACAGAATCAGCTTATGCTGGCGTTATTAGCGGGGCTGACGATGCCGTTTTTGGCCTTGATGAAAAGCGATGAACCGCAGAAAGCCCCGTTATGGAAAAGGTTGATTATCGCTTTTTCCCTGTTGTGTTTTCTCTCCGGCACACTGGCCCCGATAGTCATCGGATCCTTCCAGTGGCTGTTTAAGACCAGACTCACCAGTGATAATACAGTACTGGCCTGGTCAGCACGGATTACTTTCACTGTGACCGGGATTATTTTTCATATTATGCTTCGCCGGGTATTCACGCCTGAACTGGACAGAATAAAGAAACGCCTTGTTAAAAAAACCACCCTTGAACGGGAATTGCGCACCGATGTCCGCACCGTAAAATCCCTGCTGCCGGAAACACTGCATTATAACCCGCTGGATTATATCGACCTGAATAAAGGTATTTTTACTGGTATGGACAGCGAGAAGGAGCCGTTGTATCTCCCGTTAAAGGACTGGCAGAAACAACACGCGGATATTATCGGCACCACAGGAGCCGGTAAAGGGGTTGCTGCTGGTATATTGCTTTATCAAAGCATTCTGGCCGGTGAAGGTGTGTTTGTTATGGACCCCAAGGATGATGAATGGGCACCGCATCTTTACCGCAAAGCCTGCGAGGATGCAGGCAAACCCTTTGCCTTAATCGACCTGCGAAAAAAGCAATACCAGCTAAACCTGATTGAAGATATTACGCCCGAGGAACTGGAAGAATTGTTCGTTGCAGGTTTCAGTCTGGCAGAAAAAGGACAGGAAGCTGACTTTTATCGGATCGACGACCGGAAAGCCGCCCGAATAGCCGCACAATTTGTCATCCATAATACAGCCTCAACCATTCGAGAAGTTTATAACGGAGACTATGTTCAAAGTATTGCAGATAAGATAAAAGCCTTTTTCGGCAAGATTGAGGAACTGGCCTTGCTCAATGCCATCAATGCCCCTACCGGATTTTCGCTTAATAAGATATTTGATGAAGGCGGTTGCTGTTACGTCATCGGTTCAATGCGAAACAGCAAAATAATTACCGCACAGCGCATGCTGCTGGTTCGCCTGTACCAGTTAGCAGAAAGGCGCGACCGTGTAACAGACATACCCCGCCCCATTGCTATTTATCTTTCAGAACTGAAATACCATTTATCCAGGCCAGCACTGGAGGGATTAGGTGCGGCGCGGGATAAAGGTGTGCATATTATTATGGATCACCAGTCCATTGCCGATTTAAAAGACTGCCCGGCAGATTTGAAAGGTGACGCCGTTGTCGGTGCGGTCGTTGAGAACGCTAAATTCAAACTGGTTTACCGGGTTATGGACCCGGATACGGCGGAATGGGTTGCAAGAATGTCAGGCACTATTCTGGTGGATGATGAACTCCGTAAGGCTAAAACGGATAATATGCTGACGGAGACCATCGACAGTGAGCGTACCATTCGCCAGGCCGAACGTTTCTTTATTGACAGTAATATGATCCTGAACCTGCCCGATTTTGTCAGCTTTATCTTTACGACAAAAACGCTACCTTCTGCCTCACTGATTTCACCGATAAAGATCAGAAAGCGTCAGCTAAAAATCTTCTCGGTTTCCCCTGATATTACCGCATCGGCGGCACCGGTGAAAATCGCACTGGATTTTGACGAGGATGATAAACCATCCATACAGGATGTAATGACAACGCACCCGGGTCTTTTTTTCAACGAAAGCGAAGTCAAACCGGCAGAGCCCCAACCTCATGAGGGAGAACACCTGTCCCCGCTGGATTTTTAAGGAGCGGTTATGCTGATTTCGACATATCAAGAGCGCCAGACACGCAACAGAGAAAAAATAAAACAACTGCTGAACTTCCTGAAAGAAGAAACCTACAGCGATTTCAAAACGCTGATGCTGCTATTTGGTTTCCGGGATCATAAATCGCTTTATTCGCTGCTGGCAAAAACTGAGCAAATGGGGTTAATCCAGAAGCATGTGCTTGAATCACGAACAATGAAGATTTCATTATGGGGGATCACCAGCGACGGGCTGGCGGTGGTGTTAACCCCGAATGATAAAATCTTTCCTGCGCGGTTTGAACCATCAAAAATCACCGGCTGGACGCTGGAGCACCATCTTGATAATCAGGCCGCCAGACTTATTCTGGAGAAGAAAGGCGCTTCGGGATGGATTAACGGCGACCGGGCCACCTTTCTCAGCCAGTATCAGGTAAAACATCGCCCGGACGGATTACTGACGCTGCCCGACGGTAACGTTATTGCCATTGAAACCGAGCGCCGCCTGAAAACCCGAGCCCGGTATCAGTCGATCATGGCAAGCCACCTGCTGGCCCGTACCCGCAAGCAGTGGATTTACGTTTTTTATGTTGTACCCGATCCACAGAAGAAGCGTGCACTTGAACTGCTGTTTGACAGCATCAGGCATGTCATCATCAACCATCAGCACGTCCCGCTGGAAGAACGCCACCGCCGGGTGTTTCGCATTTATACCCTTGATGAACTGAAACGCCTGTCATTAGACAGCTATACGTAAGCTTTTACACAGGCCATCATGGTGGCCTCACCGGCCTGGCGGCGATACCGCCAGGCCAGAAATTATTTATTCCACTGCGAGGCGCAGACTGTTCGGTACTCGCTGTGCTGCGTTCCGCCTCAGTCTGCGCCTTGCAGCGTTGCCGGTTAAAAACCATGTAACCGCATTCCCTTGCGGTTGTCCGGCTCCGGCCTCAGAGTTTATCCATCAGATAACGATGTGCTTTAGAGGCTGCGCTGGTCGCTTTGAAAATATAACGCTTGTCGTTTTTCAGCGCTTTCAGCCAGGAAGCAATATAGCTTTCATGTTGTACCTCTCCCTCAATCCCCAGATCCGCCATCAGAAAGGCACTTCCCAGCTCCGCCACCAGTTCTTCTTCTGCATAATCAGCACTGCCAAACTTCCCTTTCATTTCACGGCCCAGACGTTTTTTGCCACCACTCCAGTGAACCAGCTCATGCAGGCCGGTAGCGTAGAAATTCGCCGCATCAGAAAACAGATGGCGCTCCGGTAGCCAGACTTCATCTGTTGATGGGCTGAAAAAAGCATTTTGTCCTTTCTCGATGATGTTTGCGCCGCTCTTCCTTAACAAATTTTCAGCCTGCGGTAACGGGTCAAATGTCGCTTCCGGGCTGACCGTTTCCGTTGTCAGGGGCAAACCGTCGATTTGCTGAACGTTAAATACGGTGAAGGTTTTCAGCATCGGGATTTGGTCGATTTCTCCGGCGTCGTTTTCCTTCTCAAGTGTGGTGTAGAAAATAGCTGTTGTGCCATGCTCACCCTTGCGAACCTGTCCACCAGTTGCCTGTGCCTGTTTGTAAGTCACCCAGCGGGAATCGCTGAAACCTTGTTTAGATGCGCTGCACCATAACAGCATGATATTAATACCGCTATAGACTGTTCCGGTTGTGTAATTGGATGGCAGACCAGACATGCCGGATACACGCTGCCAAGGGCAGGACCAGGGTTTAACACCGGCTTCCAGTGCTGCAATGATGTTGTCGGTAACGGTCTGATAAATATCCTTTCTGGTTTTAGAAAATTTCGTTTTTGAGGAGCCTGACGGGTCCAGCGGGGATACGCTGGTCGCCGCTGCGGTGTTAGGGGCGCTTGTCCGGGGGTTAAGCAGGGAAATTGTCATGGTTTTTTCTCCGTCAGTGTGTGATTTTCGTCTTCGTATCGCCTGACGGTTCGCTTTCCCGGCATCGTTCTGTGCTGCAAGGGCGCAGCATGCGTGCCATTTACCCTTGCGGGACGGGTTGTGTTGGGAAACGATTAACAGGAAGCCGATACAGGAACGAAAAGCGCACAGGAGAAAAAACTTGCCCCTGCATATCCGGGCGTAGCGCCCTTGCTCCGCAGAAGTGAAATGGTTTTATTTTTTTTGAGGGTATAGCGGTTTATTGAATTTAGGCATAAGGTAATTTTGTCGGGGCCACCCAAAACTGATCTTTGCTTCAAGATTTACCAGAAATTTTTTGTTGCATCCGGTTTAATTACAATCGCTGAAATTTCCTATGAGTGTAAGGCCACCTAGACTCCCTAGGCTCGCTAATGACTATACCCTTTAACAACTCTCTTTAAGGGCTGTATGGGATTAATGGCAGAATGGCTACCGTATTATTAACAACAAGTGGGTTCGCTTATCAATTCAATGGATAACTTGTACTGAGGGAGGAAGTAGAATGAAGCTTGAAGCAATTCGGTTATCTGGTTTCCAGTCTTTTGGCAAAGAACCAACTGAACTAAGCTTGGAAGATGTGACCTATCTCATTGGTCCTAATGGATCAGGTAAAACAGCAGCACTTCAGGCTTTATGCCGACTTTTTGCGTTTGATCCAACATTGCGTCGTGTCCAGCGAACAGATTTCCATGTCCCTTTTGATGAGGATGAATTTCCTCCTGAGAGACAGTTGTGGATTGAAGCTGACTTTCTGTTTCACGAACTTGCGGAGGACGAGGATAACAGTACTGTGGCTCCTTATTTTGGTCACATGCGACTTGATGAGCCAGAAGGTATTCCACGTGTGCGTTTTCGCCTCACTGCTACTATGGGAACAGATGGGGATATAGAAGAAAACTTAGTATATGTTTTGGATGTCAGTCCTGATAGCTCACCTCAAACCACAGCTCAAGTAACCAGGGCAGAGCGTAATAATATTCAAGTTCACTACTTACCAGCCAGACGGGACCCTGCAGACCATATTGCTTACGGTGCTAACGCTTTACTCGGACGTTTACTCCGTGCTGTTCGTTGGGATGATGAACGTAATACGATTAGAGGATTAACCAACCAGATAAGCGACAGCCTAGCAGCTAATCCCTCCATCAATGCTTTCAGTGAAAGTTTGAAATTAACTTGGGCAACCCTACACAAAGGTAAATTTTTCTCAGATCCTAAAATTACATTTGTGGCTTCGGAGATTGAAGCATTGCTACGCCATTTATCGGTTTCATTTACTCCCGGCCATGATGGCTCGCTTGTCGATTTTTCTCGGTTGAGCGATGGTCAAAAATCGATGCTTTACCTTTCTCTTGTTCTATCATCTCAAGCGATCGGTAGAGCTGTTCTCGCAGAGGAAGATGTTACATTTGATCCCGACAAGTTGCGCCCTCCGATTTTTACGCTGGTCGCAGTGGAAGAACCAGAGAATAGCCTTTCTCCCCATTACCTGGGACGTATCGTCAGTGCCTTGAATACCATGGCAAAAAATATTGATGCTCAAGCCTTAATTGCTACTCATGCACCATCAATGTTACGAAGAGTTGATCCTAAATTTATACGTTATCTACGACTTACTGAGGAAAGAAAAACACGAATTACGTGTATCAAATTGCCCCCTAAAACAGATGAAGCACATAAATTTGTGAGAGAGGCTGTACAAGCATTCCCTGAGATCTATTTCTCACGCTTGGTTGTGCTTGGTGAAGGAGATAGTGAAGGAATCGTACTGCCTCGTTTGCTCCAAGTTAAAGGCACTCCTGTGGATGAATCAGCTATTACGGTAGCACCGTTAGGTGGCAGGCATGTAAATCATTTCTGGCGGTTGCTTTCAGCACTGCAGATTCCCTATCTGACTTTGCTTGATCTGGATGTAGCTCGGTATGGCGCTGGATGGGGGCGAATTAAATACGTTAACGATCAGCTTGCAGCATTTGAGCCGGAGAAAGTACTTCCTACAGAATGGAAAATTACAAAATGGAATGATGAAACTACGCCAATAAGAACTCACCATTTTTTTAATAAAGGCACTCAAGACATTTTCAAAGAACTTGAAAACCGATCTGTGTTTTTTTCCTTTCCTATGGATTTGGACTTTTCCATGTTGCTAGCTTATCCCGAAGCTTATGGAGTTGAAAAAGAGGAGCCGGATGAGTCAACAATAAAAGCAGTGCTTGGCAAAAGCTATGACAATATTTCTCAATATAGCGTAGATGAACAGAGTTTTTTCGCTACATATCATCTACGTTTTAAATTAGGTAGTAAGCCCGCCGCACACATTGATGCTCTAGCGAAACTAAGCGACAAAAAATTAATTGCGAATATGCCAGAGTCGCTTAATAGACTAGTTGATGCCGTTATTGCCAAACTTGGAGAATTACCTGAATGATTCCTATTGAAGCATGGCAACCCGCAGATGGATTAACGCTGGAACCAAATGCAAAACGAGCAGCAAAAGCCCGCAAACGTTGCTTAGCTCTTACCGCTGGACCGGGCGCAGGTAAAACTGAAATGCTTGCGCAGCGGGCAGATTTCCTGTTACGGACAGGGACATGTCGGTATCCGAAGCGGATTCTCGCTATCTCCTTCAAGGTTGATGCTAGTAGAAATCTAAAAGAGCGCGTCGAACGGCGCTGTGGTGCAGACCTTGCCTCCCGTTTCGATAGTTATACTTTCCATGCATTTGCCAAGCGAATAATTGATCGCTTTAGACCAGTACTGAAAGGAAGAGAGGCATTAGATTCAGACTATACGATCGTTGATAAGAAAATCAGTATTTCTCGTTCCCAAATCGAATTTAGTGATCTTGTTCCGTTGGCTATTAAAATATTGCAAAACTCAAAAATTGCTCGTAATTCTATTCGTCAGACTTACAGCGATATTTTCCTTGATGAATTTCAGGATTGTACAAATTTGCAATATGAATTGGTTAAACTTGCTTTTCTAGGGACTAAAATCCGGCTTACTGCAGTAGGTGATACCAAGCAAAAAATCATGGGTTGGGCGGGAGCGATGGATGGTATATTCCAAACATTTACTGATGATTTCAATGCAGTTCCACTTAACATGTACCGAAATTTCCGGTCAAAGCCACAATTGCTGCGAGTACAAAACGAAATAATTCGTCGGCTTGATCTTGCATCTGTCATGCCAGATGAACAATTGAATGGTGACGAAGGTGAGATTCATGTCGAGAGTTTCAGAAACAGTCAAGAAGAAGCCATTTATTTGGCAAATATTATTAATGACTGGATTAATAAAGAAGGATTGGCACCAACAGAAATTGCCGTCTTAGTTTCTAAGCAGTTAGATCTCTATGCTGACCACCTAATGATGGAGCTGGAATTACGAGGAATTCCATATCGAAACGAGCAGCAAATGCAGGATATTACTGTTGAGCCAGTTGCACGTTTAATCGTAGATTATCTTTCATGCCTCTATGGAAAGCGTGAACCCAAGGCTTGGATCCGTCTGATGAATCAGCTGATTCCTTTTGCTGATGAAGAAGTACAGTCCTGTGCGCGAAAGGACCTTGATCGTTTGTTAAAAAAACAGCGCAAAGAAGCAACTAGTGCTGAACAGCTTGATTCACCTTTTTCTTGTTGGTGGAAGTTTGTAAAGGAGTTTTTAAAACATATTGGCACTGATACAATCGTAGCCCTATCACCTGATTACGAATCACACAAGCGTCTACAGGAAGTTTTTCGTGATACCAAAGCAAGGATTGAAGAGTTGCTTGAAATTGAATCAGATTTGCCACAAGCTCTTGGACGGTTTACGGATGACCAAGCAGTCAGAATTTTAACCATTCACAAAAGCAAAGGGCTTGAGTTCGATTCTGTAATTATAATGGCGGTGGAAAACGAGATTTTCTTTGGTAACCAAGATGAGAATCGATGTGCATTCTTCGTTGGTGTTTCACGGACGAAGAGACGATTATTTTTAACTCATGCTGCACAGCGTGAACGGCCTGCTAATGCCAAACGTTGGGAAGTCCATCGAACTGTTCAATCCGAATATATTGGTTATGTTACACCATTTATTAAACGGTAATAATTAGCAGCGTTCAACTATTTGTTAAACGCCGTAGTAATTTTGAAAAGACCACTCTCCGCCTCACAGAAAGGTCATGAATAATTACTTAGCTCTACTATATAAAATTAGATCAGCGCTAAGTAAGATTCATATAGTATATAGCAATATACTCGCTACTATGCATAAAGTTACAAATAATATTTATTGTTTAATCATCATCCCTCGTTTCTCTTACAGCCAATTGAATGTTTTTATACTCAGATCTTAGAGAGTCATATTGGGAAGAATCCAATAACTTTCCAGAATTTAATGTAATAACATTGGCATCATTTTTAAATTCATTTAATGCATTATTCTCCATTGCACACAGTATTATCTGATAGTCCTCTGGGATACTGCGCATTAGTTCTTTGATGACGGTTTCATAACGATGCCCCGCCTGTTCTTGCTGGTTGGGTGTATCAATGACGAAAGGAGGCACTATGCAAGTTTTAGCACTATGTATTTGTTGCAGTACGGAGAGTTGATAAGCAAGCAATCCCCTGGCAGCCTCAGCAGCACCGCCACCAAGTAACTGTTTATAATCAGTAGGTGATTTCACTTTGCTAAGATTTACTCCTGTTGATCCTAGTGCTTCAATATTTCCCAATAGCTTTGACATAAAAGAAGAATTCAGTTCTTCCTTATCCTTGTTTGAAAGAAGTTTTCTCTGATCTTTTTTCAATTCGGCGACAGAGTTATTGGCTTTGCTGATTTTAAGATCTTCATTATCAATTTTAACTTGAATACTTCTTGAGACCTTTTCTTTCGAAATAGCATCAATTACTTGTGTAATGAGTGTTTTTTCGCCCGCATTGTCATCGGTGAGATACTTCTTATTAATTCTTTCAATTTCATTAGTAGCAAATTGAGCTACCTCATTTAACTCAAATAATGAGGATCTAAGCGCCTCTATTTCTGATGCTATTGAGTTTGCCTCGTCAAGTAGCGAATCCTTCTCTGAAAGAAGCAATGCTCTGTTAGTCAGTGAGTTATCGTGAAGAGTACCACACAATGGGCACTCTAAATGATCTGTCGGTATAGATTCGACCGCAAACTTATAATCTTCTTCGAGTTCGTTTGCAGAACTGGTGGCTAATTCATACTGTTTTTCGAGATCATATATATTTGAGGTAATCGTAGCCTGAGCATCATAAAGCCTCCTTTGGTAATCGATAAACTCTTGAAGCTCAGTATTTATCTCTTTCTGAATTTCGCTAAATTTCTCATTATCTAATGCTATGGTGATATCAGCAGAATTATCAACTATGACGTCAACTGCGCTTTGAAATTTTTCTATTTTTGCTGTTGATTCTTTTTTTACCTCACTATATTCATAAATTTCTTCTTCTAATTCAAAATGTTCTGGTTTCAGATAGCCAGTAAAATACTTTATTAACGATTTTTTCCAGTTGGCATACTGACCTAAGTTTTCAAATGAATCCCAAGGTGAACTCCAGCTTTTTATCTGATCAATATAGAATGGTAAAAAATAATATGCTGGCGGAGGAGTCTCTAATTTCCCATCAGTCCGATTAGGAAGCTTCATTTTAAAGTTAACAAGATCTGATAGGTCTTGTGAAAAATCACCAGTTATATGTGTGTATCTTTTCGCTTCACCATCGATAGCGCCCAAAATTATTGAGTGGCTTCCACGGCAAGAAAAATATTCTTTATTATTTATAGTGAAATATAATATCGATTTAATGTCATTTGATTTCCATTCTTCGTCGATAACTGGATCGCATCCTAGCGACCATAGTAAACTCTTGGCTAGAGTGGACTTGCCGATACTGTTATCTTCTCCTGTAATTAGATTCAATCTCTTCGGGAACGTGAACTGATTCGCAAGTCTTTTCGAATCTGATATCAGAACCAATCGTTGAAATTGCAAGCTTCTCATTTTTCTTGTTCCTTAAATTTCTAATTAATAATTTATAATGTTCTTTTGTTATTTTTATATTATTCATGCATCACCTTCAAAAAACAGTAAATTATCTCGCAAAGTATATCATCATCTTCTGGGATTTGGCTTTCAATATTCAGCTGTTTAGCTTTCATAACAACTGCCTTAATGTAATCGCTTGTTTCAGTATAGTCTTCTTCCGGAACATTACTGAGCGCCTGTTGAGCTATTCTCATTATATTCATATCAAAAGCTGAAGCATACCCGACTCTACGTAAGTAAATTTGTTTTATTTTTTTTACCATCTTTCGATATGTTAAGGTATTCCATTTCATATCGCTTTTAGCTAAATACTCAAAGTCTTTCTCAAAGTCTTCAAATTTTGGACTCGTTGTATTTACAGCTATGACATCTTTTACCGTATGAGATGTGAGAGACTTATCCTCTACCATTTTCTCCCACATAGTAAAGTCGTAAGTATTCTGTCCTTTGCGATGAATCTCGTCGATAATTGCCCTATAAATATTGACAGCATTACAATGACTATTTGGAAATATTTCATTTACTAATTCAGCAAATCTGGCAATAACGAATTCTTCTTGATTTTCTAACTTTATTTTTGGAATGATGAACTTTAGATTTTCTGGAAAAATATCTATCCCAAGCTCGGACTTTAATTTCCCAGTTAAGCCCGATAGACAATCCACGCTAAGATCACCCGAAGTTATAATATCTAACTTTAACTTATTATCTTTCTGATCAAATGAGAAGCCACTAGCGGATACAAGACCTATTTCCGTAATACGTGTTTCATACTCAGTGCCTATACATGAGCTTAATAGTTTTCCTAGAATGGAGTTCTTAAGTCCCTCTGCACCTTTTACTCGTTTAGTTAAAGAGTCAACAGTGAAGGAATTCCCAGTATTTTTCACTTGAAAAAATTCAAATTTCGCCGAACTGCCAAACAATGAGTCTGCGATAACGACATCCTCATGATATTCAATTAATAATGCATAGTCTGCATTGGATTTATGTTTTTCAATTATTCTGCATAAAGCCCAATGATATTGGAAATTATATTTTCCAAATGTAGTTGCTCCTGAAGTTTCTCTCTGAGCATGACCTAAAATATTACTTTCCATTGATAAGTCCATCCTTCTAGTGGAGATGACTCGGCTCACCATTAATATTTCTTATCAATTTAATTTATGAAGGACACAAAGTCTATCAGATCATGCTTTTTAGCCCCTTCCACAGTAGATCCATCACATGGATAGAGTGCAGCCCATCAGATGCAACCTTGGGTGTTTCAATTTTCTTCCCTTGCGACCCTTTGAGTTACTAGGTTTTTATACAGTACTTTAAACAGAACGAGGGTATCAAATAGTATGGTATGAATCAGCTAACCTCAACAAATACACAGAGTAATGTGCGCTTGTCGCCACTGCTGTGTTAAGGACGCTAATCTGGGTATGCAGGGAAATTGTCATGATGTTTTCTCCGTTATGTAGTGTGATTTTGTCTTCGTATTGCCTGATAGTTCACCTTCCTGACATTGTTCTGTCGTACAAGTGCACATAACGCCTGTCATTAATCCTAGCGGGACGGGTTGTGTTAGGAAACGATCAGCCGTAAGCCTATAATTGAACGAAAAGATCACAGGAGACCCCAATGCAACATTGTTTGTATGGGCGCCTCTTGCGCGTCTAAAACAACAGGTTTTTTGACAGTGTTTCTTTTCATCAGTTTTAGGTGATCTGATGGTCTTTACCTGTGAATATGTTTGATAAGTATCACTCTTATTGAAAAAATTTTTTCAACCGTACGAAGCTCGCTGACAAAAACTAGGCTGTAAGGTATGCTGAATCTTAAAGCAGCTAGTGCCTTAATTTTTCTAACTGAATGGGGGAGTTCATGAAAAACTACTATACCATTGTTAAATCTGGCGCTGATTGGCGAATATTGTCGGCCAAAAATGAAAAGATAGCTACCAGTCAAAATTACAGGACACAAAAAGATGCTATAGAGGCAGCAAGAAATTTAATTAAGAATGGAGGGATTGTGTCCATTCATTCTGCAGATGGAAAAATACGTGATGTCATTAGCCAGAACAGCGAAAATTGGAACATTAAAAGGGCAAATACTAGCAACAGAATAGCTAAGAAAGAGATATTTAAAATCCTTGCTGACAACTTAGAAAAAAACAAGGCGTAAGTATGAGCTATGAGACTAATGTTTTTATAAATTGCCCATTTGACGATGCTTACACTGATTTTATTGATGCAGCATTGTTTGCAGTTTACCGTTGTAATTTTAAACCTCGATGCGCATTGGAAATAAATGACGCTGGTGATCAACGGCTCGATAAAATAAATCGCATAATCAAGGATTGTAAAATTGGAATCCATGACATATCTAGAACTGAATTAGATCACGTCAATAATTTGCCTAGATTTAATATGCCATTGGAACTAGGGTTATTTCTTGGTGCTAAAAAATTTGGCTCGAGTAAAAATCAAAAAAGCAAACTAGCAATTATTGTCGACAATGAAAAATACCGATATCAAAAATATATTTCAGATATTTCAGGACAAGACATTATGTCACATGACAATAGCCCTGAAAAATTCATAAAAATCATAAGGGACTGTTTATCCTCATACAGAATCGTTCAGAGAATCCCATCTGCAGCAATAATTATTGAAGACTACCGTAGATTCTTAGGAATTAAGCCAGCGCTGTGTGCTCAACTACAACTAGTTGAGCATGAGCTTACTTTTAATGATAAAACCAGCATTATTGAATGTTACATAGAGTTTTATGCAGCAGCAGCATAACTCTAAACAGGGGCAATCAATCCATATGCCCCTTAATGAAACATGAATAACAGCATTGCCTCCGAGACAAATGAAGATAGCCGGTTGTACTAATGGATTAAAATATCAGACTGTATATTCCTCTAATAAGGCCATTCGATATATTGTAATAACGCCAATAATAAATTCTTCGTTTTAGCGTTTACTTACCCTCCCACCGCCACGATTCGACATCCACTACCCGGTCGAAGAAAGATCGCGAAGACGTCAATATCATGAGCCGCTCGATTGCCTTTGCCTCTATAGTCAATCAGAGCATTACATCCAAGACGTCTAAATACCTCTACAATGGCCTCCTGATAAACTCGCCAGTCCGTATAGCTCATGCAACTCTCCTATGGGGAGGCTATTTTTTTGTGTGTGCCATCCAGCTTGCGATGAATAAGCGAAACCAACGTAAGGATGTCCAGCGCATCCAGTTCAGACATGGGCCAATTCTTCTTAGGCGCATGGGCTAGTGGATTGCGCACAGCGCCGAATAGACCAATCAGTAGATTCGCAAAACCTTTCTGTTCGCTCTTTTCTGAGTCGGTGGTAAGCGATCCCAAAGTCAGAACAGGTTGTTGTCCGGTAAATGCCTTGTTCACCAAGTCAGCACCATCACCGCTCAACCCGGACAACTGACGAATACGTTCCGCAACCCCCTTCGTCGCCTCGAAGACGGCATGAAAATAGTTTTCGTCAAGAAGTTCGGCACGGCAATAGTTCAAAACTTCCGCATGCACAGCACGGCTTTCGAGTGCAGCCTTAAGTCGCCCAGCGCGGGCTCGAGCAGAATCCAGAGTCGTTACTTTAGCGGCGCTCGCGACCTTACCATCCTCACGGATATAAAAACCGGAAAAAGCCAGGACAACATTGAGTTCATCACGTCGCCAGGCAAACACCGATGGATCACGGGCGTAATTAACCGGGTTCATCGCACGGTTAATGAACATAATAAGATGGTTGCCGACCTGATACTGGTTCTGCGCACCTGCGAGCGCATTAAACAGACGTTTCCACTTTGTCATTCCTGGCGATGTGTCCGCAACTTTAATTTCTTGTAGCAGTCGCTCGATCTGCGACCCACTCAAGCCACGTTCGGTATCAGCAAGGACGCGACAGGCGGCCTCAAGGTGCTGAGAGTTGAATGATGGAATACGTATCATGAATTATCTTTCTATCACCTCTCAGGCCCACTCGAGCGCCGTGATGATCGATTGCCCTTCGGTGCCGACCTCCACAAACAGAGCGTGCTCGTAACCAAGCTGCTGCTTATAACCTCGAAGTTTTAGTAGATCGATCTCTCTATCTACGCGACTCGTTGATTTTTTGAACTCCAAGACCAAATGATTCTGTCGTGTACCTCGCCGATGCACGATCACATCAGGAAATACTGTCTTTGCCTCAACGTCTTCGCTGTCTGGATAAAGTTCCAAATGTCTGAGCCGTTTAGGGTCAATGCTGTCCCGGTTGTATTCGCAATCTACAGTCCAACCGGGGAAACATTGTTGGAGGTACATCGCAAAGCGAAAGGTAATCGACCGTTCGTTAGCATCGATACCGAGAAGATCATGATCAATGAATAGTAGCTCGGATAATGCATGTGACACAGCTTCGCCTGGTGCATATTGGTTGAGGTAGTGAATTTGTTCCGGGGTCAGTGCCATCATCACATTCGCATACTTAAGAAATTATATTGGGCTTTCAAGAAGAATGAGTACGCTGTAGGTTCCATTTTTCATTGCCTAACTAAGGCTCACACTGAAGGAAGTATACACTGATTGAAACGTCGTGAAGATTCTCTGTCTCGCGTCGTCTAGCTCGTCAGCCACGCGTTGCGTGAGCGTAAACGTGGGGCAATCGGGCTGACCACATCCACAAGGTCTGATTTCCCCTTCCTTAAGCCGAGTTACGAAGATGCGCCGCAGTTGGTCGACCTGACGAACCACTTTTCCCATCACTGTCTGGATGCGTTGATTTTTGAGATGGTGGATCGAAGGAATGCGCCTGATCTCGACGCCCTCACGCGTTCTCCACAAACCTGTATTTAGTGCGCCAATGGTATCTTCGATTGCCTTCTGAAAAGCAGGGAGAGAACTTTCTTGTTGAAACGGTGTGCGAAATGCTGGCCGGTCAAATACGGCAGCCATCAGTTGCAGAACATCGGCGTCGGAAAGGTCGGGAAAATCATCCGTGAATTTTTGAATATCAGCTTCAACATCAGGAAACTCGACGCCCTGGACAAAACGGTGCAGCAGATATTCAGCACGAAGACGCAAGTTTTCTTCGAACTCTACGCCCGACCATATCGTTACATGCCTGACGCCCAAGGAAGCTGCTGCTTGCTCGATGCGCGTTCTGCCAGCATCCGAGACCGCACCACGAGAGACGAACTTAAAGACGTCTGGGACACTGCCAGTTGCTTTAATCGACTTACTCATGTCGCTCTTAGCTTTTGCCAGTGTCAATGTGTCTCGGTTCGCGCATTGGATGATGGTCTTACGTGCTGGCTGGTCATCAAATGGTTCAATACCCGAGATATCTCGCCCTTGATCACCTCCTGATTGACCGTGCCAAATCAGATCATGCCAACCCGCGCGCAGGTGGTATGCAAAAACTAGGCGCTCGAACTGGATACCACTGTAGTCCTCAAAATGAACCGGAGAAACCGTTATCGTCGCCATACTCGCTCCTTTTCTGCTGCTATTAGTCTTCGGTAAACCTTACTACGTCCCTGTGAATTTCCGCCGTTACCCAATGAAAAGCACCAAATATTGGTGGCAAACCTTGCTTCGCCAAATGCCCACGGAGTTTGAAATGCAGAATAACTTATTAGTAAACTGGACGCGACAGCAGCACTGTAGCTCGCGCACAAAACAAATCTCCGGATCGAGTGTCCTTAACGACCTGTCTCAATTAATCAAAAACGGCGTTCTGCTATTTCTTAACACAATCCGTCGCCAAGAGCTGAGGCAGATTGAGATTGGCCTTGTAGCCAAAACGACTATCTACGAGATGGGTGCGGAAGTGAATTTCCGCCTCGCTTTGATCTGACGCTACGATGCGTTGTGCGGGATCTGGCCGAGATGGAAGAATGACTCAAAGTGCTCAAGTAAGCCCCTCGTGTCAACATCTGAAAGCCAAAAGTCCGTCTAAAAATATGTAGATGATGCTACCCACTGATTGACTGTGTTTACCAAACAAATTTAGGGAAGAGACAAAGTCTATTAATTAGTTTGACTGCTCCGCGTTGAGTGACACATTACGCCGTTAGCAACGCCTACTGCTGGCACAAAGCGGCCAGTCCTGTTGGCTGTCAGATCCGCTATGAGCAAAAAGTGGAAGCTCATAATTGTTCTCACCTCCGATGGTGCAATACGTAACTTACAGCGCGATAATCTGCAACGAGCCGATCGCTTGGTTCTGCCCTTGGATTAATTTATAATGATTGATATTCACTTTGAATTTTGAAGACATTATACCGCTTGTAATTTCATAGCATAGTTGATGACAGATGATATTCCTGATGGTTTAATTAAGTGATTGCCAACAGTTTAAAAGAGGAATTATGGGCACGGAAATTTCACTTAAGGTTTCAGGTGCAACGCTAGATTGGAGTAAAAATAGCTTAGGTGTTGATCATGGTGCATTGTTCCAGTCAACCGACCACATAATGATACCTCAGCACGAACGCTATGATCTGGAAGAAACCGATGAAATTGATGAAGAAAGACGCCTTCAGTGGACCGTACTCAGGAAGCCTCTTGCAGCAGTAGCTGAACGGGTTGAGTTACTTGGTTTTTCTCTTACTGCTATTCGTGCGGAATATGAAAATCTTGTAAAGCATGAGGTTTATCAAAGAAACGAAATGATTGAAGCCTATCCCGATAATTGGGAACCTTTAGAAAATCTTTTTAGTTTTGATGAGTTTCTGGGCTTACTTAAGAGCTATGATCTGGGGGAGTTAAACGATAAAGATATCGACTTTGATAATTCAAAAAAAACAGAGAATGATAATTTCATTTTGAAGTTATTCCCTAACGACATTTTAAAAAGAATTCCTCTCTATGATCCTTATAACAACTTTTACTGGTCAGAAAAAACAGCGTTTTTCAGTGTCATAAACATACTTCATCCATACTCTATGATCAAACTTTTAAGTGAAAACAAACATAATCTTAGTGAGTATGTCGAGTGGGACTATGGGGAAATAGTCGCTAACGGATGGGTTCACATTAACCAAATAAAAACTGAAATTAACCGTGAAAATTCTTTTCTCATAGCAACTGAAGGTTCCTCGGACTCACATATATTACAAAAGGCATTTAAGCTAATTAAGCCTAGCGTTTGTGAATTTTTTCGTTTCATCGATGTAACATCTGGCCATCCATTCCCCGGCACTGGGGGATTATCAAAGTTTGCTGAGGGATTAGTAAAAATTGATGTACAGAACCAAATCATTTTTGTACTCGACAATGATAGTGAAGGGGTTGAAGCTTTCAAGAAAATCATAAAGATGAAGCTTCCTCATAATATGAGTTGCATATGTCTTCCGAATCTTAAGGAGTTTGAAAGTTTCCCTACTTGTGGCCCAGACGGCCTAACCTTATCCAATATTAATGGAACTGCTGCCGCTATAGAGTGTTACTTGGATTTAACATATAGTGAATATGACTCATACACTGTTAGATGGACTAACTATAAAAAAGAGACCGGGATGTATCAAGGCGCACTTGAATTTAAAGAGTATTACGCAAAAAGATATCTTGATACATCAGAAGCTAAGCTTATCGAAAGTAAATATGACACCTCCAAACTTGAGGCTTTGCTTAATGCGATCATTGATGCTTGTTCCAAATTATCTGGATCAATACGTATTGAAAAAATAAAGAGTCACTATCCAAATATATGGACTGAAGAAAAAGTTTAACTCCATTGAATTATTTTTAACAACCTGAAAATAATATTGTGTATCACGTCATTCAAATATTACAATACGGCATATTGGGTGTCCGTTTCTGGCACAGAACAGACAGCCCTTATAGATGTGACAATAGTAGCGATCACCAAATGCACGAGACCGCTCTAATCAGTTTTATTTAATCAGTTTTGATTGGTGGTCATTCTGGTGGTCTTGACAGGGAGAGTTTTCAGGTTTAGCTTATTTATTAGCCAGCTACTGGCAAAGGCGATCCCAGTCAGAGGAGCCATATTTAAGAAGCCTGCTTAGGAAACTAAGCAGGCTTTTTGCTTTTCAGGTCGCTATAAAATCCCCTCTTATAAGCACCCTCTGCCTGCTCTGCACCTCTGTTACGTGCCGCATCACAACGTTGATTAAAGTTATGTAAATGTAAATCGTTTAAACTTTGCAATTATTGTAAGTGCTAGTGATTATCATTTATTGTACGCGAGCCAAAGGAACGAGCCCCCCGCTCGGTTCACTGTACGTTCCAATTACTCTGGGATATAAACGATGAATTCTCTGCCTCGCGCCGGACTGCGCCGTATCACCCTTGCCTCTGCCCTGGTCTTCTCAGTTAGCCTACCGGCTTTCGCTCAGGAAACGTTAACGCTCTATACCACCCGTGAACCGGGTCTGATCCAGCCTTTGCTTGATAGCTGGACCAAAACCAGCGGCATCAAAGTCAGTACGGTCTATATCAAGGACGGTATGCTTGAGCGCGTTAAAGCTGAAGGTAAAAATTCACCTGCCGACCTGCTGATGACCGTCGATGCCGGTAATCTCATTGATTTAGTGGAAGCGGGTGTAACTCAGCCAGTAGAGTCAGAAGCACTGAAAACCGCTATTCCGGCTAATCTGCGCGGCGCAGATAATCAGTGGTTTGCGCTGTCGATGCGTGCCCGCGTGCTGTATGCCGAGAAGTCACTGCCAATCGATAACTGGCATTACGAACAACTCGCCAGCCCTGAGTACAAAGGTAAAGTTTGTATTCGTTCCGGACAGCACCCGTATAACACAGCGCTGATCGCCGCAATGATTGCTCATCACGGTGAAGCAAAGACCGAAGAATGGCTGCGCGGTGTGAAAGCTAACCTGGCGCGTAAAGCTACCGGTGGCGACCGCGATGTAGCTCGCGATATTCTCGGCGGCATTTGCGATATTGGTCTCGCCAACTCCTATTACGTCGGCCATATGAAAAACGCCAAAGAAGGCAGTGATGCACGTCAATGGGGCGATGCGATTAAAGTCGTTAAACCCACCTTTGAAAATGGCGGTACACACGTCAACATCAGTGGCGCAGCTGTAGCCCGCTACGCACCAAATAAAGCCGATGCCGTTAAGCTGATGGAATATCTGGTTTCCGCACCTGCCCAGCAGCAGTATGCGAAAGCGAACTTCGAATACCCGGTACTGAAAGGCGTGACGCTTGATCCGGTTATCAGTGCAACTATTGGTGAAATCGACGTCGATAAAACGCCGTTAACCGAAATCGTTAAATATCGTAAACAAGCTAGTCTGCTGGTAGATAAAGTTGGATTCGATCAATAAACCTCTGCAAGTTCCGACGTTACGCGGCCTGGTTTCCGGGCCGCAGTCATTATTAACGCCGCTACATCTTGGCGCGCTGTGCGTAGCGCTTGGCGTTCTGACGCCGATCATTGCGCTGATTTGGCAGGCTACCCAGGCCGATTTATCTCACTGGGATAATCTCCTGACGTATGTACTGCCTGCCGCACTAAAAAATACCGTGCTGTTATTAGCCGGTGTCGCGGTGATGGTCGGCGTGATTGGCGTAGGCAGCGCATGGGCGGTAACGGCATGGGATTTTCCTGGACGTAAAATTCTTAGCTGGGCGTTACTGTTGCCGCTGGCGATGCCGACCTACATTGTGGCCTTTGCGTGGCTCGATCTGCTGCATCCGATTGGCCCTCTGCAAACCTTTATCCGTTTTTTATTGGGTTTTGACAGCCCAAGACAGTTCCGACTGCCTGATTTACGCTCACTTTCCGGCGCAATCATCCTGCTCGGATTAGTGCTGTACCCATACGTGTATCTGACAACCCGCGCCATGTTTATTAGCCAACCGGCTCATTTACTGGAAGCCGCACGCACGCTGGGATGCAGCGCAACCGGAACCTTCTTTCGTGTTGCTTTGCCCATGGCTCGTCCGGCACTGGCCGTTGGGATCAGCCTGGCACTGCTGGAAACGCTCAACGATATTGGCGCATCAGAGTTTCTCGGTGTACAGACGTTAACCGTTACCGTGTACACCACATGGATCTCGCGGTCTGATTTATCTGCCGCGGCACAAATTGCCTGCATGATGCTGATGTTTATATTCCTGATTCTGACGCTGGAATTTTATGGTCGCAGAAAACAAGGATTCAGCAGCCGCAGCCTGCGGGAGATTCAACCTACGCGCGTGCATGGCTGGCGTGGTTGGCTGCTCGGTGGCGTTATTTCACTGCCGGTTGTGCTGGGTTTTCTGGCTCCGGTACTGTTTTTAATTTGGGAAAGCGCCAAACGCATAGGCGATGAGAACCCCCTTTCCTCTTCGTTACTGTCAGCATTGCAAAATACGCTATCGCTGGCAGCGGGAACCACGCTGGTGGTGGTTTGCGTCAGTATGCTGGTGGCCTGGAGCGCGCGTCATAGCGCCGCAGACAACGCCATGCCGGGATTTCGTCGCGGCGTGATGCGTCTGGCCTCTTTAGGCTATGCGGTTCCCGGCACAATTCTGGCGATTGGCTTTTTACCCCCCGCCATGGCTGTCGACCGCTGGCTGGCAGATTTACTGGATGTTCGCGGCCTGCCGCTGATGTCCGCCGGGATCCTGCTGGTAATTTGTTGTGCCATGCGATTCCAGGCGATTGCCATTGGCGCGCTGGATTCTGGTCTGGGCCGCATTCCACCTTCGCTGGAACAGGCGTCTCGTCTGTTGGGTGAGAATGGTGCGGGGACGTTTGCACGAGTCCATTTTCCCCTGCTGCGCCCAGCGTTAGTCAGCAGTGCCCTGCTGGTTTTTGCTGATGCCATGAAAGAGCTGCCAACAACGTTGCTTTTGCGCCCGGTCAATTTTGAAACGCTGGCAACGTTGCTGTATGCGGAAGCCGCCCGTGGAACCTATGAAGAAGGTGCTATCGCCGCGCTAATGATTGTTTTAGCTGGCACGCTACCGGTTATTTTGTTGGTGCGTCACCAAATGACTCGCCGTGGTTAAGAGAGCAACAATGTCAGAAATTGCATTACGACTCCAGGATGTATGCGTTGCTTATGGCAACAGCCAGCAATCGGTACTGAGCGGATTTTCAATGTCGGTACGTCAAGGTGAAATTGCCTGTCTGCTGGGCGCTTCAGGCTGCGGAAAAACCACGGTACTACGCGCAGTTGCTGGATTTGAACGCCTGCAAAACGGAGAGATCTATGTGTCACAGCGACGTGTTGCCGGTCCCGGCGTTCATCTGCCACCGGAAAAACGTCATGTCGGCATGGTCTTCCAGGAATATGCGTTATTCCCCCATCTGACCGCACAGCAAAATGTGGCCTTTGGATTGCGTCGCATGCCGCGTGAGGAACAACAGGCCAGAGTGACTGAGCTGTTGAAAATGGTGGAGTTACACAGCCATGCCAACCGCTATCCGCATGAGCTTTCCGGCGGGCAACAACAGCGTATCGCCCTTGCTCGCGCGTTGGCGCCACATCCGGAAATCCTGTTGCTGGATGAACCCTTCTCCAGCCTTGATAAGCGCACGCGTGAGCGTCTTGGCAACGAGGTACGGGATATTTTGCGCGCCGCCGGGCAAACGGCGCTGTTGGTTACCCACAGTGAACACGAAGCCCAGCTAATGGCTGACCATATTGGCGTGGTAAAAATGGGGCAGTATCAAATTAAAAAAGCGACCCATCCGACCTGAAGGTCAACAGGGTCGCCCTGAAAATTAATAATGCTTCTGTACCAGGCTGATGTTCACCGGCATACCGGAACGTCTTTCCAACGCCTGGCTCCCGCGGCTCACATCCACGTCATTCCCGCTGATAAAGGTGCGCAGAGCGGGAGTGACTGGCAAAGGCACCTTTCTGTCAGACTCGTATTCCGAACGGTTTCGTGACAGCGGCTCATGTACTTCTACCCAGCGACTACCGTCCGGCTCTTCGCTGTATTTCACCGGTCGGTCTATCAGTTGTACACGCGTCCCTACAGGCACCGTATCAAACAGGTACTTGATGTCATCATTCCGCAAACGGATGCACCCCTGACTTACCCGCAGACCAATACCGAAATTGGCGTTTGTCCCGTGAATGGCATAAAGCCTGCCAATATAAATTGCATACAGGCCCATCGGATTTTCTGGTCCGGCAGGAACAAATGCCGGCAAGCTTTCCCCGCGAGCGGCGTATTCACGTCGGGTATTTGGCGTCGGCGTCCAGCTTGGTGCTTCCTGCTTACGTTCGACCGCCGTCACCCAGTTACGCGGCGTTTCTCTACCCGCCTGACCAATGCCAATGGGTAAAACCTCAACCGTATTGCTGCCAGCAGGATAATAGTAAAGCCGCATCTCGGCGACGTTGATGACAATCCCCTCGCGCACGGTATCCGGAAGTATCAGTTGCTGCGGCACAACCAGCGTTGAACCCGATTTAGGCAGAAAAACATCGACGCCCGGATTGGCTTCAAGCATATTGCTCAACCCCTGTCCGTACTGAGCGGCAAATGCCTCCAGCGGCTTGGTGTTTCCTGGTGGAACCGTAATAGTCAAAGTGCTACCCACCAGGCGACTACCCTCTGGCGGCAGCGGATAACTCACCGCCTGCGCTCCCTGACTCGCAAGCAGCATAATGAGTGAACAAAGCAGTTTTACACGACGCATCTTTTTCCTTTCCTTCGTCGCAACAGATATCCGTTAAGTATAGCTTTTATTATCTGTTTTAGTGGGTTACGACATATTTGCGCATAAAAAAACCTCGCCATCAGGCGAGGTTCAGGTTGAGCGGTAACTACGCTTCCTTACCATCTGGAAGCACGATGTTACTGGCGGCGAGCTGCCCCATATTTTTGTACATAGCACAGGCAGCTTCAACAATCGGCATTGCCAACGCGGCCCCACTGCCTTCACCCAAACGCATCCCCATATTCAGATAAGGATCCAATTCAAGATGCGCCAGCGCGGTGCGGGCGCCCTTCTCAGCGGAGAAGTGTGACGGAATTAAGTAGGGTTTAATTTGTGGTGCAATCTGGCTGGCCGCCAGAGCAGCAGAATACGAAAGAAAACCGTCCAGCACCACAGGCAGACCACAGGAGGCCGCCCCCAGCATCACCCCCGCCATACCGACAAGATCAAACCCGCCAACCTTAGCCAGCACATCGACTCCATCATGGCGATCCGGTTGATTGACGGCAATTGCCCGGCGCACAACGTCTACCTTATTCCCCACCCGAGAAAGAGGAAGGTTAGCGCCAATACCCACGACTTCCTCAGCATCACTGCCGGTCAGCACGCTGACAATGGCCGCCGCAGGTGTAGTATTTGCCATACCAAGCTCCCCGACGCCAAACAGCGTTACACCGTCTTTTGCCAGCTCATGGGTATAGCGGATGACTTCCAGCAACAGCTCCTCGGCCTGCGAACGGCTCATTGCCGGGCCTTCGGCTATATTGCCGCAACCGCGTGCCACACGCATATTCACCACACCGGGAATAGGTTCAGCATCAATCCCAACATCTATCACATGAACCTTCGCCCCAGCCTGAGCGGCCAGGACGCAGACGCCGGTCGTTCCACGCGTCATATTGGCAGCCTGAATAGCCGTGACAACTTTAGGCGAAACGGCAACCCCTTCATCCCACACGCCGTGATCGGCGCACATCACCAGCATCGCTTTGCCGTTCACATGCGGCACACCCTTCAGGCCAGGCATCCCGGCCAATTGTACGGCGAGAGATTCGAGTCGCCCCAAACTTCCCGGCGGCTTAAGCAAGCCGTCGATATGCTGCTGTGCACGCAACATCGCGGCACTGTCTGGTGATGGGATCGTGCGGAGTAAAGAGGTTAAAGTCTGCATAAGGGTTCCAGTATGTGGGCTGACTCAGAGCAGAGCCAGCAAGAAAATCAACTCGCCAAGTTCAATGGCTGCGCCCAGCGTATCGCCGGTTTGCCCACCCAACGTGCGTTTTAATAACTGCCCAAGAATAAAAACCGCCACCATTGTGACAACCAGCGCTGCCACGCCGCGCATGCCAGGAAGTAGCACGGCGGCAAGGATCGCCGCTAATCCCAACGTAACGCAGGTTTGACGCCCGGTGACTTTGCCAATAAAAACGTTGCCCAGCCCTTCTTCACGGGCATAGCGATGCCGATACATCAGCAACACCGCCGTTCCTCGCCCGGCGACACATGCCGCTGCCAGCGCGGCCAGCATTGGCGTGCCACGCAAAGCCAGTTCGCTCACCACCAGCACCTTCGCCAGTAAAACGAAAATTAACGCCAGTCCACCGTGGGTGCCCAGACGACTGTCGCGCATGATTTCCAGCATCCGCTCGCGTCGGCGCGCCGAAAAAATGCCGTCACAGGTATCCGCCAGACCATCCAGATGAAATCCCCCGGTCAGCAATGCCAGTGTCAGCACCGCAAAAAAGGCCGCCAACGGAATACCGCACCAGGTCTGGAGCGCCATAAAGACCAGCCCCGTCAGCCCTCCCAACACGACGCCAATCAGGGGAAACATTACAATACCGCGGGAATAGTGCTCGAAATCCAGTCCTTGCGACCAGCGAGCAGGAACGGGCAAGCGACTGATAAAAGAGAGCATTGCCCAGAACAACTTACTCATTTAATTTTGACTCCAATTCCTGATACCACCAGCCAGACCTCATCCGCTGCCGCCGCCAGTCGCTGGTTCACGCGTCCTGCAATATCACGAAAATGCCGCGCCAGACGATTCTCCGGCACAATCCCCATACCCACTTCGTTAGTGACCAACACGATCTTTGCCGGGCAGCGCTGACAGGCTGCGATCAGCGAACGGATTTCACCTTCGATAGACTGCTCCATCGCCGCGTAATCCCAGCTGTCCGGATCGCTTTCACCGCCCAGCGCAAACAGCAAGTTGGTCACCATCGTGGTGATGCATTCCAGCAGAATAGCTTCCTGAGGATCGTTCGTGTCCGTGATCAGTTCATCAAGATGTTGCCAACGTTCGGCTGTCCGCCAGTGCGCAGGACGTCCATCGCGATGATGCTGAATTCGCGCAGCCATCTCCTCATCAAAAATCTGCGAAGTCGCGATATACAAAACGTTTGGGGAATCAGCGATCAGCGCTTCCGCATGCCGACTCTTACCGCTTCGCGCGCCGCCAGTAACCAGAATCATCATACTGGCTCCCGGTGTTGCTGCATGATGGTATAAATTTTTTCAATATCGATGTGTTGCCGCATCGCATCCGCCAGCAGATCAAACTGCTGCGATTTATATTGCGCGTAATGGAAGGTGGAATCCAGCGGAGCTAACCCTTTACGTTCTCGCAGGCCATTGACCAACGCACGGGTGAAATCATCGCTGTCGAAAAGACCGTGAAGATAGGTGCCGAACGCCAGGCCATCCGGAGTGACCGCGCCGTCAACAACGTTGCCGCCGTCTTTGTGCAACGTCATCACCGACCGGCATTCATCGGTTAATGCTGTTTCGCCCATATGAATTTCATAACCGCGAACGGATAACCCCGCCGTGCCCGCCAGCCAGTCAGGCAGCGATGAAGACATTTGTCCCTCAACCAGGGTCGTGGTTTTGTGCTGGGCAAAATGGGTGACTGTATTAAGTAAGCCCAGACCCGGCAGCGTACCGAGGCCCGACTCTACTTCATCAATGATGGTGTCGCCGAGCATTTGATAGCCGCCACAAATCCCAACCACCGGTACGTTATTACGATGTAATTGCACGACGCCATGCGCCATCCCGCTTTCACGCAGCCACACCAGATCGCCAAGGGTGTTTTTGCTACCCGGCAAAATCACCAGATCGGCCCCCGCCAGCTCTTCAGGCTGGCGAACATAGCGCACGCGCACGTCCGGCTGAGCAGCAAGCGCATTGAAATCAGTAAAGTTAGAAATGTGCGGTATTTGAACTACGGCGATGTCGATATCGCGTTTGTCAGTGCGCAAATACTTGCCCTTTTGCAGCGCAACGCCGTCTTCATCTTCCAGATCAACATCCAGCCATGGCATCACGCCCAGTACCGGAACACCGGTCAGCGCTTCAATTTGCTCGATACCGGAGTGCAGTAGCGTCACATCACCGCGAAACTTGTTGATGATCACCCCTTTTACCCGCGCGCGTTCGTGATCGTGCAACAGCGCCAGCGTGCCGTAAATGGAGGCGAACACCCCGCCACGATCGATATCCGCCACCAAAACGACAGGGCACTGCGCCATCTCTGCCATACCCATATTGACGATATCGCGATCGCGCAGGTTAATCTCTGCCGGGCTCCCCGCACCTTCCAGCACCAGCACATCGAACTCCTGCGCCAGGCTATTATAAACTGACAAGATCTGTTCCCGCAGACGTGGCTTGTACTCGTGGTAACTCACCGCGTCCATATCGGTTGCCACTTTACCCATCAGCACTACCTGCGCTTTTCGATCGCTGGTCGGTTTAAGCAGCACCGGGTTCATACGCACATCTGGCGTAATGCCTGCGGCTTCGGCCTGAAAAATTTGCGCGCGGCCCATTTCTTTTCCCTCTGGCGTAATGCCAGAGTTCAGCGCCATGTTCTGCGATTTGAACGGCGCGGTATGCAGTCCATCCTGATAAAAAATACGACACAGCCCGGCGACCAATACGCTTTTACCCACATCAGATGCCGTTCCCTGCAACATTATTGCCTGCGTCATGACGCCTCCTTCAGTGCGTTCTCTCGCATACAACTAAAAAATTCAGCCTCTGTTTTACACAGCGGGAAGCCCAACTCTGTATGCAGCTTCACCAGCCAGGGCTGAGTTAATCCCGCTTGTTCAATAAGATCCGTACGGGCGAATACGTCGCCTGGCGTGCCGTGCGTGAGTACTTCGCCCCGGCGTAAAACGTACACCGCATCGCTGACTTCATAGATAAGATCGATATCATGGCTGGAAATTACGACGTGGTTTCCTTGCGCAACGATGCGTTTGATTATCTCAATCATCTGCGTGCGGCCTGACGGGTCAAGGCCCGCAGTAGGTTCATCCAGCAGCAGATACTGCGCCTGCAACACCAACGCCCCGGCAATCGCTACGCGTTTTTTTTGCCCATGGCTTAAACACTGAATGGGCTGATGGCGAAAATGCTGGGCGTCGACCAGCGTAAGCGCATCTTCCACGCGGCGAGCGATTTCAGCTTCATCCACCCCAAGATTGCGCAGGCTAAAGGCGATATCGCTGTCGATATCGGTATAAAAGATTTGCTGATCGGGGTCCTGAAATACCGTTGCCACCTGTTGACGCAGCGCCAACAGGCCGCGCTTGCTGTAATCCAGCGGTTTGCCCTGCCACATCACCGCGCCTTGCTGTGGGCGCAATAAGCCACTCAGGTTCATAAACAGCGTGGATTTCCCGCAGCCATTAGCGCCTACCAGTCCGGTGACGGCATGCGTCGAAAAATCCAGCGTTAGCCCTTTGAGGATCGGGTCATCCTGATAGCGAAACCAAAGCGCTGAGGTGGCAAGCATACTTTTCCTTACAGGTGAAAATCACCCTGATACAGTTTGATATCCAGTGTGGTGGTCATTTGCTGGTAGCGGATCAACACACGGGTAAACAGCAATCCCACCAGCATTGCCAGAGAGCGATAGCCCAACGGCAAGCTACGATAACCAAAACGCAGCGTTTGTGCGCGATGAATAGCCAGCGCCTCGTCTAACAGGATAAAAATAAACCGCCAGGTCAGCAGGATCTGCTCAGTTAGCAGGCGAGGAACGTGCGCGCGTTTGAGTAAGATAATTAATTGCGGAAACGGCAGATTCAGTACCAGCCAGAAGGTTGCCGCCAGCGCCGCAAGGCTGCGCCAGAAGGTTTCATTGGCGGTTACCAGGCCTGGTGCGCTGATCCCCAACCAGTAACTTCCCACAGGTATGCTGGCCAACAGCGTCTGTGGATCGCGGCTGATGCTAAACAAAATGGTCACCACGCCAACCGTGAGAAAACCAAACGGCAATGCCATCCAACGGCACCAGCGCCAGAAGGAAATACGCAGCAGCCAGCAGCTCAGCGCGGCAATAAGTAAAAGCTCAATACCCTGCCCCAATGGGGGCAGAGTAAACGCCAGAATCATCATCACCAGCCAGAGCAGAAATTTCCGCACCGGCGAGACATGAACCCAACGGCTTTGATAGCTAAGCCTGTCAAGCCCGGTCATCACGGCGTTGCCTGCCCTTGGTGTAACCCAGGATATAGAAAATCACGGCTGCGCCAAGCGATCCCTGGAGCGTAAACAGCAGACTTTCAATTTCACCGCTTGCGGGTTCATACAACGGCTGGAACCAGGGCTCATAATGCGGGGCAATAGCCTGAATCTGGCTTTCCGCCTCACCATCTGAACCGCCGTACTCCCCACCGTGGTTGATAAAGAACGGCAGGATCACCAGCGCCACTACCATGCCCAATATAATCAGCGTCTTTTTCATCGTTAATGCCCTTGTGCGGTTATCAACTGGCGTTTGGTTAGCTGATCGTAAATCAGCACGGTAAGTAACCCTTCCGCTATCGCAATTGGGATCTGCGTCAGGCAGAAAATCCCCATGAACTTGATGATTGAGCCGGTAGCGCCAGCGGACGGATCCGGGAACGCAACGCCCAACTGCACCGAGGTCACGAAATAGGTGACGAGATCCGCCAACATCGCGCACAGGAAGACGCAGACATCACGACGCAGCCCTGCACGGCAGGCCATTTTCCACACCATGTAACCCACTACCGGGCCAATTACCGCCATCGACATGCCGTTCGCGCCGAGCGTCGTCAAACCACCGTGCGCCAGCAGCAGAGCCTGGAACAGCAGGACAATCGCACCAAGGATGGCTACCACGCCCGGTCCAAACAGGATAACCGCCAGGCCTACACCGGTAGGATGTGAGCAGCTTCCAGTAACGGAAGGAATTTTCAGCGCCGACAGCACAAAAATAAAAGCGCCACACAGGGCCAGCAAAACCTTCTGGTGGTTATCCTCCTGCACGATTTGGCGCAGACGTACCAGTCCGTACCAAAGGCAGGGTAAAAACAGCAGCCACCAGGCCAGCGCCCACATCGGCGGCAAGAAACCTTCCATAATGTGCATGGCGAACGCTTGTTCAGGAACAATCATCAGTAATAGCGCCGCAGCCAACCCGCTGAAAGACAGCTGTTTTAGCTGTTGTTCAAGCTTCATTGTGCATACTCCCACTGTTTATTGACCAGAATGGTCGAGAAATAAGGCAGCGGCTGATCGTCGCTCACCTCATCGAGATGACGCCAGCACTGTTCACCTGGCAGCGTGGCTTCAGACATCATTAATGCACAGTCCAACAAACCCTCTTGTTGTAGCAGCGCTTTAATACGCGCAAAACGACCGTACACTTTCATCAACACCAGACTGTCATGCTGTTTTAATGCCTGCTGGATTTCCGCTTCCGGTGCGGTACAGGAGACCACCGCCAGTGACTGCTGTTCCATAGCGAGCGGCGTTTTGGAACGCGCGGCAATCGCGGCGAAAGACGTGACGCCAGGAACGATTTCCAGCCAGTCAGGACAACCAATACGCTGAAGTAAAAAGACCCAGGTGCTGAACAGCATCGCATCGCCGAGAGTGATAAACCCCACCTGCTTACCGGCCTCGACTTCCTGAACCAGCGCGGCAGCAACTTCATCCCAGACGGCCTCTTTTTCAGCGCTATCGGCACTCATAGGAAAATGACAGCAGCGGACTTCGGTCTGTTCACCGATATACTCACGTACAATCGACAATGCCAGACTGTCGCCGCCTTTACGCCCGGCAGGCGCATAGAGAATATCCAGCTCGCCCAGCGTGCGTGCGGCACGCACGGTAATCAAGTCGGAAGCACCTGGCCCGGTGCTCAGTGCATACAGTTTTCCGCTCATGCTGCTTCCTCCAGCGCCACATTAAGCGCCTGCTGTAAATGTGCCACGAACATGGCGCGAACCGCTGGGTTCTCACCCAGACCACTAAGCCACGGCGTAGCCGGTATCCCTGCTGCATTGAACAACGTTTTCCAGGAATCATCTTCGTCGGAGGCCATATCGTTGATGGCATGGTCGCCAGCGACTAACATCAGCGGCATCAGATGCACCGCCGTCACCCCTTCCTGAGATAAACTTTCAATCAGCACATCCACTTCCGGATAGCTTTCCACCGCCCCAACCCGCGCGGGAAAGCGCTGCGCCGTCATCATATGATCGAGACAGGCATAGGCGGCAAAAGCATGGTGGCTGGCACCGTGTCCCATAAAGACCACTTTTTCACTTTCGCCAAGCGCCGGCATCTGCTGTCGCAGCGCCAGCATCAACTGTGCGTAATCTTCATGGCTGCTCAGCAGCGGTACGCCGAGCGTCAGGCGTGAAAACAGCGGACGCATACTTTGCACTTCGCGGACAATTTTTTCGTATTCGTCACCATTAATAATGTGCAGCGACTGAATAGCTACATCCTGATACCCCTGCTCCGCCAGTTTTTGCAGCGCCTGCAGCGGCGTGTCGATTTCAATGCCGTCGCGCTGCTTGAGCTTGCGGATTATCATCCCGGAGGTAAACGCCCGGAACAGGTCGCGGTCAGGGCAGCTAGCTGCAAGATCGCGCTCACAGGCCACGATATTTTTCTCGCAGGTGTCGTGATAGCTGGTGCCAAAGCTGACCACCAGAAGCGCCTTTTTCATCTCAAACTCCTTAAGCAGTGGCCAGCCAGCGCGTTAAACGCGCCCCAAAGGCGGCCTGACTTACCAGTAACTCTTCTCCCGTCACCAACGGTGCCGGACGTGTAATCACGATGCAGGGGATACCGGCATCCAGACAGGGTTGAACTTTTTCCTGATAACCACCTTCAGCGCCAGATGCTTTGGTGATCACCACATCAGCCTGACACTGACGATAAAACGCGGCGTTGAACTCGGCGCTAAATGGCCCGCACAGTGCGAAGATTTCACCGACGCCAAATCCCAGATCCGCGCATTGCTGAATGACCTCAGGAACAGGCAGAACGCGCGCCAGCAGCGTTTTTTCAGGCAACCCTTCGCGCCAGATGGCCAGATCTTTACTGCCGGTCGTCAGCAGTACACGATCGCCGAAGCGTCGCGCCACCTCACAGGCTTGCGGAATGCTTTGTACGGTATACAGGTGCGGGTGAGTTAAACCACTCAACTGCTCAGGGCGCTGGTAGCGGCTCAGCAGTACGCCCGCCGCTTCGCAGGCGCTCATGATGTTGCGGCTCACCACCTCGGCGTACGGATGTGAGGCATCGATCACCCAGCGCGTCCGATTTTCCTGTAGCCAGGCAATCATTTGTTCGCGCTCCAGACGCCCGCAGCGCACCTGGCCTTTGATGTCTCCCGCCAGTTGTTTCCCTGTTGGGGTTGCAACTGACAGGGTGTAGGCCACGTTTGCCGCATCCAGTTGCTGGCACAGCATGCGCGCATCGCTCGTACCGCCCATGACCAGCACATCACCGTAATTCACAGCACATAACCTCGTGGTGTGATCATCAGGCCGTCCTGAACATAGGTTGTTTTGTTACCCACGATCACAAGGCTGGTCATATCAACCGGTTCGAAATCCATTTCACCGAGCGTGGTTAACCATTTTTCCTGCTTTTTACGTCCGGCAGACTTCACAATACCCACCGGCGTTTGTGCGCTTTTGCTGGCGGAAAGCAGCTCAAATGCGCGCGCCAGATGACCTTCGCGACCCCGACTGCGCGGGTTGTAGAAACAGATAACAAAGTCTGCCTCACCGGCGGCAACGATGCGTTTTTCGATAACCGGCCATGGCGTTAACAGATCGCTTAAGCTGATGTGGCAGAAGTCGTGCATTAGCGGCGCGCCCAGCAAAGAGGCCGCGGCAATGCTGGCGGTCATGCCAGGGATTAGCCTGACCTCAACATCCAGCTTTTGCTTGCTGACCAGTTCGAGCACCAGCCCGGCCATACCGTAAATCCCCGCGTCACCGCTACTGATCAGCGCCACGTTGTGACCCGCCTGTGCCAGTTCGATCGCCGCCTGGCAGCGTTCAATCTCTTTGCACATTCCGGTTTTGATCACCTGCTTGTCACCCGTGAACGCTTTTACCAGATGGGTGTAGGTTTTATAGCCAACGATGATTTCCGCTGCCTGCAGTGCTTCAACGGCTTCCATGGTCATCATTGCCTGCGAGCCAGGGCCAATTCCAATTACGCTTAACATCAGTGTGAAACTCCCAAAGTGATAGTGACGCCCTGTTCTCGCAGGGTCTCGCCCAACAGTTTTCCGTGGCTCAACAGCCAGGCTGCAGGACCGGAAACGCTTCCTGTACCCACCGTTTTGCGAACAAACGATGAGGCTGGAAAACGGTGCTCATGCTCACGCAGCGCGTCAGCAGTAAAGGTTTCGAAAGGAACGCGGCAGCACGAAGCCAGTTGGATAAGTCCCTGTTCATCCTTTTTCAGCGTGATGCTGCCAATCGCTTTTAGTGCCAACGGATCGAGCTGTTGAGCTTCAAGTTGCCGGGCAAGCAGCGCAGCCAGCAGAGGGAACGGCGTATCACGGCGACAGCCAATTCCGGCCACAACCCGCTGTGGCACCAGCTTCCAGTGCGGAACAGGCAGGTCAGGTAAATTGGTGCGTAAGGTGATGCACACCAACGCATCCAGTTCAGGGAGCTGGTTGAGATCGGTAACCGTGATAAATCCGCGCCGGTCGCAATGGCTGACATCCTGCGTCAGTTCGTCATCCCACCACAGACCAACCCGCTTATTGCTGACCAGCATCTGATTCACGATTTTCACCGCCGAACGGAAATCACTCATCCGCGCATTCAACTGGAATGCCAGCGTATCCAGTGCCGCCATATCGTTCACATCCGTCGCGGTAGTGATAACCGGGTCAGCGCCCAACATGCCCGCCAGATAACGCGCCAACGCATTGGCACCGCCCGCGTGACCGGAGAGCAGGCTGATGACATGCTGGGCACGTTCATCAATGACCACCACCGCCGGATCGCAGAATTTGTCATTGACCAGCGGGGCCAGTACGCGCACCGCAATGCCGGTCGCACCGATAAAAATCAGCGCCGAGTAATTCGTAAACGCTTCGCGGGCGGTATTCGCAAAGCCGTTTTCAAAGGGAATAAACCCCTCCTCCAGCAGCTTTTCACTGGTAAAACAGGTAACCGGCAGCATGGCTGCCAAACGTTTCGCCAGCACAACGCCACCAGGAGTCAGGCAAAAAAGCGCAATTGACTCAGGCTTTACGGTATTCATGGCTAAAGTCCGCCGCATAGAGTTTGGAGTAGTGATACTCCGAGCCCAGGAAATTACCGACCAGAATAAGGGCCGTTTTACGGATGCCCGCATCGCGAACCTTGTCGCCAATATCCGCCAGGGTCCCGCGCACGGTCTGACTTTCCGGCCAGGTCGCTTTATAGATCACCGCCACGGGCGTGGTCGCCGGATAGCCGCCTTCAATCAGACGCTCAGCCACCCGATGAATGCGCTGGACGGAAAGATAAATAGCCATTGATGTCTGGTGGCTGGCAAACGACTCCAGCTGTTCGCGCTCGGGGACCGGCGTGCGCCCTTCCAGGCGCGTAATGATCAGGCTCTGTGAAACTTCGGGCACGGTATACTCAACGCCCAGCTCTGCCGCCGCGCCGAGGAACGCGCTGACGCCGGGCACCACCTGCCAGTCAATCCCGCGTTTGGTCAGCTCCTCACCCTGCTCGCGTACGGAACCGTACAACGAGACATCGCCGGTTTGCAGGCGCACAACGGTCTTGCCCGCTTTCACTCCGGCTTCCATCAGATCAAGGATCTGCTCCAGATGCAGTTCGGCACTGTCGTGACATTCAGCACCGGCAGGGCAATACTCCAGCAATTCAGTGTTAATCAGCGATCCGGCGTAGATAACAACCTGCGCCTGCTGCAGCAACCGGTAACCTTTGAGGGTAATCAGCTCGCGATCGCCAGGACCTGCGCCAACAAACCACACGCTACGGGGATCAAAAATCTCAGACATGGTTTCCTTCCTTCTGACAGGCGATAACAAATACGGGGTTATTCGGTTTAAAATAGTGACCATTGCCAAGCGTGGTAAGCGAGGAAACCTGTAGCTGCAGGCAATCCACTCCCTGTACGCCAAGATGATCCAGATGTGCCAGCGCGGTGTTGAGGTTTTCCTGGAGGATAAACGTCATCACCAAACGCCCTGCGGGATGCAATTGGCGCATCGACCAGTCAATCAGTTCGGTCAGATGGCCGCCGCTGCCGCCCATAAAAATGGCATCGGCTTTTTCCGCGATGGTCATGGGAGCAACGCCGGGAAAAATATCGATATTTGCGCAGGCAAAATGCTGGCGGTTTTCATCCAGCAACCTGAGCGCAGCCGGGTTACGTTCGATGGCCGTTACACGTAATCCGGGATATTGCAACGCCGCCTCTATCGACACGCTGCCGGTTCCGGCACCAATATCAATCAGGTGACTGGCGCGGTGTAATTCAAGTTTTGAGAGGGCAAGTGCGCGTACCGCTTCTTTGGTCATCGGCACTTTCTCTCCACGCAGAAACAGCTCATCTTTCATCAAGGATCACCACTGCATTCATGTCATATTCAGCGTTAACTTCACGCACAGGCAGGAAATGGATCTGTTCGTTTTCCATCGCCAGGTTTTCGCCAATCACCATCCAGCGATGCCCCTTGCCTCGGGCAATGAGCTGCTGCGCGATTTCACGCGGGCCACACAGCGCATCAGTCACCATCGCCACCTTGTTATGTCGCGCCAGCTCATCAAAACAGACGCTGCGGCCATGGCTACTGGTCAGCCACATATCGTTCATATCAATACCGGACTGCGCGCACAGGTACTGCACCGCACTAATGCCGGGAATAATCCGCACATTCTCAATACCAAAATGCGCCACCATGCGCGTCCCGATGCCGTAAAACAGGGGATCGCCAGACGCCAGTACCACAACATGCTTCTCCTGGTGCGCGCTAATCCAGCTCAGGAGTTCCGGGATATTGGCGCCAAGAGCAAACTGTTCACCGGCAAAATCCGGGAATTGCTGCAAATGCCGCTTTCCACCGACCAGAACATCCGCCGTCGCGACCGCTTCTCGTGCGGCAGGCGTCATCAAATGCAAACCGGCGGGGCCCATCCCTACAACGGTTAACATTGCATCTCCTCAGCAATTTCTGCGACCGGACGATTACTTCCAAGAACCTGATTATCAAAAGAAAACATGATGGCATCGCAGGTCGGTGGATTTTTGGTAAAGCGCAATGTTTGCAGGACACGCATACAAATGCGCTGAGCCAGATGGTCATAAATGTGCTGGAAACCGTACGCCTCGATATGTTCCATCGCCGCTTCGGTGGTATCGCACTCGCTGACCAACGTCAGCAGTTCCAGCGGTGCGCCAAGTAGCGCGAGGTGAGCCACCAGCGTTTCCATGCGGGCATCGGCAATATGGCTATGAGTGTGGAAGATCCCCGCCGCGATTTTGATGAGCTTACCGGGGTGCCCCACCAGTACGATTTGTCGGAACCCCAGACGTACGGCTTCTTCAATCATGTAACCGACAAAGTTGCTCATGGTGACCACAACCTGGGTGTCGATACCCATCTGCTCGCGCACAAAACGCTCGCCGTGGTTTCCCGGCACCAGTACAACACGCTCCAGCCCTGCCGCCCGCTTAATTTCCAGCTCAAGCGACAGTGAACGCTTCCAGCTCTCTTCTGACATCGGCGTGACAATACCCGTGGTGCCGATAATCGAAATGCCGCCAAGAATGCCAAGGCGAGAGTTGTAGGTTTTTTGCGCCCGTTCTTCGCCTTCTGGCGCGAAGATTTCAATCTGCGCCCCACGATTTGGGCCAATCGCTTCGCGGACGGCAGATTCAATGGTCTGGCGAGGTGTACGGTTAATCGCCGAACTGCCCACCGGCAGGCCAATCCCTTTGCGGGTTACCGTACCGACCCCTTCACCGCCCTGTAAGGCAATCACGCCACTATCGTCTAACGTCACACGGGCAAAAATCAGCATGCCGTGGGTGGCGTCCACATCATCTCCACCGTCTTTGCGGATGGCCGCTATTGCCTGCTGCCCTTCGATATGCGGTGACTCCACGTTCAGGCACAGCGTCACCCCGGAAGGCGTCACGATGGAAACCTGATGGATGAGGTGTTGGCGCAATACCATCAACGCGGCAACTTTTGCCGCCGCCGTGGCGCACGATCCCGTGGTATACCCTTTACGCAGCGCTTTACCGTTGTGCCACACCGGCGTATCGAAGGCCTCGCTCATCGCGCCCCCTGCATGTGATAAAGCATGGCGTTGACGATAGCGGCGGCGACATTGCTTCCCCCTTTGCGGCCTAACGCTGCAATGGCGGGCAAATTGCTTTGGGTCAGGGCATCTTTCGACTCTTCAGCACCAACGAATCCGACCGGTACACCCACCACACCGCTGACGGCAACATCATGCTCAAGCAGGCGGAACAGCGCAGTCGGCGCGTTGCCAAAGACAAACAGCTTTTCCCCCTCTTCCTTCACCGCAATGTCGACTGCCGCCATGGACCGGGTAATACCCTGCTCTTTTGCCGTACGCACAACCCGCGGGTCGCTGATGTAGCAGCGGCATTCACCGCCGAATTTTGCCAGAAGCGTTTTATTGATCCCGGAAAGCGCCATCGTGGTATCGGTATAAATCACGCTCGAACGGCTAAGCGCCGCACAAAACTGCTCCAGCACATCACTGGAAAACCACAGAATGTCCAGCCAGTCGAAATCTGCCGTCGTGTGAATAACCCGCTTGATAATGGCTTCATGTAACGGACTGGCAAACTGATAGTCCGGACGGGTTTCACGGATGATCTCGCCAATAATGTCGAAACTTTTGGCTTCAATCGCCTGGGGTTGCTGGATGTATTGCATTATGTTGTCCTCAGGCTACACCGACCCACAGCCACCGCAGCGCAATAAACAGCGCCAGTGCCAGCGTCGATGCCACCCACATCAGTCGAATCGTATGGGAAATGTCGTCTACCGAAATGTCACGTTGAGCATCACCGATCCACGGTTTCTCAACGCGCTCGCCAAAGTAGTCATTAGGACCACCCAGCCGAATGCCTAATGCCCCGGCTACGGATGCCTCTGACCATGCACAGTTTGGGCTGCTGTGGTTGTAGCGATCGCGCCAGCCAATCTGTAAAGCTCGCGAGCCGTCTTTACGACATAAAAATGCCGCCACGCCCAGCAACAGCCAGCTCAGTCTTGCAGGAATAAAGTTCGCGACATCGTCCAGACGCGCGCTGACCATACCAATAGCGCGGTATTTTTCATGTTTGTAGCCCACCATGGAGTCAAGGGTGTTTACCGCTTTGTAGGCCATCGCCAGGGGCGCACCGCCGAGGAGGAGAAAGAACAACGGCGCGATAATGCCGTCTACGGTGTTTTCAGCCACGGTTTCCACCACCGCGCGATTGATCTGCTGCGGTTGCAGCTGTGAGGTATCACGCCCCACAATCCATGACAATTTCTCCCGACTCTGAGCAAGGTCACCGGCACGTAGAGGACGTTCGACATCCTGCGCGGCCTTTGCCAGGCAGCGCCCGGCCAGCACGGTAAAGATCATCCATACCTCTACCACCCACCCCAACCAGGGATGAATAGATTCTGCCAGTGCCAGCACGCCCCAGGACACCGCCCAGGTCAGACCAACCACCACAATCCACATCACCGCGCCGCCGATGCGCAGCGCACGGTCGCTATGGCAATAACGCCGAATAACTCGCTGCACGGCAGAAATCAGATTGCCAATCCAGCGCACCGGATGCGGCCAGTTCTGCGGATCGCCGATGATAAAATCAAGCAGCCAGGCAACACACCACGCAAGGATCGTCATAGCGCACTCCTCGCAGCTGCCAGCCAATGGTTAAGCATCTGCGGACGTTGAGCAAAATGAACGTGTAGATAGCTGGCGAAGGTGTTTCCGACCTGCCAGCCGCCGGACCAGGCTTGCAGCGTTTTACCATCGCGCACTTTGCGACAGTTCATTACCGCTGGCGTTTCAGGGGTAAAATCGGAGTAGTGGAATTCATGTCCGCGCAGCACTTCGCCTTCTGCAGCTAACAATGTTTGCTGCGCGGCCTGCGCTTCGCAGTAGCCAAATCGGGTCAGACGTTTCCCCATTTTGCTGTGGCCGGGAATGATATCCGCCATCAGCCAGGTATCGCCGTTGCTGTCCTCAAGCGAACTGCCGAGATACATCAGCCCGCCGCACTCTGCATAAATCGCGACGCCACGTTGATGTGCCTCTCGCAGTTGATTCAGCATCGAGACATTGCGAGCCAGCGCCGCAGCGTGTAGCTCAGGATATCCTCCACCTAACCAGATCATCTGACAGTCCGGCAAACAGGTGTCGTGCAACGGGCTAAAACGAACAATATTTAGCCCCGTACGTTCCAGCAGCGTAATGTTATCCGGGTAGTAGAAGTTGAAGGCTTCGTCATCGGCAATGGCAACCGTTAGCCCTGCTCCGGCGTCTGCGGCAGGCAGCGCGGGCCATTCGCCAGCAGGAGGATTGGTTGACTGGCTTAGTGTCAGCAGCGCGTCGATATCAAGGGTTTGCTCCAGCATCGCGGCAAAAGCCTGCCACGGTTGCTGATTGATAACCGACTCACGTGCGGTTACTAAACCCAGATGACGTTCGGGAAGGGCAACGCCCTCCATACGGGGTACGTAGCCCAAGACGGGTACATCGCAGTAACGTTCGATTGCGACTTTCAGTAACTGGTAATGCGTTTCGCTGTTAACCCGATTAACAATAACGCCGGCGATGTTCAGGGTGGGATCAAAATGCTGAAAACCCATTACCGTTGCGGCGATTGAAGTGGAAACGGCTTTGCCATCAACCAGTAAGATGACCGGACAGCCTAACTGTTTAGCCATCGCGGCGGTGCTGCAGTAGTTTGGATCGGTACCATAGCCGTCATACAGCCCCATCACACCTTCAATAACGGCGATATCCGCATGTTGCATCTGCTCGTTGAATAGAGCGTTCAGCGTGGGGACGGGAAGCATGAAGCTATCAAGATTGCGGGAAGCGGTACCGCATACCGCTGTATGCCAGCCGGTATCAAGGTAATCAGGACCCACTTTGCAAGGTTGGACGCGCAAACCGCGTTTTTTCAACAAGCTCAACAAGCCCAGCGTCACCGTGGTTTTACCACAGCCGCTTCCGGTACCTGCAAGAACAAATGCGTGAAAATTGGCCGCCATACCCTGATCCTGTTCAGGGTGGTAGGGGTGTAGAGATACCCAGTCTCTCGACTGTATGCATCTGAACCACCCACTTCCCACCGAAGTTGTTGGTAGTCACTGACAGGCAGGTCTTCTGGCTTAGCGTCATCCTCACCCGTCCTTCCCAATCTTGCGATCAGTGGTCCATACGGGGTCGTCAGCATCACAGCAGCGGGGGCTGCGGGGGATTCTCACCCCCTTCCCTACCACAAATGTGGCAAACCTGTCAGTTCAAGAGCCTGGTTAATTAAGCTCTCTGTTATGAGGTAAATTCACGACCTCATGACAATAATTCAATTTAATATCTTTCCGAGTTCATTCAGCCAATTTTCTGGCCTTAACCCACTTATTCACACGTTCACTTTTTGAATGAAAGTATCAGCTAAGAATAAAGAAAATCATTCACACAGACACTGTATCTCATCACAAAAATAAAAACTGGTGCAGTTTATCCCTCTAATACCATTATTTTGTTGCGCTATGACAATTTATTGACTGCTGTTGTCACATTTCATTTTATAATGACTAACATAGCGCCCGATATCAAAAATCGGCAATAGCAAAATATTGCTATTTAAGCGGATTCACCGCGTGAAATGACATTTATTTGCTGGCGAAATGCCTGCGGCGTAACCTGATAGGTCTGGCGGAAAACTTTGCAAAAATAACTTGTTTGCGAAAAGCCTAAATTACGCGCAATGCTGGCTATACTCCAGTCACTGTGACAAAGCAGCTCTTTGGCACTGGCCATTCTTTGCTGGTTTACCCATGCGTTAAAACCAATACCCTGATATTTTTTGAACAATTTGCTGAAATAGTACGGGCTAAGGAAAACATGAGAGGCAACATCTTCCAGACGCAGATCGTCTGATAAATGTGCATCAATATAACGCAGGGCTTTTTTCATTTTACTGTCATGAGGGTTGGTACTACGGTTAGCGCGTACCGGCTCTGACTGCTGCGGGTTATCTTTGATAACAACAAAATTAAGTTGTTTCTTAAGGCAATTTTCGACGATGAGCTTGAGTAAATCCGCTGAAGCAATGACTCGAGAATAGTCCATTTCAGGTACATTACGGAACTCGTTGACCAGTTCGGGATCGGCTTGCCAGCGGTCATCGACGTTCAGAATATCAACGAGGCCAACATCGTTACTTAAGCGTACTTGTCCACAAAGCACAAATCCTACCAGGTGTCCCGCGATGACCAGCGGAATTGAGAAATCGGTAAGTCCGGCATGGCAGCGATAAATGCAGGGTTGATCGGATTTAGAGGCTTCCAACCCTCCACAGCGGTCGCTCATACGACAACGCGTACTATGCTGAGGATGCTGGCGCATCAACTGGCAAAAAGGAGTGAAATTAAAAAGCTCAGAAATTTCATCACCGTGAATATTGACAACCACAACAGCCAGACTGGTGGCCTGTGCAAAATCCTGTGCGATTTTATTAATGAGTTCTGAGTTCAGGGCACTCGCAGAAATCATGATAAAACCTCTCAGTTAATTTATTGTTATAAATAAAACATATTATTCACACATTCATTTTCATCTCGCGATCCAGCGCTCTGATGAAAGTCAGCATTGAACATAACAAAAGTCTCCCATTGTTGGGAGACTTTTTAAGCCGTTCAGGAAACCGGATCACGAAAACAGTTTTTACCTTTCAATAATAAACATCTTTCGTGAAGCTAGCTCTCGTTTTCCTCCAACTTACACGAATTACACGGTAAATTTTTGCCAATAAAATAACGATAAATTGCTGCGCCCGCACAGGCGCCGATGATGGGAGCCACAATCGGCACAATGAAATATGGGATATCACGCCCCCCGGTCATCGCAACATCACCCCACCCGGCCATCCAGGCAAACAATTTAGGACCAAAATCACGTGCCGGGTTCATCGCAAAACCGGTAAGTGGACCGGTTGATGCGCCGATAACAGCAACCAGAATACCAATCAGCAGTGGTGCTAACGGGCCTTTGGGAACACCGTTACCGTCATCCGTTAGCGCCATAATCATCCCCATCAGAATGGAGGTAATCACCACTTCGACCAGTGCGGCCTGCCAGACACTCAGTGCGGCGGCAGGATACGTACTAAAAATGCTGGCAAGTTGCAGGCTTTCCAGACTACCGCGTACCATTTGATGGGCTGATTCATACTCAATAAATAAGCTGCCGTACAACAAATAGGCCAGCATAGCGCCACCAAAGGCCCCCGCTATCTGAGCGACAGAATAAGGTAGTACCTTACGACCCGGAAAACAGGCAAACAACCAAAGTGCGATGGTAATAGCAGGATTGAGATGGGCCCCAGAAATCCCGGCTGTCAGGTAAACTGCAAGCGAGATCCCCAAGCCCCATATGATGCAGATCTCCCACAATCCCAAACTGGCACCCGCGACCTTCAGGGCGCTCAGGCACCCAATACCAAAAAACAAAAATAGTCCGGTACCCAAAAACTCAGCAATACATTGCGCTCTTAGTGAATCGTTCATTGTGACACCTTCTAAGCAGAGTTCGTGTCTTTACCAGCGGACTCCTTGCTGGCAGGAAGATTACTTCAAGGCTTACTATAAAAATCTGTATCGGCAAATTGTTGGCAATCTGCAAGCGACATGCCCTTAAAAATCGTGTTGTGATAGCAAATTCTTGCTATCACCTTTATTAAAGCAGGCGGTAAAACGAGGATTTACCCTATTAAAAGTACATTTTCAAAATAATAAAATATTGCGAACAGCAGAATTCCATTTTCAAACGATCATCACAATTTCATTTTTCTCGCATAGCAAATGATATTTAAACTGTCACTCGGAAAAGTGTAAATATGGAATTAACATAACCAAATAGTCACATTACCTAAACTAAAAATAACCAACAAAAACAAATTGTTATAATGATATATGGCAATTTTATCTCACCATAACCCCACTATTTTTTCACTCTTACTTTCAACTCAGCCATTCTTTTTCCTCGCTTCTTTTTATAGTCATGAAAATCGGGACAACCCAGGCGAGGTCTTTATGCAACAAGAAGCGTTAGGAATGGTAGAAACCAAAGGCTTAACTGCAGCCATAGAGGCCGCAGATGCAATGGTGAAGTCAGCCAATGTAATGCTGGTCGGCTACGAAAAAATTGGTTCGGGGCTGGTAACAGTCATTGTCCGTGGCGATGTCGGCGCAGTCAAAGCAGCAACAGATGCAGGTGCCGCCGCAGCCCGTAATGTGGGAGAAGTGAAAGCCGTACACGTCATCCCACGCCCGCATACCGATGTAGAAAAAATCTTACCGAAGGGAATTAGCTAATGAGCAGCAATGAGCTGGTTGAACAGATCATGGCGCAGGTGATTGCTCGCGTGGCAACGCCGGAACAGCAGGCTATCCCTGAAAATAATCCTCCAACACGAGAAACGGCTATGGCAGAGAAAAGCTGCAGTTTAACGGAGTTTGTCGGTACCGCGATTGGCGACACCGTCGGTCTGGTAATCGCCAACGTAGACAGCGCCCTACTGGACGCAATGAAACTTGAAAAACGGTATCGCTCCATTGGCATCCTTGGTGCCCGTACTGGCGCTGGCCCGCACATCATGGCCGCCGATGAAGCGGTAAAAGCCACCAATACTGAAGTCGTCAGTATTGAGTTACCACGTGATACCAAAGGCGGCGCAGGTCATGGCTCGCTGATTATCCTTGGTGGCAACGATGTTTCCGACGTGAAACGTGGCATTGAAGTCGCACTGAAAGAACTTGATCGCACCTTTGGCGATGTTTATGCCAACGAAGCCGGTCACATCGAAATGCAGTACACCGCACGCGCCAGCTACGCGCTGGAAAAAGCCTTTGGCGCACCGATTGGCCGTGCCTGTGGCGTTATCGTCGGCGCGCCAGCATCCGTTGGTGTCCTGATGGCCGATACGGCCCTGAAATCCGCCAACGTGGAAGTTGTGGCCTACAGCTCCCCTGCTCATGGCACCAGCTTCAGTAACGAAGCCATTCTGGTTATTTCGGGTGACTCTGGCGCTGTTCGTCAGGCCGTTATCTCCGCCCGTGAAATCGGTAAAACCGTACTCGGGACCCTCGGCTCAGAGCCGAAAAACGATCGTCCGTCCTACATCTGATATCAGTGAGGCTGATTCATGAGATCGAAAAGATTTGAAGCACTGGCGAAGCGCCCTGTGAATCAGGATGGTTTCGTTAAGGAGTGGATCGAAGAAGGCTTCATTGCGATGGAAAGCCCGAACGACCCCAAACCGTCGATTAAAATCGTCAACGGTACAGTCACTGAACTGGACGGTAAATCCGCCAGTGAATTTGACTTAATCGACCATTTCATTGCCCGCTATGGCATTAACCTGGCGCGCGCTGAAGAGGTCATGGCGATGGACTCGGTCAAACTGGCCAATATGCTTTGCGACCCTAACGTAAAGCGCAAAGACATAGTGCCGCTGACCACCGCAATGACGCCGGCAAAAATTGTCGAAGTGGTGTCCCATATGAACGTCGTTGAGATGATGATGGCGATGCAGAAAATGCGCGCTCGTCGTACACCCTCTCAACAAGCGCACGTCACAAACGTCAAAGATAACCCGGTGCAGATTGCCGCTGATGCCGCTGAAGGCGCATGGCGCGGGTTTGACGAACAGGAAACAACCGTTGCCGTTGCGCGTTATGCGCCATTTAACGCCATTGCGCTGTTAGTCGGCTCACAGGTTGGACGCCCAGGCGTATTAACCCAGTGCTCGCTGGAAGAAGCTACCGAACTTAAACTCGGCATGCTAGGCCACACCTGCTACGCGGAAACCATCTCCGTCTATGGTACTGAACCCGTCTTTACCGACGGCGATGACACGCCATGGTCGAAAGGCTTCCTCGCCTCGTCCTATGCTTCCCGTGGTCTGAAAATGCGCTTTACCTCCGGCTCTGGCTCAGAAGTTCAGATGGGTTACGCCGAAGGCAAATCGATGCTTTATCTGGAAGCCCGCTGCATTTACATCACCAAAGCTGCGGGCGTACAGGGCCTGCAAAACGGTTCAGTAAGCTGCATCGGTGTCCCTTCCGCCGTGCCGTCAGGCATTCGTGCAGTGTTGGCTGAAAACCTGATTTGTTCCTCTCTGGATCTGGAATGCGCCTCCAGCAACGACCAAACCTTTACCCACTCGGATATGCGTCGTACTGCTCGTCTGCTGATGCAGTTCCTGCCGGGTACTGACTTCATTTCTTCTGGTTATTCCGCGGTGCCGAACTACGACAACATGTTTGCGGGTTCGAACGAAGATGCTGAAGATTTTGACGACTACAACGTTCTCCAGCGTGACCTGAAAGTAGACGGTGGTCTGCGCCCGGTTCGGGAAGAAGACGTTATCGCCATTCGTAACAAAGCGGCACGTGCGCTGCAGGCCGTCTTTGCCGGGATGGGATTACCACCAATCACTGATGAAGAAGTGGAAGCTGCGACTTACGCCCACGGTTCGAAAGATATGCCGGAACGTAACATCGTTGAAGACATCAAGTTTGCACAAGAGATCATCAATAAAAACCGTAACGGTCTGGAAGTGGTGAAAGCCCTAGCTCAGGGCGGATTTACCGATGTCGCTCAGGACATGCTCAACATCCAGAAAGCCAAGTTAACCGGGGATTACCTGCATACCTCCGCCATTATCGTTGGCGACGGACAGGTGCTATCCGCTGTCAATGATGTTAACGACTATGCCGGTCCGGCAACAGGTTATCGCCTGCAAGGCGAACGCTGGGAAGAGATCAAAAACATCCCTGGCGCACTTGATCCCAACGAGCTTGGCTAAGGGGTGAAAAATGGAAATTAATGAAAAACTGCTGCGCCAGATAATTGAAGATGTGTTGTCTGAAATGCAGACCAGCGACAAACCCGTCTCTTTCCGCGCATCTACAGCGGCAAGCGCACCTCAGGCTGCGGCGACACAGGGAGACAGCTTTCTGACCGAGATTGGTGAAGCCAAACAAGGCCAGCAACAGGACGAAGTGATTATTGCCGTAGGGCCGGCGTTCGGGCTCTCGCAAACCGTCAATATCGTAGGGATCCCGCATAAGAATATCTTGCGCGAAGTGATTGCCGGTATTGAAGAAGAAGGCATTAAAGCGCGCGTTATCCGCTGCTTTAAATCCTCCGATGTGGCGTTTGTCGCCGTTGAGGGGAACCGTCTGAGCGGTTCCGGGATCTCTATCGGCATCCAGTCAAAAGGTACCACGGTTATCCACCAGCAGGGGTTACCGCCGCTTTCAAACCTGGAGCTGTTCCCTCAGGCACCGCTTCTGACGCTGGAAACCTATCGTCAGATCGGTAAAAACGCCGCGCGTTATGCCAAGCGTGAATCTCCGCAACCGGTCCCTACTTTGAATGACCAGATGGCCCGTCCTAAGTACCAGGCCAAATCAGCCATTCTGCACATTAAAGAGACCAAATACGTTGTGACAGGCAAAAACCCGCAGGAACTGCGCGTGGCGCTTTGATAAAGGATACCTCCATGAATACCGACGCAATTGAATCGATGGTTCGGGATGTGTTGAGCCGGATGAACAGCCTGCAAGGCGAGTCCGCGACTCCGCCCGCGGCGAGTTCATCAGCACATACCGCGAAAGTCACGGATTACCCTCTCGCGAATAAACATCCTGAGTGGGTAAAAACTGCGACCAACAAAACGCTGGACGACTTCACGCTTGAAAATGTTCTGAGCAACAAAGTGACCGCGCAGGACATGCGCATCACCCCTGAAACACTGCGCCTGCAGGCGGAAATTGCCAAAGATGCCGGACGTGACAGGCTGGCGATGAACTTCGAGCGCGCAGCCGAGCTAACCGCTGTTCCTGACGATCGCATTCTTGAGATCTACAACGCGCTGCGCCCGTACCGCTCAACAAAAGATGAGCTGATGGCTATCGCCGACGATCTCGAAAATCGTTATCAGGCAAAAATCTGTGCAGCTTTCGTTCGTGAAGCGGCAGCGCTGTACGTTGAGCGTAAAAAACTCAAAGGCGACGACTAACTCAGGGACAGGATCATGCGATATATAGCTGGCATTGACATAGGCAACTCATCAACGGAAGTCGCTCTGGCTACTCTGGATGAGTCTGGCGTGCTGAGCATCACCGGCAGCGCGCTGGCAGAAACCACCGGAATTAAGGGCACATTACGTAATGTGTTTGGCATTCAGGAGGCCCTTACGCTGGCGGCAAAAAACGCCGGTATCAATGTCAGCGATATTTCGCTCATCCGTATTAACGAAGCCACCCCGGTCATTGGCGACGTGGCGATGGAAACAATAACCGAAACCATCATCACTGAATCCACCATGATCGGCCATAACCCTAAAACACCGGGCGGCGTCGGGTTAGGCGTGGGCGTCACTATTACGCCGGAAGACCTTCTCAGTCGCCCGGCGGATACGCCCTATATTCTGGTGGTGTCATCGGCATTTGATTTCGCCGATGTCGCTACGATGATTAATGCCTCCGTCCGAGCTGGATACCAGTTAACTGGCGTTATTTTGCAGCAGGACGATGGCGTGTTGGTCAGCAATCGTCTGACTCACCCCCTGCCCATCGTCGATGAAGTCCTTCATATCGACCGCATCCCGTTGGGGATGCTGGCTGCCATTGAGGTCGCTGTACCAGGAAAGGTCATTGAAACCCTTTCTAACCCCTACGGCATTGCAACTGTCTTTGGCCTCAATGCCGATGAGACTAAAAACATTGTTCCGATGGCACGGGCGCTGATCGGCAACCGTTCAGCCGTGGTGGTGAAAACGCCGTCAGGTGATGTGAAAGCGCGAGCGATTCCTGCCGGAAATCTGGAGCTACAGTCTCAGGGTCGTACCGTACGGGTCGACGTTGCCGCGGGCGCCGAAGCGATTATGAAAGAGGTTGGTGAATGCCCAAAACTGGATAACGTTACCGGAGAAGCTGGCACCAATATTGGCGGCATGCTGGAGCATGTGCGCCAGACGATGGCTGAATTAACCAACAAACCCAGTCATGAAATTTTTATTCAGGATCTGCTGGCGGTCGATACCTCGGTTCCCGTCAGTGTGACGGGTGGACTTGCCGGTGAGTTCTCGCTGGAGCAGGCTGTCGGCATAGCCTCCATGGTGAAATCAGACCGCCTGCAAATGGCGATGATTGCCCAGGAGATCAAGCAAAAGTTCAACATTGACGTCCAGGTTGGCGGGGCCGAAGCCGAAGCTGCCATTCTGGGAGCCTTAACAACTCCGGGCACAACACGACCACTGGCTATTCTGGATCTCGGCGCGGGTTCAACCGACGCTTCTATCATCAATCCTAAGGGCGAAATTATTGCCACGCACCTGGCAGGCGCAGGCGATATGGTCACGATGATCATTGCCCGTGAACTGGGTCTGGATGACCGTTATCTCGCTGAAGAAATTAAAAAGTATCCGTTGGCGAAAGTTGAGAGCTTGTTCCACCTTCGCCACGAAGACGGCAGCGTTCAGTTCTTCCCTACGCCTCTCCCACCAACGGTTTTTGCGCGCGTGTGCGTAGTGAAACCCGATGAACTGGTGCCACTGCCTGGTGAACTGGCGCTGGAGAAAGTACGGGCCATTCGTCGAAGCGCCAAGGAGCGCGTTTTCGTTACTAACGCACTCAGAGCGCTACGTCAGGTCAGTCCGACCGGGAACATTCGGGATATTCCCTTTGTGGTGCTGGTTGGCGGCTCATCTCTGGATTTTGAAATTCCACAGCTGGTCACCGATGCTCTGGCGCATTATCGACTGGTTGCCGGGCGCGGCAACATTCGTGGTACCGAAGGTCCGCGCAATGCGGTTGCGACAGGACTGATTCTCTCCTGGCATAAGGCATTCGCTCATGGAAAGTAATCTCACCACACCAGCCATCGTTATCTTCACTAGTGCTGACTGTGCTGACGTCTGGAATGACGTACTGCTGGGTATTGAAGAAGAAGGGATTCCCTTTGTGATTCAGGAGAGTAGCTCAACTGACGTTATCCACAACGCATGGTTGGCCGCCTGCCAGTCTCCATTGCTGGTCGGTATTGGCTGTAGCCGCGAAAAACTGGTCGTGCACTACAAAAACTTACCCACGTCAGCACCACTTTTTACGCTGACGTATCAACAAAATAGCCACGATCGCCGCAGCATTGGTAACAACGCTGCGCGGCTGGTTAAAGGCATTCCGTTCCGGGAATGCCACTCATAACCCACAGGAGAAAAGCAGTATGAATAACGCACTGGGACTGGTTGAAACAAAAGGGCTTGTCGGCGCTATTGAAGCCGCTGATGCCATGGTGAAATCCGCAAACGTGCAGTTGGTTGGTTACGAAAAAATCGGCTCTGGCCTTATCACCGTTATGGTTCGCGGTGATGTCGGCGCGGTGAAAGCAGCCGTAGATGCTGGAAGCGCAGCCGCAAGCGCCGTTGGTGAGGTGAAATCCTGCCACGTTATCCCGCGTCCGCACAGCGACGTTGAAGCCATTTTACCTAAATCCGCATAAGTCGTTGCAACCAAGGAGCACAGCGTGAAGCAATCACTGGGATTACTTGAAGTTAGTGGTCTGGCATTAGCCATCAGTTGCGCGGACGTCATGGCGAAAGCCGCCTCCATCACGCTGGTGGGCCTCGAAAAAACCAACGGCTCAGGCTGGACGGTGATCAAGATAATCGGGGATGTGGCCTCCGTCCAGGCGGCCATTTCCACCGGTGTCAGTTTCGCTGACCAGCGAGATGGACTGGTGGCTCACAAAGTCATTTCCAGACCCGGGGACGGGATCCTGTCGCATAGCGTTGTCCTGGAGCCTGAGCCAACGCCCGAACCCATACCAGCCGTACCGCATGAAGAGATATTTGTAGACCATGATGTACCCGAAGCACCGCAAGATGCAGAGTTGATTAGCTGCAATTTGTGTCTTGATCCTGCCTGCCCTCGTCAAAAAGGCGAGCCGCGCACGCTTTGTCTTCACTCTGGCAAACGAGGTGAAGCGTAATGGATAAACAGCAACTGGAGACCACTGTCGCTAAGGTTCTGGATGAAATGCGCGAGCGCCCGATTCCGCTGGGGATCTCTAATCGTCATATTCATCTGTGCGCTGAAGATTACGGTCGCTTGTTTCCCAATCACCCCATTAGTGAGAAAAAAGGGCTGCTGCAGCCGGGACAATATGCAGCAGAGCAGACTGTCACGCTGGTGGGGTCAAAAGGTCAGTTAAAAAATGTGCGTTTACTCGGCCCGCTGCGCAGTACCAGCCAGGTCGAAATTTCTCGTACCGACGCCCGCACGTTGGGAATTGCTGCTCCGCTGCGGATGTCGGGCAATATTCAGGGCACACCCGGTATTCGTCTCGTCAGCCCATTTGCTGAACTGGACTTAGCATCTGGGGTGATCGTCGCCCAACGGCATATCCATATGTCTCCGCTCGATGCTCTGATTCTGCGGGTTTCCCATGGTGATAAAGTCTCGGTTGCCATTAATGGCGATGAACGTCGACTGATTTTCGATAACGTCGCCGTACGCGTTTCGCCGGATATGCGCCTCGAAATGCATATCGATACAGACGAAGCCAATGCTGCAGGTGCTGATAATCCCCAGGCATTCGCCACACTGGTGACCTCACGATGAACAACGAACTGCTGCAACGCATTATCGAGGAGGTTGTTTCCCGATTAAAAAAACGCGCGGAAAGCACGCTCACTCTTAGCGTCGCGCAGTTACGGGAAATCGATTCACGGACAGTATGCTGCCAGTACTCGTCGCTCCATCTCCAGCAAGTGGACCTGCCATTACTGGAGCAAATTGCCGAAGGCTGCCCAGCCAACATGTCGGTGGTAACGATTCACGACGCACTAGCATGCGGAGTCCGCGTGAAAATTTCACTACAACACCGATTGTTACCCGCAATCCCCGTGAAAAAACTCGCACGTCTGCCGCTGGAGTTCAATGACGAACGGGGACGAATCATCTTTTTGCATCCTGAGAAGCTTCTCAGCTATGCCGACGTCGCCCAATTAAGGGATGGCGTACTGGTGTTGCGCCGTCGGTGTGTCGTGACGGCTCTGGCTCAGGAAGCAGTCAGTCTGCGAAATGTCCAACTAATTAAGCAGGAGTGAGCTATGCATCTGGCCCGGGTTACAGGCGTTGTGGTTTCCACGCAAAAATCCCCATCACTGGTGGGAAAAAAACTGTTGCTGGTACGTCGGGTAAGTGCTGACGGAGAGCTTCCTGCATCCCCGGTGAGTGGAGATGAAGTCGCTGTTGATTCTGTCGGCGCAGGGACCGGCGAACTGGTATTACTCAGCAGCGGATCCAGCGCCAGACACGTTTTTTCTGGCCCTAACGAGGCCATCGATCTGGCTATCGTCGGCATTGTCGACACGCTTTCTCGTTAGGAGGAACTATGGCGATTTATACCCGCACTGGTGATGCAGGAACAACAGCCCTCTTTACCGGACAGCGCGTGAGCAAAACGCATCCACGCGTGGAAGCCTACGGTACGCTGGACGAACTGAATGCGGCGCTAAGTCTGTGCATTTGTGCAGCGAAAAACCCGCAGCACCGGCAGTTACTTGAGAATATCCAGCTGCAGCTTTTTTGGTTCAGCGCCGAACTGGCAAGCGAAAGCGAAGAACCAACGCCAGAGCAGCGCTACATCAGCTCAGAAGAAATTGCGGCACTGGAAGCGGCCATCGATACCGCAATGGGAAGAGTACCGCCCCTGCGCAGCTTTATTCTACCTGGCCGCAGCGAAGCCGCCAGCCGGCTGCACTTTGCCCGTACGCTGGCACGCCGCGCAGAGAGACGACTGGTCGAGCTCTCCACCGAGATATCCGTCAGACACGTGCTGATGCGTTATATCAATCGCCTGTCCGACTGCTTATATGCAATTGCACGGGCAGAAGATCATGACGCACATCAAAACGACATCATTCAGAAAGTGGCTGAGCGCTATCTCGCTGCCGTTCAAGCACCAGCCATAAAGGAGCCGACTATGTCTCTGTCTTTTCAGGAGCTCCACCAACTCACTCGCGCTGCGGTGACGAGAGCAGAAGAACTTCAGGTTCCGGTCGTCATAAGCATTGTTGATGCGAACGGGACCCAAATGGTGGCCTGGCGCATGCCTGACGCTTTACTCGTGAGTAGCGAACTGGCACCCAAAAAGGCCTGGACTGCCGTGGCGATGAAAACCGCCACGCATGAGCTGACATCGGCAGTGCAACCCGGCGCTGCGCTTTACGGTCTGGAAAGCCATATGCAGGGAAAAGTCGTCACCTTCGGTGGCGGGTACGCATTATGGCGTGAGGGTTTACTCCTCGGGGGTCTTGGCATCAGCGGAGGAAGCGTTGAACAGGATATGGACATTGCAGAAACGGCCATTGCGGCGATTAACGTGAGAACACATCAATGAATACTTCAGAACTTGAAACCCTTATTCGTAACATTTTGAGTGAGCAACTCGCCCCGGCAAAAGCAGAAGTTCAGGGTAACGGTATTTTTCCGTCCGTTGGCGAAGCTATCGATGCAGCGCATCAGGCTTTTCTGCGTTACCAGCAATGTCCATTGAAAACCCGCAGCGCCATCATAAACGCCCTACGCGAAGAACTGACGCCTCATCTTGCTTCATTGGCCGCTGAGAGCGCAGCTGAAACAGGAATGGGCAACAAAGAGGATAAATTCCTCAAGAATAAAGCTGCGCTGGACAACACTCCAGGAATCGAAGATCTCACTACCACGGCGTTAACCGGTGACGGCGGCATGGTGTTATTCGAGTATTCCCCATTTGGCGTGATTGGTTCTGTCGCCCCCAGTACTAACCCGACAGAGACCATTATTAACAACAGCATCAGCATGCTGGCGGCAGGGAATAGCGTTTACTTCAGTCCGCATCCGGGTGCTAAAAAGGTTTCACTCAAGCTGATTGCCATGATTGAAGATATTGCTTTCCGTTGCTGCGGAATTCGTAATCTTGTCGTTACGGTCACAGAACCCACCTTTGAGGCTACCCAGCAGATGATGGCGCACCCTAAAATCGCAGTTCTGGCGATTACCGGTGGCCCAGGCATTGTTGCTATGGGCATGAAAAGCGGGAAAAAAGTCATCGGCGCAGGCGCAGGAAATCCACCCTGCATTGTTGATGAAACGGCCGACCTGGTTAAGGCGGCGGAAGATATCATCAATGGCGCATCCTTTGATTACAACCTCCCCTGCATTGCTGAGAAGAGCCTGATTGTTGTTGATGCCGTTGCCGAACGACTGGTTCAACAGATGCAGTCTTTTGGTGCGATGCTTCTCAATAGCGAAGAGGTAGACAAACTGCGCGCTGTCTGTCTACCAGAAGGCATAGCCAATAAAAAACTGGTAGGTAAAAGCCCAGCAACCTTACTGGAAGCAGCAGGAATACCGGTTCCGGCAAAAGCACCTCGATTACTGACAGGCATCGTCAAGGCTGACGACCCGTGGGTTACCAGCGAGCAATTGATGCCAATGCTCCCCGTCGTAACGGTGAGCGATTTTGACAATGCATTAACGTTGGCCCTGAAAGTTGAAGAGGGATTGCATCACACCGCCATTATGCATTCGCAAAATGTGTCACGTTTGAACCTTGCCGCGCGCACGCTTCAGACCTCCATCTTTGTGAAAAATGGCCCCTCTTACGCCGGGATCGGCGTTGGTGGCGAAGGTTTTACAACCTTCACTATTGCGACGCCAACCGGTGAAGGAACAACATCTGCGCGCACTTTCGCACGCTCTCGTCGTTGCGTGCTGACAAACGGTTTTTCTATTCGCTAATGGGGCCGTTATGAATAGCTTTTCACTGCAAACTCGATTGTACAGCGGCCAGGGAAGTCTGGATGTGCTCAAGCGTTTCACGAATAAGCATATCTGGATTATTTGCGATGGTTTTCTCGCGCGTTCTCCCCTGATTGAAAAGCTGCGCAACGCTCTGCCAGCGGATAACCGCATCAGCATTTTCAGCGATATCACCCCCGATCCCACCATCGGTACGGTAGTACAAGGGATTGCACAAATGCAGTCCCTGCGACCGGACGTCGTGATGGGTTTTGGTGGCGGCTCAGCACTGGACGCCGCAAAAGCCATCGTCTGGTTCAGCCGACAGTTCGGTATTGAAATTGAAACCTGTGTCGCAATTCCCACCACCAGCGGCACAGGCTCCGAGGTAACCAGTGCCTGCGTGATTAGCGATCCGGATAAAGGCATTAAATATCCATTGTTTAATAATGCGCTTTACCCGGACATGGCCATCCTTGATCCAACGTTGGTCGTCAGCGTACCACCTGCCATCACCGCGAATACCGGCATGGACGTGTTAACGCATGCGCTGGAGGCTTACGTGTCCACGAAGGCCAGCGACTTCACAGACGCACTGGCTGAAAAAGCCGCTCAAATCGTCTTCCAGTACCTGCCTGTCGCCGTCAGCAAAGGCGACTGTCTGGCAACCAGGGGGAAAATGCACAATGCATCAACGCTCGCGGGAATGGCATTTAGTCAGGCTGGACTGGGGATCAATCATGCGATTGCCCATCAATTGGGTGGTCAGTTTCATCTGCCGCATGGACTTGCCAATGCGCTGCTGCTGACCCATGTCATTCATTTTAATGCCCGCGATCCGCGAGCTGCGAAGCGCTATGCCCGTTTTGCTAAAGCCTGCCACCTATGCCCGGATAACGCGAACGATACAGCGGCATTGAATGCGCTCATTCATCATATCGAGCTACTCAAAAAACAGTGTGCGTTGCCTTCTTTTGTTGACGCGCTTAAAGACGGAAAGCAAGCCTGGTCACAACGTATCCCATTGATGGTTCAGGCCGCGCTGGCTGACGTCACGCTGCAAACCAATCCTCGTGTTGCCGATGCCAGTGCCATGCAGGAACTGCTTGAGGAATTATTATGAAGACAGCCATGACGGCAGAGTCCACGCTTTATGATGCACAGACCATTCGCGAACGCGTTCGCGCAGCGGGTGTTGTCGGCGCCGGAGGCGCAGGCTTTCCTACTCACGTAAAATTACAGGCGCAGGTCGATACCTTTCTGGTCAATGCGGCTGAATGTGAGCCAATGCTGAAAGTTGACCAGCAGTTGATGGCCGTCCAGGCTGAGCGACTTATCCGCGGCGTTCAATATGCCATGACGGCGACGGGAGCCAGTGCCGGAATTATTGCGCTCAAGGAGAAATACCAAGGTGCTATCAATGCATTAACGCCCCTTCTACCTGCCGGGATCCGCTTACATATTTTGCCTGATGTCTACCCGGCTGGTGACGAGGTTCTGACCATCTGGATGGCAACAGGTCGGAGAGTTCCGCCTGCCGCGCTGCCGGTCAGCGTCGGTGTGGTGGTCAATAACGTTCAGACCGTGCTCAACATCGCCAGAGCAGTTGAGCAGCAGTACCCCGTGACGCGTCGTACCCTGACTGTTAACGGCGCAGTCGCCAGTCCCATCACACTCACTGTCCCTATCGGAATGTCTTTACGTGACGTTCTGGCGCTGGCCGGTGGCGCAACCGTTGACGATCCCGGCTTTATTAACGGTGGTCCGATGATGGGCGGCCTGATTACTTCACTGGATACCCCCGTAAGCAAGACCACCGGGGGCCTGCTGGTTTTGCCTAAGTCTCATGCGTTAATTCAGCGGCGGATGCAGGATGAACGCACCGTGCTTTCTGTAGCAAAAACCGTTTGCGAGCAGTGCCGTTTGTGTACGGATTTGTGCCCAAGGCATTTGATCGGCCATGAGTTATCCCCGCACCTGTTGGTTCGTGCGGTTAATTATCAGCAGGCGGCCACACCACAGCTGCTGCTCACCGCCCTGACCTGTTCAGAATGCAATGTGTGTGAAAGCGTAGCCTGCCCGGTTGGGATTTCACCGATGCGCATCAACCGTATGCTGAAACGCGAGCTGCGGGCGCTCAACCATCGTTATGAAGGGCCGCTAAATCCTGAGGATGAAATGGCGAAATACCGGTTGATCCCGGTTAAGCGCCTTATTACCAAACTGGGTCTTAGCGACTGGTATCACGATGCGCCACGGGCTGAGACTGATTATTCCACAGATAAAACGACGCTGTTGTTACGCCAGCATATTGGTGCCAGCGCCATCCCATGTGTAGAACAAGGCGAACGCGTTGTTCGCGGTCAATGCGTTGCCGATGTGCCGTCCGGTGCATTAGGCGCGCCTGTTCACGCCAGCATTGACGGTATTGTCAGCGAAATCACTGAGCAATCTATCACGGTAATTAGAGGTTAATCATGTCTCAGGCTATAGGGATTTTAGAACTCACCAGCATTGCCAAAGGGATGGAAGCGGGTGATGCCATGTTAAAAAGCGCGAATGTGAATTTACTGGTCAGCAAGACCATCTGCCCGGGAAAATTTCTACTCATGCTCGGTGGTGACGTAGGTGCCGTACAACAGGCGATTGCCACTGGAACATCTCTTGCTGGCGATATGCTCGTTGACAGTCTGGTACTCCCCAACATTCATGCCAGCGTACTCCCCGCAATCAGCGGACTAAACAGCGTGGATAAGCGTCAGGCTGTTGGTATTGTCGAAACATGGAGCGTTGCTGCCTGCATCTGCGCCGCCGACCGGGCGGTTAAAGCCTCCAACGTCACGCTGGTACGCGTCCATATGGCATTTGGTATTGGCGGCAAGTGCTACATGGTCGTTGCTGGCGATGTATCCGATGTGAATAACGCAGTGACGGTTGCCAGTGAAAGTGCGGGTGAAAAAGGCCTGCTGGTTTACCGCTCTGTCATACCCCGCACGCATGAAAGCATGTGGCGACAAATGGTGGAGGGATAATGGAAAGACAACCCACCACGGATCGAATGATTCAGGAATATGTACCAGGCAAACAGGTCACGCTGGCGCATCTTATTGCTAATCCAGGTAAAGATTTGTTCAAGAAGCTGGGATTACCAGATGCGGTTTCCGCAATCGGTATTCTGACCATTACCCCCAGCGAAGCCTCAATCATCGCCTGTGATATCGCCACGAAATCAGGGGCGGTAGAGATTGGTTTTCTCGACCGGTTTACCGGTGCGGTGGTACTGACGGGTGATGTTTCCGCCGTTGAGTACGCGCTGAAACAGGTAACCCGAACGCTGGGCGAAATGATGCGTTTTACCGCGTGTCCCATCACCCGGACGTAATCTCATGAAACGTATCATGCTAATTGGCCCCAGCCAGTGCGGTAAAACATCGCTCACGCAGTGCATGCGGGGAGAAGCGCTTCACTATCAGAAGACCCAGGCCATAGTCTGGTCTCCTACGACAATAGACACACCGGGTGAATATCTTGAGAACCGCTGCCTGTACAGCGCGCTGCTGGCCAGCGCCTGTGAAGCAGACATTATTGCGCTGGTACTCAATGCTGACGCGCCGTGGTCACCATTTTCTCCCGGTTTTACCGGACCAATGAACCGACCCGTTATTGGCCTCGTTACCAAAGCCGATTTAGCCAATCCGCAGCGTATTTCTCTTGTGGAGAGTTGGTTAGTTCAGGCTGGTGCGCAAAAAGTATTTGTCACCAGCGCGCTGGAGAATACTGGGGTCGATGAGATGTTCATTTTTCTGAATGCAAAGGAACCTTCATGTCTCACAAAATAATGGCCATTAATGCAGGTAGTTCCTCGCTTAAATTTCAACTACTGGCGATGCCGCAGGGTGAAATGATCTGTCAGGGGTTGATTGAACGTATCGGTTTGTCTGATGCGCAGGTCACCCTAAAAACGCCAGCGCAGAAATGGCAGGAGACTTTGCCCGTAGCCGATCACCGTGAAGCCGTAACGTTGCTCCTGGAAAAACTGCTCAACCACCACATTATCAACAGTCTGGAAGAGATCGACGGCGTGGGTCATCGCGTCGCGCACGGCGGAGAATCTTTTAAAGACTCCGCACTGGTAACTGATGAAACGCTGGCAGAAATCGAGCGACTCGCGGAACTGGCCCCTCTGCATAACCCGGTAAATGCGTTGGGGATCGCGGTATTCCGCCAGCTATTGCCCAAAACACCAGCCGTTGCGGTGTTCGACACCGCCTTTCATCAAACGCTTGATGAGCCTTCTTTCATCTATCCCCTGCCCTGGCGTTACTATGCAGAGTTGGGTATTCGTCGCTATGGTTTTCATGGTACCAGCCACAAATACGTTAGCTCACAGCTTGCTGAAAAACTGGGTGTACCACTCAGCGCCCTGCGCGTTGTTTGTTGTCATCTGGGCAACGGCAGCAGCATCTGCGCCATCAAAGGCGGACAATCGGTGAATACGTCAATGGGCTTTACGCCGCAGTCTGGCGTGATGATGGGCACGCGAAGTGGCGATATCGATCCGTCCATTTTACCGTGGATTGCCCTGCGAGAAGGCAAAACACCGCAGCAGCTCAACCAATTGCTCAACAATGAGTCCGGATTGCTCGGTGTTTCTGGCATCTCACCTGACTACCGCGACGTTGAACATGCCGCAGATACGGGCAATCACCAGGCGGCGCTGGCATTGACGCTTTTTGCTGAGCGCATTCGTGCCACCATTGGTAGCTATATTATGCAGATGGGCGGTCTGGATGCCCTGGTGTTTACCGGTGGTATTGGCGAAAACTCCGCACGGGCGCGCGCTGCGATTTGTCGTAATCTGAATTTCCTGGGGCTGGCCGTTGATGAGGAAAAAAATCAGCGTAATGCCACCTTCATTCAGACGGAAAATGCGATGGTCAAAGTGGCGGTGATTAATACCAATGAAGAGCTGATGATTGCGCAAGACGTTATGCGTTTAGCGATATCTGAAACTGTGACATTGGGCATTCCTGCATAATACTGCCGCACCGCAAATTGCGGCAAATCATGGTAATAGCGCGATCGCCATGACACTATGCGCCGAAGATTTCTGATCACATAGGTGAAGACGTGGCTGTTGCGCAATGTCCCGCATCGTGCGGAGAACTTATCCAGGGCTGGATTCTGGGCAGTGAGAAATTGGTCTCCTGCCCGGTTGAATGGTATAGCACCGTTGAGGTCACTTCAGGTTCACCGCTGACAGATGAACGTCCACTTTCGCGGGCGATGGTTGAGAGGTTATTGCTGCACTGGCAATACCCGGCACAAATGAGTCAGGATATTCGAATTGATGTCCAGTCAACCATTCCTGTCGCTAAAGGGATGGCCAGCAGCACAGCGGATATCGCCGCCACGGCAATCGCCACGGCGCAGTATCTGGGGCATCAGCTAGACGAATCCACTCTGGCGCAGCTTTGCGTTTCGCTGGAACCTACCGACAGCACCGTTTTCCGCCAGCTTACTCTGTTCGATCATAACGACGCCTCCACGCAAATTGCCTGTGAAGCCCAGCCTCAACTCGATCTGCTGGTTCTCGAAAGTCCGGAAACCTTGCTTACTGCTGATTATCACCGTACTCCACGCCAGTCAGGGTTACTGGCAGGCGCTCCAGCGCTGAAACGCGCATGGGAAAAGGTACAGGAAGCCTGTATCAGTCAAAATCCTTATCGGATGGGTGAAGCCGCCACGCTGAGCGCGATCGCCAGCCAGTTGCTGTTACCTAAACCAAATTTTGATTCACTTTTAGCGCTGGTAGAAGAATGTGATTTATACGGTGTCAACGTTGCGCACAGTGGCAGCGTAGTCGGTCTGATGCTCGACAGAAAGCGTCATGATGTGGACTACATTAAATGGATGCTGACGCAGAAAAAATTAACGGAACACTGGCCGGAACAGCATTTGTTGCGGATGGTAACTGGCGGGGTCGAACTGCAATAAGGGCCGCCGCTATGCAGCGACCCGGACAAGCATAAAATCGTTACTCGGCTTTCGCTTCGCCGTTTTTCACTTCGCCCATCGCTTTCAGCTTTTTAGAGATGTCGCGGCGCTCTTTAGAGATCTCAGCGTTTTTGATGATGTAATCATCAACACGATCTTCATAATCGCTTTTCATGCTGGCGATAATGCCCTGAATCGCTTCCACGCTCATTCCAGGCTTGATGTAGTCGCTCAGGTTGTCCAGCAGCAGAACACGTTTCTGGTTGTCACGGATCTTTTTCTCAACGTCCTGGATTTCACGTTGCAGTTTGTTTTTACGACGGAACAGACGAACAAATTCCAGCACGTCCTGGAAAGAAGGCTTGGTAGTTTCCATTTTTACACCCCTGATAATGTGAGATTCGGATTCGTTAAAACAACGGCTAAAGTGGGTCAACATTACTTTCATGCCCGCCATACTTCAAGTTGCATCTGCATCGACCATGCATGGTTGAAACCTGAATTATCGAGGGTAAAGCCATTGCAGTTACCAATGGTTTTAGCCTTTTTCAGTATCATACCTCTAATCGTTGCTGAATCGAAGCAGCAGTAGAACCAATCCCCTCATCTGCTCTTTATTTGCGCAGCGCGCGACAGATCAAATGAGAGAGCAACTCCAGCTGTCGCGCCATTTCCATATTTAGCCAAACGTAGCCGTGAATGGGCGTTTCAGCGACATTATCGCCCTTATGCTCAGCAATAAGCTGACGTAACTCCACCACGGTGTCATTGAGTTTTTCCGTATTGGCAAGCACCGGTTGTGGATTACCTTCATACAATGCGTGGGTTATCGTCAGTAGCGCCTGTTGTGTCCTGAGCTGTGTTTCACGCAAAGTATACGCATTCAACATGACAAAGTGGCTGGTACGGCTGGCCCAGAGCGCATTGATTTGCAGCTCAAGCATGCAGACCAGGTTACGATTAACCGTCTGAATAGCTTCAAAGATGGATTTTTGAATGCGGGTTTCTTTGCTGGCAGGAACGATGAGCCCACGCATTTTGACAACATCACTTAAAAGCTGTTGTAAATGCTTCTCCAGTCGCGGTTGCTCCAGCAGGTTGGGAGATAGCGCAGCCTGATACACCCGATTGTACCCCGTTACGCAATGCGCCAGCTGAATTCGCCAGTGTATAAATGCCCGCTGCGGCCAGATACCGGTAAACAGCATTGCCAGTAATGAACCCAGAATAACATCGCCACCACGCCATAACGCTGTGTTCATATCTCCAGCGGGGGCACCCACAACGACCGCAAGCGTTATACCAATCAGCAACGCCTGATACGGCTTTTTACCCAGTGCCAGCCAGCCGCAGAGAAACATCGCCACCGCGCACCATATCAGCATTAGCGGAAGTGAAAAGAGCTCCAGACGAAGAGCCACCAGCCCAAGTACCGAACCCAGAATTGTCCCGCCAATACGCTCAAACGCTCTGGGGACAACGTTCCCCCAAAAGGAAATAGGCCCCATAATTACCACCAACGTAATCAGAGGCCATGTACCTTCAGGAATGTTCAACAGGCGAACCAACAGAAAAGTAAAAAGAAACGCCAGCGCAATGCGAACACCATGCACCACACGATAATGACGATACAAACGAATTTCAAAAGGACTCAGTGACTTATCTGCACGCACTCATGCACTCCGTCAGGGAATTGCAAAGAACAGAATTGTACCTGTTTTTTGAGTGAAAACATCACCCTGATGACCAGGACATTCATCCTGATTTACACCAAAAACAGTTACTTCGACTGTACCGGCACGTACATTTCAATGTCCCAGTAGCCGTCCTCCATGCCATTGTTCATATAAACTTCAAAGCAAGGTTTAGCGGCTATCGCATACGTCGAATCCTGCAGCAGGCGCTCAAAGAACTGATACCACGGCGTCGCGAAGTCATGATTTTCAACGCGCGCAACGGCGATAGCATAGTCGCCCCCCGCCAGTTCGGTCTGGATCACCCCTTCGCTGTTTTCTGGGATCTCAAAACCTTCAGGCACAGACACCACGGTATCACAACGCAGTTTTTCCGCCGGAACAACGTCAGGATTGTCGTAATAAACAGCTATCCATTCCAGCGGTACGATCTGCTTACCGTCGACCCACATCATTAACTGCTCGAAACCCTGCTTTACCGTTTGTTCCCACGGTCCAACCATATGGAAACCGGCAATTATGCGTTTCTCAACCTGCTTTATCTCGTACTCCATATAACCTCCGTTATTACACTGTATTTATATACAGTGTAATTTTTAGGTATGACGGCCACAAGGAATCAGTGATTATTATGTGAGCAGATTCGCACTCTTGCCAGTCAGGCACATCAGGAAAAACTACGCCTTGTGGTGGAAGTAATCGCTCAAACGCGAGAAGACGCCGCCTTCGTTGACAGACTCCAGCGTAACCAGAGGCCAGTGCGCCACCAGTTTATCCCGATCGTAGAGTTCAATTTCCCCCACACGTTGATGGGCAGCAATGGGGGCAACCAGTTCTTTCTTATCAAGAACATATTTTGCCTTGATATTAGCGACTTCGGCTTTAGGCAGGGCCATCCAGAAATCCTGCTCTGTGCCAAGGCTAATTTTTTCTTTATCGCCGTACCAGATCCGTTCAATACCAACCTGCTTACCGCTACGTAATACCTGCACGGTATCGAAGTTCTGTTGTCCCCATTGCAGCAGTTTTCGCGCCTGGTCTTCACGCCCTTTCGCACTCTCCGCCCCCATCACAACTGCAATCAGGCGGCGCTGCCCATCAACGGCAGAAGCAATCAGGTTGAATCCAGCGCCGGAGGTATGTCCTGTCTTCAGACCATCGACGTTCATAGTTTTATCCCACAACAAACCGTTACGGTTTTGCTGCGTGATTCCGTTCCAGGTAAGGCTTTTTTCACTGTACATATGGTAGAAATCCGGCTCTCCATGGATGATAGCTCTCGACAGCACGGCCAGATCGTATGCTGAGCTGTGCTGACCTGGCGCATCCAGACCATGTACCGTTTCAAAATGCGTGTCCCGCAAGTTCAGCTTTTGCACATAGCTGTTCATCATCGCGACAAACTGCGGCTGCCCTCCGGCGATGTAATCCGCCAGCGCCACGCAGGCATCATTACCGGAATCAACAATTAGCCCGCGACTCAGGTCGCGCACAGAAACGCGATCACCTTCTTTCAGGAACATTAAGGATGAACCGACGAATACCGGATTATCTTTCGCCCAGGCATCGCGCCCTACGGTGACAATATCTGTCGGACTAATACGCTTGCTGTCGATTGCGCGATCGACAACATATCCGGTCATCAGCTTGGTCAGGCTGGCAGGGTTGCGCTGCTGGTGTTCATTTCCGGCTGTCAGGATTTGGCCCGTGGTGTAATCCATTAATACCCACGCACCGGCATTAATTGCCGGAGGCTGTGGAGCGAAACTGGCGACGTCGGTCGCGTACGCGGGCGAAAAACTCATCGCAAATAGTGAAGCGGCAATAAACAAACGGCGTTTCAACAGCATGTCCTCAGGAAATGGAGAAATAGCCGTTCTTTTTACGGAAGTTCTGGCGAACAAACATGGATAAATTGCAAGAAAATGTGACATAAGGCACATTTTCTTGCTGTAAGGAAAGGATTTCAGAATTCGACCGCGTCTGACGTTACCCTTTGCGCGGTGCCGTTTCTGCGTGATGGCTGCGATGACGATGATAGCCATCTATCATGCTGCGGAAAATTTGCCCCGGAGTGTCACCCAGCGTGCACAGGTAAATATGTGCACAGATGAACAGTAAGCCGACAATCGCCAACACCATATGCAGCACCAGCATCACAGGCCCTGCCCCTATTACCTGCGGGTAGAGGCATAACAACCCGGTGATGATTAGCAGCGGAACCAGCGCATACATGATGGCCAGATAAGCCAGCTGTTGTAGCGGGTTAAATTTACTCTCTGCCGTTGCGGCAAACGGGTGTGATTCACCCTTCATGATGCCATACAGATAAAAGCGCGTTTGCAACAAGCAGCGTGATATCAACCCATTAAACGTCACCCGGTAATGACAACCGTTGCCGCTGATTGCGTTGATTAGCACAAAACCAACCCAGAAGGCCAACAAGGCGAAACCGCACCAGGTATGTACCTGCACCATCAATGCCACCGGTCCGACAGAGAAGTGACCAAACAGGCCACTCAGCAAAAGCAGGATAAAAAGCAACGCATTACCCCAGTGCCAGCGGCGGACTGCCAGAGAATAGAGGTAATCCCGGTGCTCTTCTCCGGTTGCCGTCTTGGGTGCCAGCATCCGACGTAACAGCGCGTGCATAACCAAGCCCGCAATCATCAGCACAACAACAACGCCTGCATAAATGAGCCACAGCGGCCAGTAGTCCGGCGCATAGTTAAGCTCTGCTCCCCAGATAGAATTCATGCTTTACCCTCCTGATGGATCTCTTTACGCCGATAAACACTCACCGGACCGCTACGCGTATCCTGCTGGCGATAAACCTCTTTTTGATTTATCCAGTGCTGAATTTCCGGATCGTCACGACGACCAAATTTCAGCGCATCCGTCGGACAAACGGAAACGCAGGCGGGCGAGTGACCGCTCTCGAGTCGGGTATCTGCGCAGAAGTTACATTTGTCAGCAATTCCCGTTTGCGGATTGAGATAACGGACATGGAACGGACAAGCGGCAACGCAGTAGTCACAGCCAATACAGCGAGACTTATCCACTTGCACAATGCCATTTTCGTCGCGAAATGATGCACCGGTCGGACAAACGCTGACACACGGCGCATCTTCACAATGCTGACAGGAAACGCGAACAAACTGGAAGTGGGACAGCACCTCGGGTTCATGTTCGGGTGAACGGATCTGCACCTGTAGACGGCTAAATCCCTCTGGCACATCATTCAGAACTTTGCAGGCAACCGTGCATGCCTGACAGCCGATACAGCGTTTCTCGTCATGCAGCATGACATAAGGGTTTGTAGATTGATTCATGATGTTCTCCTTTCTCATGCCCGACGAAGTGTAACGCCAGCGGTGTGGACCACCGTACCGGAAACCGGACTGGTAACATGCGGAAGCAAATTACCGCAATGGATACCGTGCGTTGTCGCTGCGGTTTTGGCTCCCGCCTTGGCGCCAAATCCCATATAAACAAACAGCGTATCGGGCCGAATTCCGGCGGTGACCAGCGCTTTGCCTTTTTCCTTGCCGGTCGCATTTTCCAGCCAGATGTCATCACCGCTTTTGATGCCTTTTTCACGGGCCGTTTGCGGGTGGATCCACACCGCGTTATCCCACATCAACTCGCTAAGCAGTGGCACGTATTGCGTCGCACCGTTGGTATGAACCGCCACTTTTCCCTGGATAAAATAGAGTTCACTGTCGCCTTTAAGCGCAAAATTGCGCGCGCGCGGAATACCATAGCCAGGCAGGAGCGTTTCCAGCTCTTCGGAATAGAGTTCGATTTTTCCTGACGGAGATTTAAAGCGCAGTTGCTCGCCATAGGTACCGTCGCTGTCAACCGCCACCGCGCCCGGATAGCGTTCCACAAACTGACGCACCGCTTCAGGTTCACGCAGCAGCAACGGAACACCCCACTCCCGATACCCTTTCTGACGCAATTCAGCAGATAGCGCATGATCGCCATTAAGCTGGTATAACTGACGCGTTTGCATATCCTGCCATGGGTAGAATTGGCCAAGGCCTAACTGCACGGCCAGCTCTTTCCAGATTTGCCAGCTCGGACGCGCATCACCAATAGGTTCTACTACCTGCTGACGCAGGGCATAGGCTGGATTCAGACCCGACATGTCTGAAACTTCTTCATCGCGCTCAAGGTAAGTACATTCAGGCAAAAGGTAGTCGGCATACGCCGCGCTTTCGCTTAAATAGACATCACAACTGACCACAAGGTCGAGCTGTTCAACGGTTTTGACCAGATCTGGTCGACAGGTTACGGTTTGGAAAGGGTTGTGTCGGGACATAATCCATCCCTTCACCGGATAAGGCGTCTGGTTTAACACAGCATCAATGATGCTTTGCACCACACCACCGCCCGCCGCGATGTACTTAAACTGCGGGGCTACCAGATCGATACGCTGCGCCGTTGGCTTGGGTAATTTGACATCAGGTTTTTCCAGCACCGGAGCGACCTTCTCTCCAGCCAGCTTATTGTAAGTTGCCGCCGCTTTTTTCTGATACAAACCGCCTTCACGCTCAATATTGCCAAGCAGCACATTGAGGGTAAAAATCATGCGCCGCATATCAATTTCTTCTTGCGAAAACGTCGCGCGATGGCCCGGACTGACGATGGCATGAGGCGCGCAGGCGGCCATTTCGCGGGTGACCCGAACAATGACATCAGCAGGCACATCCGCGAGCTGCTGCGCCCATTCTGGCGTGGTCTCTTGTACCGCTTCTGCCAGTTGCTCAAACCCCGTGGTGTAGCGCGCAACAAATTCCGCGTCATACAGATTTTCATTGATCATGACGTGACACATGGCCATCAACACCGGTAAATCGCCGCCCGGCTTGAGCGCATGCCATTCATCCGCCTTGCTGGAGAATACGGACAGACGGGGATCGAAGCTGACCATCTTCGCCCCCTTCTCCTGCGCGGTCATCAGCTCATGCGTATCAGCAACCTCGATCCCTTCATAGAGGTTATGGCCAAAAGAGACCATATAACGGGTATTGGCGATATCCATGGCTAAATCGCCACCCATCATCACTTTAGCGGCGATGGCTTTACCGGCAGGACACGTTGATGCGTGAGTAAAGGTATTCGGTGACCCGAAAGCCGTCGCGAGGTGAAATAAATGGCCAGACAGCGAGCCAGATTTAGACGAGAAGACGACTCCCTGGGGACCATATTGCGTTTTTATTGCCGTCATTTTTTCGGCAATTTCTTTATACGCCTGTTCCCAGCTAATAACCTGCCAGTCACCGCTCCCGCGAGGTCCTGTGCGTTTCATGGGTTTAACAATGCGATGAGGGTCGTTGACCAGGCTAACGCCGCTGCCGCCGCGAGCGCAGACACGTGTCCCCTGTTGTGGCGCATTAGGGTTTCCCTGAATAAAAACCGTTTTATTATTAATCACCTGAGCCTGAATTGGACAGCGAAAAGAACACATCTCGCACAAACTTGGCGTCAGGGATGTTTTCCCTTTGATGCTCTCCGGAGAATTTCGCGCCAGTGCCCCAGGCGGGAAACTGCCTATCGCACAGGCTGAACAGCCTATACCCACTCCTCGCAAAAAATTACGCCGACTAATGCTCATATAACCTCCTGTTATTAGATATATCCAATAATTATATGGCGTTTGGATTATTTATTTTTTACATCAATCACATTTCATTACAATGCATGACAGCGAATTGACATAAATAAAAACCCATTGTTTATAAAAGATTTTTAAAGTTTCCAGAACACAACAAAGAAGAGGAAAATAACAATAATGGTTATCAGTTAGATTATTTACAAACCCGCAACCTCAAGATATTTTATTTCCGTAATTTATTTTTAACCGCGCGAAATTTATTAGTTAATTCCATTAATGTCTTGTTTATCTCAATTTTATTGCGTACACAATCCAGCTTCTATAATGCCATAGCTGATTATCTCGCTATTTTTTGGTATTCTTGAACCAGCGCTAAATTGATCCCGGACATAACTGAACAATGAATGACGGCAAGCAGCAACCTGGTTTTCTCTTCCACGATTACGAGACCTTTGGTACCCATCCGGCGCTGGACAGACCCGCGCAATTTGCGGCTATCCGCACAGATAATGATTTCAACATCATCGGTGAACCAGAAGTCTTTTATTGCAAACCCGCGGACGATTATCTGCCGCAGCCTGAGGCGGTGTTGATTACGGGTATCACACCGCAGGAAGCACGTGAAAAGGGAGAAAATGAAGCCGCTTTTGCTGCACGCATCCACGCCCTGTTCACCGTGCCGAAAACCTGTATCCTGGGTTATAACAACGTGCGCTTCGATGATGAGGTGACGCGCAACATCCTGTATCGCAATTTCTACGATCCCTATGCCTGGAGCTGGCAGAACGATAATTCGCGCTGGGATCTGCTGGATGTGATGCGCGCCTGCTATGCCCTGCGCCCTGAAGGCATTAACTGGCCGGAAAACGACGACGGCTTACCCAGCTTCCGACTGGAGCATTTGACCAAAGCCAACGGTATTGAGCATACCAATGCTCACGATGCGATGGCGGACGTATACGCCACAATCGCAATGGCGCAATTAGTGAAGTCGCGCCAGCCGCGTCTGTTTGATTATCTCTACAGCCATCGTAATAAGCACAAGCTGGCCGCGCTGATTGATGTCCCGCAAATGAAGCCGCTGGTCCATGTCTCTGGTATGTTCGGCGCATGGCGCGGCAACACCAGTTGGGTAGCGCCATTGGCGTGGCATCCGGAGAATCGTAACGCGGTTATTATGGTCGACTTAGCCGGTGATATTTCGCCGCTGCTCGAACTCGACAGTGACGCCCTGCGCGAGCGGCTCTACACGTCTAAAGCGGATCTGGGTGATAACCCGGCCGTACCGGTTAAACTGGTGCACATCAGCAAATGCCCGGTACTGGCACAGGCGAATACCCTGCGTCCGGAAGATGCCGCCCGTCTTGGCATTAACCGCCAGCACTGTCTGGATAATCTCAAAGTTCTGCGCGAAAATCCGCAGATACGCGACAAAGTGGTCGCGATCTTTGCCGATGCGGAACCGTTTACACCGTCAGATAACGTGGATGCTCAACTTTATAACGGCTTTTTCAGCGATGCTGACCGTGCGGCGATGAAAATCGTTCTGGAAACCGAACCACGCAATTTACCGGCGCTGGATATCTCCTTTGTCGATAAGCGCATTGAAAAACTGCTGTTTAATTACCGTGCACGTAACTTCCCCGGAACGCTGGACGAAGCTGAACAGCAGCGCTGGCTGGACCATCGTCGCCAGGTATTCACACCGGAGTTTTTGCAAAATTACGCCAATGAATTGCAGTTATTGAGCCAGCAATATGCGGATAACAAAGAAAAGTTAATGCTGCTGAAATCACTCTGGCAGTATGCCGAAGAGATTGTATAAATCCCACGTATAAAAAAACGGAGAACATGTCTCCGTTTTTTTTTAGTTAAATGCTGTTATTACGCAACATCTTCGTCGTACTGCGGTACCGGGTTGCGGAAGCTTTTGGTCACACAGGCCAGGTAAATCAGACCGATACCAGCCCAGATCAGACCCAGAACCATTGAGCTTTCTTCCAGATTCACCCACAGCGCACCAACGGTCAGCGCACCGCACATCGGCAGGAACAGATACTGGAAGTGGTCTTTCAGCGTCTTGTTACGCTTCTCACGGATCCAGAACTGGGAGATCACCGACAGGTTAACGAAGGTAAACGCCACCAGCGCACCAAAGTTAATCAGCGCCGTCGCCATCACCAGGTCGAAGTTGATTGCCAGCAAAGCAATCGCACCAACCAGAATGATGTTCATGGACGGAGTACGCCATTTCGGGTGTACATAACCGAAGAAACTTTTCGGGAACACGCCGTCACGCCCCATCACGTACATCAGACGTGCTACGCCTGCATGCGCCGCCATACCGGACGCCAGTACGGTAATGGTAGAGAAAATCAGCGCGCCAACCTGGAAGAACTTACCGGCAACGTACAGCATGATTTCCGGCTGTGAAGCGTCTGGATCTTTGAAGCGCGAGATATCCGGGAAGTACAGCTGCAACAGATATGTGGAGACGATAAAGATCAGGCCACCAATCAGCGCAGTCAGGAAAATCGCACGCGGGATCACGCGCTCAGCGTCTTTGGTTTCTTCTGACAGGTTGCTGATACCGTCAAAACCGGTGAACGAGAAGCACAGGATGGTAGCGCCCGTGATCATTGGGATCACGTGTGCATCACCTGACCAGAACGGACGGCTGCTCGCCAATGTACCAGCACCTTCCCCTTCGAACACGCCATAAACGACCATGCCGAGGATCACTGCAATCAGCACCACCTGCAACAACACGATTACGGTGTTGAAATTCGCAACGGATTTAAGGCTGCGCAGGTTAAAGGCGGTCATGAAGGCTACCAGCGCCACCACGAATATCCATGACGGTATCGACGGCACCAGGGCTTCAAAATAAATTTTTGCCAACAGAATGTTGATCATCGGAGCGAACAGGTAGTCCAGCAGTGATGACCAACCCACCATAAAGCCAACGGTCGGGCTAATGGATTTCTGGGCGTAAGTGTAGGCAGAGCCTGCAGACGGATAGCGACGCACCAGTTTACCGTAGCTCAGTGCGGTAAAGAGGATGGCTATCAGTGCAAAGGCGTAAGCTGTCGGGACGTGACCATCGGTCATTCCTGATACGATACCGAATGTATCGAACAGCGTCATCGGCTGCATATAGGCAAGGCCCATCATGACAACCGGAACCAGCGTAAGCGTTTTACGTAATTCCACGCGAGAGGTGTTTGGAGTAGCGTTATGCGACATGGTTATCCCCCATTACGGCGAAAACCGTCGCGTAAGCAAAAAATTGCCCCATTTTTTGTTAATCCTCAGCGACAACAACTGTCGATTTTTAAGTAAGTATCTATCCGGTACGAAGCCCGGCCTCTTTTATGAATGATTGGTTTGATGCAAAAAAATAACCGACGCGTATTAAAACGTCGGTTAATGTCATTTTTTGCAAGCGGCGTATTTTGCACTAATTTGGGGAGAAATAACAAGAGATTGAAGCAACTGTAAAAAAATATTTTTTCTCAACTGATTGATTTATCAGCATCCGTTTTAACATACACCCCGGCAATAGCACTATTTGCTAAAATCTCATCCCGCCACCAGGCGCTGGCAAGCCCGGCGGTCTGTTCATTCCACCCTATCCACACGGGTTCAAACAGAATTTGTCCGACCACTTTCTTCTCAATCAGCGCGCCGCTGTCCAAAAATCGCTGCGCCAGATAACGTGGAATATATCCGCATCCCAGACCACTAATTTGCAGCTCCAGCTTGGTTTTGAAGTCAAAAACGGTAATCGCTTCCTGATCGTCCAACACCTGAACGCCGGAGATGTTCGCTTGATGCGCATTATCTCCCACCACAATGGCGCGAAAACGTCGAATAGTACGCCGATGTAATGGTTCCTGTTCCTGCGCCAGGGGGTGATGCGGCGCAACAACAAACACCTGTTCCAAAGCGCCCAGCCGCGCAAAGCCAAATTCACTCCCCGCTGGCGGTTCATGCATAGCACCGACAATAATATCCGCCCGCCCCTGAGTGAGGGCATCCCAGGAGCCGCCCAGCACGCCATTGATAAACTTCAGGCGCGTCACGCTGTGGTGTTGATAGAAAGATTCGATGAGTGGGGCCAGCAGTGAAAAGGGAAACGTATCATCTACGCCAATAACCAGTTCATTCTCCCAGCCTTCGTGAAGTTTAATCGCCTGCTTTTCAAGTTCGCGGACGGTATGCAGCACCTCCCGCCCCTTTTCCAGCAGCATCTGCCCGGTGCGGGTGAACTTAGCCCGGTGTCCGCTGCGATCGAGTAGCTGAATATTAAGATCACTTTCCAGCTTATGGACGGTGTAGCTAAGCGCAGACGGCGTCTTAAACAATTTTGCCGACGCCGCCGCGAAACTGCCCTCTTTTTCTAATGCATCGAGGATGATAAGAACGTCCAGCAGTGGTTTCATACTCGCCCCCTGGCGGTATACAGCGGCACTCTGCTGGCCTGTCACTCCATTGGCATCACCAGCGGGTCGGGATACTGGTACTCAAACCCAAGCTCATTACAAATACGGTTGCCATCAATGACTTTACCTTTACCGTTATCCGTACCGCCGCGAAATTCCGGCGGCTCCATCCCCAACTGGCGGGCCATCTGCGGATAGAACACGTTACGCGCCGGATGCATAGGCGCACATATATTATAGATGTGTCCCCCTTTAGGCGCTTGCAGCAGTAACGTGATGGCAGATACTACATCGTCCAGATGCACCAGATTGACGCCATGATGTCCGTCAGGTGCCGTCTTGCCGGCAAAGAAGCGACCAGGATGTCTTCCCGGACCGACCAACCCGGCCAGACGCAAAATATCCACCGACGTGCCTGGCAAATTGTGCAACCAGTCTTCAAGTTCTTTCAGGACACGACCGCTCGCCGTGACCGGATTACGCGCCGTCCCCTCTTTCACTGTGCCCTGAACGTCACCATAGACTGACGTCGAACTGGTAAAAATAATTCGTGGGATCCGATACGCCAGCGCGCTGTCGACCAGCTCCTGCATGGCCTGCAGGTAAAATGCTTCCCCAGGACCGCTACGACGCGCAGGCAGCGTAATAACCAGCGCATCGGCGTCCATCAGTGCATCGAGATCGTCAGCCTCACAGACCAGTTCAGGTTCCAGGCGCAGCGAATAACTCTCGATACCGCTCATGCGGGCCGCTTCCACCCCATCCAATGTGGTTTTGCTGCCGGTAACCTGCCAGCCTCTCGCCGCCAGCGACATGGCTAACGGCATGCCTAACCAACCTAACCCGACAATTGCGACCTTTTTCATGCCTTCTCTCCTGACTTTTGGCCTATAACGCAAGGCTACGCCAGCCCACGGTGGCTGACAATTCATAGTATCAATATGAAATGAATTAATGATCAAAAAAAGCCCTTGCTTTCCGTAGCTAAAGTGGTTTAGGTTAAAAGACATCAAATGAATAAACATTCATCGAGAAAATTTATGACACGCGCTCAATTCAAACACCATCATCACCATCATCCTGACTAGTCTTTCAGGCGATGTGTGCTGGGAGACGTTTAAATCTTCCAGCGGTGCATGAGCGTATGAGAAAGCCCCCGGAAGATTTCTTCCGGGGGCTTTTTTTTGTGCGTGACCCAAACTGATTCAGACAGGATAACGAGGAATAAAGAATGTTAGACAACACCCGTTTACGCATAGCTATGCAGAAATCAGGCCGCTTAAGCGATGATTCACGCGAATTACTGGCCCGTTGCGGCATTAAAATTAATCTTCACACCCAGCGCCTGATTGCGATGGCGGAGAACATGCCGATCGATATTCTGCGCGTGCGTGATGACGATATCCCGGGTCTGGTGATGGACGGTGTCGTTGACCTCGGCATCATCGGGGAAAATGTTCTGGAAGAGGAACTGCTCAACCGCCGGGCACAGGGTGAAGACCCTCGCTATTTTACTCTGCGCCGTCTGGACTTCGGCGGCTGCCGTCTCTCGCTGGCTACCCCGGTTGATGAAGCCTGGGATGGCCCGGCAGCGCTGAACGGTAAACGTATCGCGACCTCTTACCCACACCTGCTCAAACGTTATCTCGATCAGAAAGGGGTTTCGTTTAAATCTTGTCTGTTAAACGGCTCAGTAGAAGTCGCTCCCCGTGCGGGTCTGGCTGATGCGATTTGCGATCTGGTGTCCACCGGCGCAACGCTTGAAGCCAACGGTCTGCGCGAAGTAGAAGTGATCTACCGCTCTAAAGCCTGTCTGATTCAGCGCGACGGCGAAATGGCCGAAGCCAAGCAACAACTGATCGACAAACTGCTAACCCGTATCCAGGGGGTTATTCAGGCCCGTGAATCCAAATACATCATGATGCACGCGCCGAGCGAGCGTCTGGACGAGGTCATCGCCCTGCTGCCCGGCGCTGAGCGCCCTACCATTCTGCCTCTGGCGGGCGACCAGCAGCGTGTTGCCATGCACATGGTCAGCAGCGAAACCCTGTTCTGGGAAACAATGGAAAAACTGAAAGCGCTCGGTGCCAGCTCAATTCTGGTGTTGCCGATTGAGAAGATGATGGAGTGATCTGATGCCTGATGGCGCTTCGCTTATCAGGTCTACAAGAATTGTCACAATTATTGATATTACGGGTCTTGTAGGCCGGATAAGGCAGCGCCGCCATCCGGCAATACCCGATAATGGAGTAACGACCATGAGCTTCAATACCCTGATTGACTGGAATAGCTGTAGCCCTGAGCAGCAGCGCGAACTGCTGATGCGCCCGGCAATTTCCGCCTCTGAAAGCATCAGCCGTACGGTGGCCGAGATCCTTGAGAACGTCAAAAATAACGGCGACCGGGCGCTGCGTGAATACAGCGCAAAGTTCGATAAAACCGAGGTTGGCGCGCTGCGCGTGACCGAGGAAGAAATCCAGCAAGCCAGCAGTCGCCTGAGCGACGAACTGAAACAAGCCATGCAGGCGGCGGTGCGTAATATTGATACTTTCCACACCGCGCAGATCCTGCCGCCGGTGGATATCGAAACCCAGCCAGGCGTGCGTTGCCAGCAGGTTACCCGCCCTATCGCTTCCGTGGGCCTGTATATTCCTGGAGGTTCGGCGCCGCTGTTTTCCACCGTATTAATGCTGGCGACCCCGGCGCGCATCGCCGGTTGCAAAAAAGTGGTACTGTGCTCACCGCCGCCGATTGCCGATGAAATCCTCTACGCCGCGCAGCTGTGTGGCGTAAAAGAGGTGTTTAATGTAGGCGGCGCGCAGGCTATTGCCGCGCTGGCGCTGGGCACCGAATCTATTCCTAAGGTCGATAAAATCTTCGGGCCGGGCAATGCATATGTGACCGAAGCCAAACGCCAGGTCAGCCAGCGTCTTGACGGCGCGGCCATCGACATGCCTGCTGGCCCGTCCGAAGTGCTGGTTATCGCCGACAGCGGCGCGACGCCGGACTTTGTTGCCTCTGACCTGCTTTCTCAGGCAGAACACGGCCCCGACTCGCAGGTTATTCTCCTGACGCCAGACGCTACGCTTGCCGAAGGCGTTGCCAAAGCCGTTGAACGCCAGCTCGCTGAGCTTTCCCGCGCTGAGACCGCACGTCAGGCACTCTCCGCCAGCCGCTTAATCGTGGCGAAAGATCTGGCGCAGTGCGTTGAAATATCTAACGCCTACGGTCCGGAACACCTGATTATTCAGACCCGCAACGCGCGTGAATTGGTTGATGAGATCACTAGCGCCGGTTCGGTGTTCCTCGGCGACTGGTCGCCGGAATCCGCAGGCGACTATGCTTCTGGCACCAACCACGTTCTTCCGACCTACGGCTATACCGCGACCTGCTCAAGCCTTGGGCTGGCTGATTTCCAGAAACGGATGACCGTACAGGAATTAACCCCACAAGGTTTCTCTGCCCTGGCCTCAACCATTGAAACACTGGCCGCTGCTGAACGACTGACTGCCCACAAAAATGCCGTCACCCTGCGCGTTAACGCCCTGAAGGAGCAAGCATGAGCACTGACAACTTTCTCAGCGTCACTGATTTAGCCCGTAAGAATGTTCGCGAGTTAACACCCTATCAGTCTGCCCGCCGTCTCGGCGGTAACGGCGATGTCTGGCTCAACGCGAATGAGTACCCAACCGCCGTTGAGTTCCTGCTCACTCAGCAAACGCTGAACCGCTACCCTGAATGCCAGCCGAAAGCAGTGATTGAGAATTACGCGCAGTATGCTGACGTCAAACCGGAGCAGGTACTGGTCAGCCGCGGCGCAGATGAAGGGATCGAACTGCTGGTGCGCGCTTTTTGCGAACCCGGTAAAGATGCCATTCTCTACTGCCCGCCGACTTACGGCATGTACAGCGTCAGCGCCGAAACGATTGGCGTTGAGTGCCGCACCGTTCCGACCCTTGATAACTGGCAACTGGATTTGCAAGGCATCGCGGACAAGCTTGATGGCGTGAAGGTGGTCTACGTATGCAGCCCTAATAACCCAACCGGCCAGCTAATTAACCCGCAGGATCTGCGTTCACTGCTCGAAATGGCGCAGGGTAAAGCTATTGTGGTCGCTGATGAGGCCTATATCGAGTTTTGCCCACAGGCCACGCTGGCAGGCTGGCTGTCTGAGTATCCGCATCTGGTGATATTACGCACGTTGTCCAAAGCGTTTGCGCTCGCCGGTTTACGCTGCGGGTTTACGCTGGCGAATGAAGAGGTTATCAATCTGCTGTTAAAGGTGATAGCCCCTTACCCACTCTCTACGCCGGTGGCAGATATCGCCGCCCAGGCGCTGACGCCGCAAGGGATTTCCGCCATGCGTAAACGCGTAGAGCAGATCCTGGAAGAGCGTCAGTATCTGGTAGATAACCTGAAAACAATTCGCTGTGTAGAGCAGGTATTCGATTCTGAAACCAACTATGTTCTGGCGCGCTTCACCGCATCAAGTAGCGTATTTAAATCTTTGTGGGATCAGGGCATTATCTTACGAGATCAGAATAAACAACCTTCGTTAAGCGGCTGCCTGCGAATTACTGTCGGAACCCGTGAAGAGAGCCAGCGCGTCATTGACGCCTTACGTGCGGAGCAAGTATGAGCCAGAAGTATCTTTTTATTGACCGTGATGGAACCCTGATTTCCGAACCGCCAAGTGACTTTCAGGTCGATCGCTTTGACAAACTCGCCTTCGAGCCGGAAGTTGTTCCCGTTTTGCTGAAACTGCAAAAAGCAGGTTTTAAGCTGGTTATGATCACTAACCAGGATGGACTCGGAACCCAGAGTTTCCCGCAGGCTGATTTTGACGGTCCGCATAACCTGATGATGCAAATTTTCACCTCTCAGGGCGTAACGTTTGATGAGGTATTGATCTGCCCGCACTTGCCAGCGGACGAGTGTGATTGCCGTAAGCCAAAAGTGAAGCTGGTTGAACAGTATCTGGTTGAACAGGCCATGGATATGGCGAACAGCTACGTCATTGGTGATCGGGCGACCGATATTCAGCTCGCTGAAAACATGGGCATTAGCGGATTGCGTTACCATCGCGATACCCTGAACTGGGCGATGATCGGCGAGCAGTTGACCAAACGTGACCGCTACGCACACGTTGAGCGTAATACTAAAGAAACGCAGATTGACGTCAAAGTCTGGCTGGACCGCGAAGGCCGCAGCAAAATCAATACCGGCGTTGGCTTCTTTGACCACATGCTGGATCAAATCGCCACTCACGGCGGTTTTCGCATGGAGATTGCCGTCAAGGGCGATCTGTATATAGACGATCACCACACCGTTGAAGATACCGGTCTGGCGCTGGGCGAAGCCTTAAAGCTGGCGTTAGGCGATAAACGCGGCATCAACCGTTTTGGTTTTGTGCTGCCGATGGATGAGTGTCTGGCACGTTGCGCGCTGGATATCTCCGGGCGTCCGCACCTGGAATACCGCGCGGAGTTTACCTACCAGCGCGTTGGCGATCTGAGCACGGAGATGATCGAACACTTCTTCCGTTCACTCTCTTACACTATGGGCGTCACCCTGCACCTGAAAACTAAAGGCAAAAATGACCACCACCGTGTGGAGAGCCTGTTTAAAGCCTTTGGCCGTACGCTGCGTCAGGCGATTCGTGTAGAAGGCGACACGCTGCCCTCTTCAAAAGGAGTGCTGTAATGAACGTGGTGATTCTGGACACCGGCTGCGCCAACCTGCATTCGGTAAAATCCGCCGTCGCACGCCACGGATACGACCCGGTTGTCAGCCGTGACCCGGACGTAGTGCTGCGCGCCGATAAACTGTTTCTGCCGGGCGTCGGCACCGCGCAGGCGGCTATGGACCAGTTGCGCGAGCGCGAACTGATCGAATTGATTAAAGCCTGTACGCAACCGGTACTGGGGATCTGTTTAGGTATGCAACTACTGGGCCGTCGCAGCGAAGAGAGTAACGGTGTCTCCCTGCTGGGCATTATTGAGCAGGACGTCCCGAAGATGACCGATTTCGGTCTGCCGCTGCCGCATATGGGCTGGAATCGCGTCTATCCGCAGGCGGGGAACCGTCTGTTCCAGGGTATTGAAGATGGTGCGTATTTCTACTTTGTACACAGCTACGCTATGCCGGTAAACCCGTGGACCATCGCCCAGTGCAATTACGGCGAACCGTTTACCGCGGCAGTACAAAAAGACAATTTCTTTGGCGTACAGTTTCACCCGGAACGTTCGGGCGCGGCTGGGGCACAGTTGCTGAAAAACTTTCTGGAGATGTAATGATTATTCCGGCATTAGATTTAATCGACGGCACGGTGGTGCGTCTTCATCAGGGCGATTACGCTAAGCAACGTGATTACGGCAACGATCCTCTCCCCCGTTTGCAGGATTATGCAGCCCAGGGTGCTGAAGTGCTGCACCTGGTTGATTTAACCGGCGCGAAAGACCCGGCACAGCGCCAGATCCCGCTGTTCAAAACGCTGGTCGCTGGCGTCAATGTTCCGGTACAAGTTGGCGGCGGCGTGCGTACGGAAGCAGACGTGGCGGCGCTTCTTGACGCAGGTGTGGCACGCGTGGTGGTGGGTTCGACGGCGGTAAAATCCCCCGAGATAGTCAAGAGCTGGTTTGCCCGTTTTGGTGCCGATGCGCTGGTACTGGCGCTGGACGTTCGTATTGACGAGCACGGGAATAAACAGGTTGCGGTCAGTGGCTGGCAGGAAGATTCAGGGGTTTCACTGGAAGAACTGGTTGAGACCTATTTACCCGTCGGCCTGAAGCACGTGCTGTGCACCGATATCTCCCGCGACGGTACGCTGGCAGGTTCAAACGTCGCACTGTATGAAGAAGTGTGCGCCAAATACCCGCAGGTGGCGTTTCAGTCATCTGGCGGCATTGGCGGAATCGAGGACGTAGCGGCCCTGCGCGGGACTGGTGTTCGTGGCGTGATCGTCGGACGCGCCCTGCTGGAAGGTAAGTTCACCGTTGAGGAGGCCATTCAATGCTGGCAAAACGCATAATTCCTTGTCTGGACGTCCGTGATGGGCAGGTGGTAAAAGGTGTCCAGTTCCGCAATCACGAGATTATTGGCGACATTGTCCCGCTGGCAAAACGCTATGCCGATGAAGGTGCAGATGAACTGGTGTTCTACGATATCACCGCTTCCAGCGATGGACGCGTAGTGGATAAAAGCTGGGTATCACGTGTGGCGGAAGTGATTGATATTCCGTTCTGCGTAGCCGGCGGCATTAAATCCATCGACGATGCGGCGCGCATTCTCTCCTTTGGGGCGGATAAAATCTCCATCAACTCCCCGGCGCTGGCCGAACCGGAACTTATCACCCGTCTGGCGGATCGCTTTGGCGTGCAGTGCATCGTGGTGGGCATTGATACCTGGTATGACGCCGACACCGGTAAATATCATGTAAATCAGTATACCGGAGATGAAAGCCGTACCCGCGTCACGCAGTGGGAAACACTGGACTGGGTGCAGGAGGTCCAAAAACGCGGCGCGGGCGAAATCGTCCTGAACATGATGAACCAGGACGGCGTACGTAACGGTTATGACCTGGAGCAACTGAAAAAAGTGCGTGATGTTTGCCACGTACCGCTGATTGCCTCCGGCGGTGCGGGCACCATGGAACACTTCCTCGAAGCCTTCCGGGATGCCGACGTTGACGGCGCGCTTGCCGCCTCCGTCTTCCACAAGCAAATTATCAATATTGGTGAATTAAAAGCGTACCTGGCAACAAAGGGCGTGGAGATCAGGATATGTTAACGAAGCAACAATGCCGCGAGCTGGACTGGGAAAAAACCGACGGACTGATGCCAGTCATCGTGCAGCATGCGGTTTCCGGTGAAGTATTGATGCTGGGGTATATGAACCCGGAGGCGCTGGATAAAACGCTCGAAAGCGGCAAAGTGACCTTTTTCTCACGGACCAAGCAGCGCCTGTGGACCAAAGGAGAAACCTCCGGTCACTTCCTGAATGTGGTGAGCATTGCGCCTGACTGCGACAACGACACCCTGCTGGTGCTGGTTAACCCGATTGGCCCAACCTGCCATAAAGGCACCTCAAGCTGCTTTGGTGACGCCAGCCACCAGTGGCTGTTCCTGTATCAGCTTGAACAACTGCTGGCCGAACGTAAAACCGCTGACCCAGCCAGCTCCTATACCGCGAAACTGTATGCCAGCGGCACCAAACGCATCGCACAGAAAGTGGGTGAAGAAGGCGTAGAAACCGCGCTGGCCGCGACGGTGAACGATCGTTTTGAGCTGACAAATGAAGCTTCTGATCTGATGTATCACCTGCTGGTGCTGCTGCAAGACCAGGACCTCGACCTGACGACGGTGATTGAGAATTTACGTAAGCGTCATCAGTAATCTGCAGACGTAAAAAAACCGGGCAGAGCCCGGTTTTTTGTTGTCAGCTTTAGACTTACTCAGCTTTGACTTTGTAACCACGCAGAGCATTTCGCCCCAGCACTATGCCTGCACCAATCATCCCACCGAGCAGAACCGCCAGCACGAGGGTAATCGCTTTTTTCGGGCTGTCACGACGAATCGGTAACGTTGGTTTCATCACATAGCGGTAGGCGTGTAACTCAGCCCCTTCAAGCTTAAGACTTTCAATATCCAAAAGCTTTTGTTTGGTCTGGAAGTAGTTATCAGACAATATCAAAGGACGTGTAGATTCGTGCTCAATCATGGATTTCAGGGCATCACTACCCAACAGGAACATACTGTCCTGCGTCACATCCTGCGTCTGCTGAATTTGCGGCTTAGTCACCCCGGCCTGCTCTGCATAACGCAGCGCTTCCTGAATTTGCTTAATTCGCAGATCTTTTTGCTCCTGCGCGACCACTTCCTGAGTTTTCAGAGAGTCTTGCAACGTGGTTGTTTGCAACTTGATATTATCAACCAGGTCAAGCTCCAGCTCTTTAGCAACCTTTTCATCTGTTTGTTGAATGTATTCAGCCAGTTGACGCTGAGCGTCTTCTGGTGAGCTACCCACATAAGAAACCGCTAGCGGCAGCGGTTGACCTTTAACAGACTGTTCAATTGACAGTTTCTGTGGTTTTTCCTGATTATCTAGCATTTCAGCCAATGCAGAGAGAGAAGTACTGAAACGACCAACCACGTTTGTCTGCAGTTCAGTAGCCTTGGGGGCGCTGACACCATACAACACATTGAGGGCGTTGTTATATGTAGCGATCTGACCTACATCCGGTTGAGTAATAATGGCTGTTGAGGTCCATTTCTCCTTAGCAACTGCCAAATAGCCCACAGCAAGTACTAAGGCAATAACAATCGCGATAACGATTGTTACTTTCCCACGCCACAACTGTACCAGTAAATCAATCAGATCAATCTGTTCCGGATCGTGACTGCGCCCGGACATGTTGTTATCACTTACAGACATAGAAACCCTAGATAAGGAAAGACTTAAACTGGGATTAGTTTAGCTATAAATTGAGGCAATGCCATAGGATTAATGATAAAAAAATCAAATTGTTTCTGGGATTTTGATTGGTATTTCAAACACTACTGAATAGCGATACGATTAAACAAAAGTGTCAATACTCAAAGAGCGTCTTCATGCGCAATAAACCATCAACAAACAGGTTTCATGCCCGCTAATCGTTATACTTTACAATTCATTTTATTGAATTCACAGCATGAATATTTACCGTCTAACCAGTAAAAATGGTAGGCGTAAATAATATAACAATTAGCTTTTTTACCATCTAAAGGTATCATTCCACTTTTTAGTAGCACATGTTGGTGCCTGGCTATTATTTAGCCAAAAAGAGGAATAAACATGAAATACCTGGTTACGGGTGCCGCTGGTTTCATCGGCTTCCACGTTAGCAAACGCCTCCTTGAGGCTGGCCATCAAGTAGTCGGTATTGATAACCTGAACGATTACTACGACGTCAGCCTTAAACAAGCTCGTCTGGAATTACTGGCGCAGCCTGGTTTCCAGTTTCATAAAATTGATTTAGCCGACCGCGAGGGTATGAGTGAACTCTTCGCATCCGAGCATTTTGAGCGTGTGATCCATCTCGCCGCACAGGCTGGTGTACGTTATTCACTCGAAAACCCGCATGCCTACGCAGACTCAAATCTCACCGGCTTTCTGAACATACTGGAAGGGTGTCGCCATCATAAAATTCAGCATTTACTCTATGCCTCATCCAGTTCAGTTTACGGCCTGAATCGCAAAATGCCTTTCTCTACGGATGATTCCGTCGATCATCCCGTGTCGCTGTATGCAGCAACCAAAAAAGCCAACGAACTGATGGCCCATACTTATTCCCATTTGTACGGATTGCCCACAACCGGGTTGCGTTTTTTCACCGTGTACGGTCCTTGGGGTCGTCCTGATATGGCGCTGTTCAAGTTCACCAAAGCGATGCTGGAAGGTAAAAGTATTGACGTATATAACTATGGCAAAATGAAGCGTGACTTTACCTATATTGATGATATCGCAGAAGCAATCATTCGCCTGCAGGATGTCATTCCACACGCAGATAGCCAGTGGACCGTTGAAACAGGTACGCCAGCAGCCAGCATTGCGCCCTATCGCGTCTACAATATCGGCAATAGTTCACCGGTTGAGCTAATGGACTATATCCAGGCTCTGGAAGATGCACTGAGTATTGAAGCAAAGAAAAATATGCTTCCGCTACAGCCAGGTGATGTACTGGAAACCAGCGCAGACACTAAAGCACTGTATGATGTTATTGGTTTTAAACCTGAAACCACGGTAAATGATGGGGTGAAGAACTTTGTTGACTGGTACCGTGATTTCTACAAAGTTTAATTACTGACCTGATTAAAATAAAAAAGGCCTTATATAAGGCCTTTTTTATGGAGACGAGATTAATCACTACCAAACAAATCGCGGGTATACACTTTATCGGCAACATCAGCTAATTCTGACGTCATGCGGTTAGAAATAATAATATCCGCTTCATTTTTGAACGCATTAAGATCACGCACAACTCGGGAATGGAAAAATTCATCCTCTTCCATGACCGGTTCATAGATAATAACGGGCACGCCCTTTGCCTTAATGCGCTTCATGATGCCCTGAATCGATGATGCCCGGAAATTATCGGAACCACTTTTCATGATCAAACGGTACACGCCGACCACCTTAGGCTTACGCGCAAGAATAGAATCTGCAATGAAGTCCTTACGCGTACGGTTCGCATCAACGATAGCGCCAATAATGTTATTCGGCACAGACGCGTAGTTCGCCAGCAACTGCTTAGTATCTTTCGGCAGACAGTAGCCACCATAGCCAAATGACGGGTTGTTGTAGTGATTACCGATACGCGGGTCCAGGCACACACCTTCAATAATCTGCCGTGAATTCAAGCCAAGACTTTCTGCATAGCTATCCAGCTCGTTAAAGTAAGCCACACGTAACGCCAGATAGGTGTTAGCAAATAACTTGATGGCTTCGGCTTCAGTCGAGTCAGTAAACAGCGTCGGAATGTCTTTTTTAACCGCACCTTCCTGCAGCAACGCGGCAAAACGCTCGGCGCGTTCAGAGCGTTCACCAATAACGATACGGGACGGATGCAGGTTGTCGTACAGCGCACGTCCTTCACGCAGGAATTCTGGCGAAAAGAATATATTGTCGATGCCAAACTGTTCTTTAATGGAGTTCGTAAAGCCAACCGGAATCGTTGATTTAATTACCATCACCGCATTTGGGTTGATTTCGACCACATCGCGGATCACTGACTCGACGCTGGAGGTGTTAAAGTAGTTAGTTTTCGGATCGTAATCAGTCGGTGTCGCGATGATAACGTAGTCCGCGTCGCGGTATGCATCATACTTATCGGTCGTTGCACGGAAATTCAGCTGTTTTGTCGCCAGATACTCTTCGATCTCTCTATCAACGATCGGCGATTTTTTCTGATTCAGCATCTCGACCTTCGTCGGAACGATATCCAGAGCGACCACTTCATGGTGCTGGGCAATCAGAATACCGTTCGACAAACCAACATAACCTGTTCCTGAGATAGTTATCTTCATTCGCTGTGTAACTTCTTCCGGTTAAACATTTGAGGGTGAACACGCTGCCAACAACGTCGCACATCGGCTCTGCATTGCACCAGTATATCGTGCTTTGCTACAACACCGGATATCGGACCTGACTGAATCCCATTTTTTGGCAATAAAAAAGCCCGGAGGAGCGCTCCGGGCCTGCATTTACAGTTAGACTAAATCAGATTAATCCAGCCATTCGGTGTGGAACACACCTTCTTTATCGGTGCGTTTATACGTATGTGCACCAAAGTAGTCGCGCTGGGCCTGGATCAGGTTAGCCGGCAGCACCGCAGAACGGTAGCTATCGTAGTAGGCTACTGCTGCAGAGAAGGTCGGTACCGGAATACCATTCTGCACGGCATAAGCCACTACATCGCGCAGCGCTTGTTGATATTCGTCAGCGATATTTTTGAAGTACGGAGCCAGCAGCAGGTTAGCAATGCCTTTGTTTTCAGCATACGCGTCAGTGATTTTCTGCAGGAACTGCGCACGAATGATGCAACCTGCGCGGAAGATCTTCGCGATTTCACCGTAGTTCAGATCCCAGTTGTATTCGTCAGACGCAGCACGCAGTTGAGAGAAGCCCTGCGCGTAAGAGACGATTTTACCCAGGTACAGCGCGCGACGAACTTTCTCAACAAACTCTGCTTTATCGCCAGCCAGTTGAGCCTGCGGGCCGGACAGTACTTTAGATGCCGCTACGCGCTGGTCTTTCAGAGAAGAGATGTAGCGCGCGAATACAGACTCGGTGATCAGCGACAGCGGTTCGCCCAGATCAAGAGAACTCTGGCTGGTCCATTTACCGGTACCTTTGTTCGCCGCTTCGTCCAGGATCACATCAACAAGATATTTACCGTCTTCGTCTTTTTTGGTGAAAATGTCTTTAGTAATGTCGATCAGGTAGCTGCTCAGCTCGCCTTCATTCCACTCGGTGAAGGTAGTTGCCAGTTCTTCGTTAGACAGGTTCAGACCGCCTTTCAGCAGAGAATAGGCTTCAGCAATCAGCTGCATATCGCCATATTCGATGCCGTTGTGAACCATCTTCACGTAATGGCCTGCGCCGTCAGCGCCAATATAGGTCACGCACGGCTCGCCATCTTCCGCAACGGCTGCGATTTTGGTCAGGATCGGCGCAACCAGTTCATAGGCTTCTTTCTGACCACCTGGCATGATGGAAGGGCCTTTCAGAGCACCCTCTTCACCGCCGGATACGCCAGTACCGATGAAGTTAAAACCTTCAGCGGACAGTTCACGGTTACGACGGATAGTGTCCTGGAAGAAGGTGTTACCACCATCAATGATGATGTCGCCTTTATCCAGATACGGCTTCAGGGAATCGATAGCAGCATCAGTTCCCGCCCCTGCTTTAACCATTAACAGGATACGACGTGGGGTTTCAAGAGACTCGACGAACTCTTTCACCGTGTAATAAGGAACCAGTTTCTTACCCGGGTTCTCGGCAACAACTTCTTCAGTTTTCTCGCGGGAGCGGTTGAAGATGGAGACGGTATAACCACGGCTTTCGATGTTGAGCGCCAGGTTGCGCCCCATCACTGCCATACCGACGACGCCGATCTGTTGCTTGGACATTACATACTCCTGTCAGGTGTGGTCACCGCGGCCAGGCGCGGCTTGAAATGTGGCTAAGATATTAACTCAGGATAAAGAAAATGAATAATTTTTAGTGTTGCCGAAAAATGCCTTTTAATTATCAGTCTCTTTTATAACCATTTGGATTCTTCATCTGCCAGGTCCAGGCGTCACGAATCATTTCGTCGAGCCCACGCTTCGCCTTCCATCCGAGTTCTTTTTGTGCTTTAGACGGATCAGACCAGCATTCCGCAATACCACCGGGGCGTCTTTCACTCAACACATAAGGAACCTTACGTGAAGTCAAACGTTCAAAGGCATTTAATATATCCAGAACTGAATAACCTGTGCCGTACCAAGATTATAGATTTTATGATTGGGCCTTCATTGATATGTTTTAATGCTGCAACATGGCCTTCCGCAAGATCCATTACATGAATATAGTCACGCACACCAGTATCATCTTTTGTAGGATAGTCGCTGCCAAATACAGAGACTTGCTTGTGTTTGCCAATAGCAACCTGACAAATATAGGGCATAAAATTATTTGGTATGCCATTAGGGTTTTCCCCCATCAATGAGCTCCCACAGGATTAAAATATCGCAAAATGGTCACTCTAAGTGCTGGATTAACATTTGTCAGATCTTTTAATATTTGTTCAACCATTAATTTTGAGGTGCCATAAGGATATGTCGTTTCCCCAACCTTTGAGCCTCCAATAATTGGAATATTTTCTGGACTTCCATAAACCGTAGCAGAAGAACTAAAAATGAAATGAGATATATTATATCTCCATCATTTTCCTAAGCAAACTTACTGTCCCTACCACGTTATTATCATAATATTTTACAGGTAACCTTACTGATTCATCGACAGATTTTAAACCTGCAAAATGCAGTACGCTTTCAATATAATGATTAGTAAATACATCCTGCATCAAGGATCCATTTCGAACGTCTCCAATGTAGAATTTTACACTTTTCCCTACCAATTTTTGTAATCTTTCAATAGACTCAAGATATGAGTTAGATAAATTATCTATTATTATCAACTCATATCCTGATTCTAATAATGATAAATCCGTATGCGATCCAATATAACCCGAGCCGCCTGTAATTAAAATAGCCATAATTTCTGTACTTCTTTTTTAAATTGATAAACATCAATTAACACTTTCACAAAAACTGGAAGGGTAATTAGGTAGAGTTGTTCGCTAAAAATAAGAACTTTATTCATTCGACACGATGTATTAAGTCCAAATATTTATCTTTATTATTCGTAATTTCAAATTGATGACTAATTTCATTAGCCACTTTATAATAATTTAAATAATCATTTAAAATGATATTAATTTTTTCCGTAAGATCTGTTACATGATTATTAAATAATAGTCCATTTGTACGCCCTTCTGAATTTCTCAATATCAACTCACAACAGCCACCAACATCACTCAGCAATAATGGCAAGTTTGCCGTAGCAGCTTCAACGGCTGACATTGGTAATCCTTCACTATCTGAAGATAAGACAAAAAGATCATATTCCTTAAAACTCTTAAAATTCTTTATCTCACCAAGAAAAAAAATATTTTTTATGCTTTCATACTTTCTTTTTAATTCTGGTAAAAGAGGTCCATCGCCAACGAAGTAGAATTGAACGAGAGGAAAACGCACTGCAACTTCAGCTAATAAGTCCGGTCGCTTAGGATGAACCATTCGCCCAACAAACAAAATCTTTTTAGATTCATTAATAAACTCTTTCTTTTCAAAAGATTTTACGCCGTTTCGAATAACAAGTGTTTTCCTCGGATTAATGCCTATTAGTTTCATTGCCTTATATTGGTCATTGTCCGAAACGCACAATATTTTATCTGTAATTATAGAAAGCATTTTCTCAATAAAACAAAAAATGGGTTTCAATCTACCGCCATTATATAAACAAGACCACCCATGAGAAACATATATATGCTTATGTCGGTATATTAATTTAGCAATACGCGAATATAATCCGGCTGATGCCGAATTAGAGATAACAACATGTGCATTAAATTTTTTAAATGCAGTTCGAATTTTAAAAATAGTATCAGGCCGCCCCATACTTGCAAGCCCTGGAATTATTATAACTCGCTCAGGTTCAAAAAAATCAGTCAACCAGCCATAATCTGATGTGACTAAGAAAACATTATATTCTGACTCTAGTATTTCTTTTAAATGAGTTACCCATGCCTGAGCACCTCCAATTTCAGACTTACTAATAACGAATACAACATTTTTTAAGACAGGATTTAAATTATTTATTTTTAACTGTTTCATAAAATTCCAACCATTTATTCGCGATATTATCTAAAGAGTACTTTTTCTCTATTCTTTCTCTGGCAGCTGATACTAAATATCTCCTTTTTAAGGTTGTCAATTCCAACGCCGAAAGAATTGTATTAGATAAAGCGTCTGGATTATTGGTTGGCACAATATATCCTGCATCGCCAATAATTTCTTTTACCCCTCCGCAATCTGTTGCCACCACTAAACCTTCACAACTCATCGCTTCACATATGACCAGAGGCATCCCTTCCCAAGAAGATGACATGATGTATAAGTCCATCGCTGACATCCATTCTTTTACATCAAATCGGATACCCAGCCAATGTACATACTTTGATACACCTATTTTTTCAGCATACGAATGTAATTCTTGTCCATCGGGACCTGTTCCAATTATTGCAAGATGTACCACTTTCTGAGCAATCACACTCCGCAATGCATTTAGCATATTTTTATAATTCTTTGCCTCAGTTAAACGTCCAACAGCCAAAAGAAGCACATCATCTTCCTTTAAATTTAACTCTTTCCTTTTATTATTTCTTGATTCCTGGGAAAATTTAAAAGTATTTGTATCAATACCATTATAGAATGCTAACATTCGTCCTTCTTTTACAGCTCCTTTATTAATAAAACTCTGAACTGCCTCGTGACTAACGTTTGTTGAAATAGTAGCCAAGAAATCGGTAATTCTATACAAGAACATCCTTAGCCTTCCCCCTTCGTTAGTATTATGTGCAGTACTAATTAGTACAGGAAAAGGATATATTAATCTTAAGAAGCGGGAAAAAATGTTAGCATGAAACATATGACTATGAACAATATCTGGCTTAAATTCTTTTAAAATAGTTCTAGCAAGAAGGAGACTTCTACAAAAGCTCAGCATATTTTTTTCTAAACATAGGGTATGTATTTTTATATCATCGCTCATAGGTTTATTGAGAATGGAATTATTCAAACATAATATAGTAACATTGTGCCCTTTTTTATAAAAACTATTTGCCAAGTCACATACTTGTTTCTCAGCCCCCCCCATACCCAAACTCGTAGCCACCAGACAAATATTTTTCATGACTTTCCTTTTTACTTCAATAATTCTTTCCATTGCGGACCAATAGCATCAATATGATAATTCTGTGAATTCTTATATGAATTCTTACGGATTTTACAAAAGGATTCATAATCCTGATCGAATAAGTTGATAACATTTATCAACTCTTCCGAAAATGCAGAATAATCCTGATCGTTTATCAACCAACCAGTATTACTATGGTCAATGAGTTCTGCTGGACCGGTCTCACAATCGAAGGATAAAATAGGCAGACCAAATTCCTGAGCCTCCAGCAGAACCATAGGAAATCCTTCATATCGTGAAGTCATTAAATATAACGATGCTTCTTTATATAATTTCTCAATATTTTTTGTTGCGGGTAAAATTTCTATATTTTTAGTACTATAGTTTTGGCATAGCTTTTTGAGTTGACTTTCATCCTCTCCATTTCCGACAATTTTCAATACCCAATCTTTATTATATGGATGTGTTTGAGCCCAAATTTTTATTAAAGAATCAAATCCTTTCTGATGAGTTAGTCTACCTACAGCCAAAGCTATGCGAGACGATGATGAGAAATCCAGTATGGCATTGTTATCAAATGGTACAGGATTATAAATCCTTTTTATATTCGCTTTACAATCTAAATTCGATTCCCAATAATTTTTATCTCGATCAGTAAGAGTAATTACTGTATCACAATAGCGAGCAGCCAAGTATCTCGATAAATCTCGTGATCTTTTATTTAAATTTATTTTATAGTTAAAGTGTTCCCAACATATAGTTTGTATATTTATGTTAGCTGTGGCGGGTACAGAATAAAGAGAAAGCATTGACTCAACAGAAACCAAGGCTCCCATATTACTTTCCTTGATAAATCGCCTTAGCCTAGAAATGATAAAAGGAAAACTGACTATCCCTCGTCGTGGAGTTTGAAATAAAGTATTCCGTTTAACTCTTAGATCTAAAGGAAAATAAGCCTCATTTGTACCATATATACTTGTTATGTAAATTTCAAAATCAAACTGTGCAAGATAATTAGCAATTAAACAAGCAACCCGTTCTGTACCACCCGACCTACTTATATCCCCAACGAAGAAACAAACTCTTTTCACAAATAATCCTTTTATAGTATTGATTTATACTCATAAACTATTTCTGATGATAATATCGAATAGAAGTAAATTATTGAGAATGTAGCAAAACTCAATTGAATAAGCATAATATTTGCAATGTTTCGTTTAACCCAATATCTCGAAATTACATTCGGTAAAATAATTATTGCTGTGAAGCATAACAATTGCATTCTCATCATTATAGGTATATTCATAAAAATAAAAGATACAATAGTTGCAAGAAACATATTTATATATAAAAGTTTATAGTCTGCACCATAGTCCGGTCTGAAAGCTACACACATGATAAATGACAGCGCAGTTGTCATAAGCATAGTTATTCCAAAGGTATTGCCAACAGCTTCATCCTGTCCAATATATCTAGTAATCTGATGAGGTAATAATCCCGTATTAATCAAACTCATAAAAAAATCAAACTTAAATAAAAGAATAGCAAAGAAAATCGCTGACACATAGAATTTTAAATTATATATAAATTTACAATTTGCACATAGCAATATAGGTATTATAATCAATATTGCATTATGCACTAAAATTCCAAATATTAAAAATAATATAGATAACGTATTTCTATTTTTTAAACGGTAATAAATTGAATTCAAAGCCATACAGCTACTAAATGAAAATCTTATCTGCGTAAAATCTCTAAACAATATGAACATTGCTATATATATTAGCAATGTAATTAGAAAAAAGTTTGTAGCACATATTCTTTTAATGAAGAAGAATAAAGAATACAACGTTAGCATTTCAAAAATAGCTCTAAAGCTAAAAAATGAAAAACCCAATGAACTGAAAAATTTCATTAGGATTAAAAAACCCGGTTCTTGACCTAAATTTGTTGAATAAATTAAAATCTCATTTAGATCATTTAATTTTATTAACTCACCATATACAGTGAAATAAACAAAACTATCTCTGTCAACGCTGATATCACGGAGGGAAACTATAGTTCCTATTATTAATAAAATTGCAGGAGCAAGAATTTTGTTAAAATTTTTATTACAACAACTTAAAACCACAATGAAGAATGGTAGCAAAATTATAAAATTATACATTTATCTATATCTTCGTGTAAGAGTTAGCTAAATCAATTTTCATGCCTTGATGTATATAATATAAAATGAATTTTGTAATTCTATATCACTGGAAATAACACAAATGTTGATTTTAATCCCTGAAAAGAAAGCTATAATATCTTGCTTGCATATATCGTATAAGGGTCTTCAATAAACCAGATGGATTTTTAAGGAAATACTTCAGCGGAATATTAGCTAGCATTGTTTTTCTTGCTAACAGATGTCCCTTATAGTGTTTCTTGAACGCACTTTTGCTAAGACGATTATGAGAATCATCATCATAAAACACCCTAACAATCTTGTTAACATAAAAGAATTTATATTTTTTCGAAATTAAACTATAGAACCATATCTCAGGTATAAATTTCATTCCTTTTTCAACAGGGTAATAATAGTCTTTTAAAATTTGCGTTTTAAAAATATCAATTCGTTCTTGGTATATTCCACTAGCAAACTCATCAAACCAAGTACAAACCCTGTCTAAATCTGAAGAGAAATTCTTATCGTTAGTTTTAGAGGAAGGAATTTTTTTCGACAAGCATCTTAAACCAATAATATCATTATCTGATGATATTATTTCTAAGTCTTTTATAACTGAATCAAGGCAATTATCGTTTAACGCGTCATCAGAATCAAGCCCAATAAAATACTGACCGCAAGCTTTCTCAACAGCAACGTTCCAGGCAGCTTGTTTTCCCGCATTATCTTGATAAACATACGTAATATTAATTTTTGCCTCATTAATAAGTTTATCAATCAGGTCTTTCGTTCCATCGGTTGAGCCATCATCTATGACCAGCCATTCAAGGGAATTAAAATTTTGATTTACAATACTGCGGTAACATCTTTCAAGGTAAATCGCTCGGTTATATGTAGGTGTAAATATTGTAAACTTAGTCATTTCCGTACTTTTTCAGCCCATTTTTAAATAAGAAAAATGTTATGATTGACATAGTCAGATAATTAATATTGAAAACCATGGTTACATTTGTTTGTGACAATAAATTGAACCAAATATAATACATCAAACAAGAAAAAAGCATCATTGCAATCCATTTTATTAGAATTGCTGTATTATTTCTATATTTATAAAACACCTGCATAAGAATAGTGTCTACCGCATAAAATAACAATGAAGGTAATAAAGAAATAGCTAACTGTCCTGCTTGAATATAGTTCTTCCCATATATAGTAGTAATAATATCCTGTAGGAACATTATGCAAAATATTTGCATTATCACAACCAATATTAGAAGAAAGAAAGTTAAGATTTTGATATTTCTTAGCATATTTGCTTTTGGCATAGACTGAAAAATATACTTTGGTGAAATAGTTTGAATAACAATAACCAACAATAAAAAAGCTTGTTCTATAAATTGAACAGCCACACCATACATAGCCAAAGTTTCATATGAAAAATATTTTTCAACAAAAAAACGATCTATCCGGAGATATATCATCATACTAATTAGAGGTACCCATAATGAACACCCACGTTTTAAAACAATAAAAAATACTTTCTTTGAAAAATTCAGTTTTATGCTACTTTTATATAGGAGCAATGACAGCATTACTGCTAAAAGAATAGATTCGCTTGCTCTTGATAAATAAACGAGGTTACTTTCAGCTATTTTATATGCTATGAAAATTAACGTGGTTCGTAATGCCAGTGATAAACAACGGGCTAATACTACTTTTTTCATGTCAATTTTCGACTGAAAATAGTTCGTGATTACGCCGAATGGTTCATTGAACAAAAGAACTAATGAAAGCGAGCTGATCATATGCTGGATTACAGGATCTTCTATAAATGCTAATGAATACAAATTCACTATAATGAATGATAGAAAAGCACCTGAGAACCTAATGATAAAGGCTGACGTAATTAGCTCTCCTGCTAATTTTTTATTTCTGCTTAAAGCCGGTACCATTACTTCACTCCCTGCAACTAATGCCACGGAAGATATGATTATTATTATATTTAAAGAATAAATCCATTTCCCATAATCATTTACACCAAGAGCACGGCTAATAATCCCCTCACCAAGGAAAATAAGGATGACAAAGTACAGTTTCTCACTTATAAGCCATGCAATATTTTTAAAAATTGCATTACCTAATAGTTTTTTCATTTTTAATTTAATGTACATAATATCTACTTGGCTAACTGAAGAAATCTCACCGCCAATTCAAATTGTATGTTTATAAAAATCTCAGTAAGTCCATAATAAAATCTGAACAGAATTATTATTAAGAGAATGCTACCGCCCCTGGCTTTACAGCTACCAGTGCACTGAGAACTTTCGTGGGTATGAGTAAGTAGATCTGCGTTCGTTTTAACTCAAAGGCTAATTGTCTTACCATTCTTGCCCAGAAACAAGAAGAAATCCTGCAAAAAACTATTTAAATGACTTACTCTAACCCATTGAAAAAATGTAATTTATAGAAAAATAAACGGCAATAAACATTACCTGCACAGATTTGATATGCTTGAATGTTTACTGCCGTTAATTGTTTTGCGTCGGTCAGCTCAACCGTAAACTACTTACTCGCTAAGTAACTTCTCAATACTTTTCCTGAACTTCGGCCCTTCTTTCAGATTCCGCAACCCATACTTAACAAACGCCTGCATGTAGCCCATCTTTTTACCACAGTCGTAGCTGTCGCCGGTCATCAACGTAGCGTCAACAGACTGTTTTTTAGCCAATTCCGCAATGGCATCCGTCAACTGAATACGTCCCCAGGCACCTGGTTGGGTATGCTCTAATTCTGCCCAAATATCAGCAGACAGCACATAGCGGCCTACGGCCATCAGATCGGAATCAAGAGTCTGCGGTTGGTCTGGTTTTTCGATGAACTCAACGATGCGGCTGACTTTACCTTCGTTGTCTAAAGGCTCTTTGGTCTGAATAACAGAGTACTCGGACAGATCGCCTTCCATGCGTTTAGCCAGTACCTGACTACGCCCGGTTTCATTGAAGCGTGCAACCATGGCAGCCAGGTTGTAACGCAGAGGGTCCGCACTCGCGGTATCAAGAACGACATCTGGTAACACGACGACGAACGGGTTATCCCCAACGATTGGGCGAGCACAGAGAATTGAATGACCCAGCCCCAGCAGCTGAGCCTGACGAACGTTCATGATAGTCACGCCAGGCGGACAGATAGACTGCACCTCGGCTAATAGCTGGCGCTTAACACGCTGCTCAAGCAACGATTCGAGTTCGTAAGAGGTGTCGAAGTGGTTCTCAACCGCGTTCTTAGACGCGTGAGTCACCAGAACGATTTCTTTGATGCCTGCAGCTACAATCTCGTCGACAATGTATTGAATCATCGGCTTGTCAACGATCGGTAGCATCTCTTTTGGGATTGCCTTTGTGGCCGGCAACATGTGCATCCCCAAGCCCGCTACCGGGATAACTGCTTTCAAATTAGTCATTCTCTCTCCTACCTCTTAACGGCTGATAAAGTATAGACTTTAGCCGTACGTTAGCCAGTATTGCTGGCTCCATCCTTAACACGAAATAACCAGGTTAAGGTAAACCGAATGCAAACTCTACACTTCACCAGCGCCAAGGTGAACTCGGATTCCTCGGAAACGAACTCATCTCGTCAGTTTTATAGCATTTCCGAAAAATCGAAGTTAACTAAGCCCCAGGCACTCTACAAACAACAATCACTCAGAGACAAACGTAATGTCATCTTTCTTATCGTGCAAAAATTCGTATTTCAAAGTGCGATCCAGCCCCTGAGACAATGTATAAGGTGCGACAAAACCGGATGAGTGGACTTTCGTTGCATCAAACTGTGTGGTGGCACAGAACTTCTTCACGCGCACAGAGCTAACAGCATATTTTTTGCCGGTCACTTTACCCAAAATATCAAAGCAATAGCCACCTAACATGCCTAAAGCGTAAGGTAAGTGTGCTGAGGGGATTTTTTTACTTAAGCTCTGTTCAACTTCGGTAACCAGTTGATTCATATTCAGATCAGGTTTATCAACGTAATTATAAACCTCATAACCAGCAGTCACATTCTTCAGTTTATACTTGATAAACTCAACAATATTACCCACATAAGCCATTGATTTATAATTCGTACCAGCCCCAACCATCATAAACTTACCGCCAGCGATCTGCTTCAGCAGATTATAAACGTTGCCGCGGTTGCGTTCGCCAAAGATAACAGTTGGACGAATGATAGTCAGCGAACGATCATCAGGCGCTTTAGCATGCCATTCACGAAGAACCTCTTCCGCTTGCCACTTGCTTTTACCGTAGTGGTTGAAGGGATCGTGAGGATGATTTTCATCAGGGTTGGTTTTGTTCAGGCCATAGACCGCAACAGAACTGGTGAAAATGATGTTCTTAACATCATTTTTCTCCATAGCGGCCAATACATTGCGCGTCCCCTGAACATTCACATCATAGTAGAGTGAAGTAGGACTGACATCATCACGGTGTTCAGCCGCTAGCAACACTACTGTGTCATAGCCTGACAGCGCCTGATCCAGAACTTGTTGGTCGCGAACATCACCGATTTGCGTGATTTGCGGATAGAAATGACTCTGCTGTTTATCCAGATTCTTGATATCAAAATCCGCAACAGCCGTCTCCAGGAGTCTGGTCCCCACGAATCCGGAGGCACCGATGAGCAAAACTTTATCGTTCATAAATCACTTTGTCTGTTCGTAACACAAGAAACGTATGATAAAGATGAGCGTCTTCCCTGAGTAGTCAATGCTGCCCAGCCCCAGCTTTAACAGTAATTGGGTGATTATAATCTTTTAGCCAATGATATCCAGTAAGAATATAGTGGGGTTACCTCCCCTGCCCCGGCAGTCGAAAATTCACCGCTTCGACATTCACCACCTGATGGTTTACCCGGTCAATGTCAACTGAACTTTGCCCGCTTTCGTTTACTGCATGTACGTTGGCCAGTGAGAGCAGTGTGTCCTGCTTAGCCATAAACTTACCGCGTACGTCCTGGCGCAGATCGAATTGCATCTTGAGCGCGGGTCCTGTTGCGGATTGCTGCATCACTCTGATGTTACGTAAAAAAAGGTGCTGCGGTTGGTTGTGCAACTCAAGCGTGGCTCGCTTCATCTCCACGTTGGTGATGGCCACGAACGACGTTGCATTACCTGATGAGATCTGAATGCCGCGTAATTTATATTCAAGTTTCGTGTTATCCAGATGGATATTATTTAACTTAAAGTTCTGCGGTATGGATAAATATCGTCCTTTAATAACACCGTAGCCAATGAGCATACCTGCGCTATTTTCCATATTGATATTATCAATCACGAAATTATCACAGCCATAAATAGCGACCGTCGCATTATCAATACCTGCTTTCTTACTAAAATCTGGGGTAATATTTCGTGCGGTGATATTACGAATGAAAAAATGTTTACCGTTCTCTACATGGACTAACTGTCGACAGTCGGTGCCGGTGATATTCGCCACCACAAAGTTTTTTACCGCCAGGTCATCGGGATAGGTATTGTCATAGGTACTGCCCGCCAGTCCGATGCCGATGCCCCAGTTCACGTTGCCATTGGTACAGTTGATACGTTCAATGACATGGTCAGAAATGAGGATGTTGCTGTCGTTGATCGCCACATTCCACTCAATGGCATCTCCCTGTAGATCGCTAAAACGGCAGTTTGTAATCTTTACGCCATCTATCCGGTTATGAAAGCCCTGACGCAGGATCCCATAGTTGGCGCGCGTGACGGTAATATCATCGATAACCAGATTGCGCATCAGCCTTGGTGTTTTGCCGCCGATATAGACTTGCGTCACTGGGCCAAAACCACTCATGGCAATCCCTTTTATCACACAGTCTGAACCGCGCACATCGAGGGTAACATTCCTCAGGCTCCCCCTCTGCTCACCCACTACCTTACATCCATCCTGCAGAACAAAGCGACCACGGCCATTGCCGCTGATTCTGCCTTGCAGGTGTAGCGTTTTGCCAGGAGGAATAACGATAGCGGTATTGAGATCCTTACATTCCAGTCCATATGGTACGACTACCGTTTGTCCTTCTTTGAACGCCTGCCTGAAAGAAGCGCCCCAATCCTTTGGGTTGTAATCCTGAATGTTAACACTGTCCGATGATTCAAGCGCCCGGACAACGGGAGAATGCAGTACGACAAGCGCAGAGCCTGCCGTCAGAAAAGTACGGCGTGAGAGTTTGTTCTCTGACATACAACCTCGATTTACATCGTTTGCAGCAGACTGGCTAACTGTTTATTGATCGCTAACTGATTAAATTCAGTTTCAATTTTTTCGCGCGCGCACTGCACAATCGGTTGTACCTGCTCACTGTCGAGTAGGCTATATGCCGCTAATCTCTCTGCCAGTGCCTGCGCATCGTTTTCCGGTGCCAGCCAGCCAGACTTGCCCGATTCGACCAGCTCCGGGATCCCGCTGTGAAAGGTAGAAATCACTGGAATACCCACCGCCATCGCCTCCATCAGCGCCACCGGGATCCCCTCCATATCGCCGTCTCTTCCGGTAATCGACGGCAGCAAAAATACATCCGCCTGTTCAAGCATCTCCTTTACCTGATGGCTGGGCTTAAAGCCGGGCATCTCAATCACGTCATCGAGTTGATATTGCTCGATCAGTGTGCGTAAACGACGCTCCCAAGGGCCTATACCCAGAATGCGATAACGAAATGAAACGCCCTGCTCTTTTAACTGACGACAAGCTTCGATGGCGACGTGCAGTCCTTTTTTCTCGGTTAACCGGGCGACAGAGATAATTTCCAGCGCTGCAGCTGGTGCTTTCAGTTGGCGAGGGGTAAAACGCGTCATGTCGATACCCATACGCGAAACCGCGATTTTATGCGGCGGGCATCCCATGTTTTTTAAACGTCCGGCCCAGAGATTGCTGATGGGTAACATCAAATCTCCACGTTGAAACAGCTGCTGATACTCAGGGGTATAGCGGGTAAGCACATCCCGATGCGAAACATCGACGCCGTGAAATACCGTGGCGATTTTTCCGCGGATCATCCCAAGCTCTCGCAGCTTGGCGGCCGTTACGCCTGCTGGCCCAAAATGAGCAATAAAGACATCCGCTTCAAACGCCCGCGGATTCCCACCGCAAATGGCCGCCAAAATCAGATTGCGCGCTTCCTCGCCATAGCGTGCAACATTAAGCGCTTTCCAGGTCGCTGCGCGGGTGAGACCGTGCAGAGCCGCCGCCGCCCTATATTTCAGCTTCGCCAGTTTGCTTTCCGGTTCATTCAGCAACCAGCGCGTTTTTTCACCCAGCCGGTAGGTATTAAATGAGGCATGCGTATTTTCAAGATCGCCCTTCTGCAAAGCGACAATCTCCACGTCGTAGCCCATATCGATAAATGCGGTTATCTGATTGAGTACAAAGGTCTCAGAAGAGAGCGGAAATTTAAGCAGGAAAAAGCCAATCTTCATTTTTCCCCCTCAATACGCGTTAAAACCGACTGCACCATGTGCACCCCGCGTTCGCGTTCGCGTGTCACAGCATCCCCAAGCCGTATGTTCAGTTCAGGTAGCTGTCCGAGGGTATCGGCGACCTTTCCTTCCAGACTGCCATCGAGCAGATGGCGAATATCGACAGCCATCTCCGGCAACCCCAACTGTTGCATGATCCCTGCCGATTTATGCTCGTAGTTAATGGCGATGGCTGGCGTCATAAAATTCATCGAGATGATGGCCGAGTGCAACCGAGTACCCACCGTCAGATCGCATGCCCCCAGAATCTTCCCCATCTCCAGATCGTTAAGTTCATCCATTACCACGTGATATCGGGCCGGGTCGTTAACATACTGGCGAAGATTTAACGCCACCATGCGGTCATCTTTGTTGTAACTATCAATACCGGTGCAGGTTGACAGTGCAATCACCTGATAACCTTCATCAAGGATGCGGTTCACCACGCCGGCAAAGGCTTGCTCATAGGCCTGCTGCGTTGTCCCCAGACGCTTATCAAAAGGAGCCAGCTCGCGCAATGTAATGGCAACGGTCTTCTGTTTAGCCGCCATGTCTAACCAGTGCTGTACCGCATAACCTGGCTCAAAATCCTCATGATGATTGTCGACAAGCCAGGCCGTATCTACGCCTGTTTCGACTTTATCCGTGGTAATTGCGCTGCGCTTCATCAGATCCAGACTGACGGATTCACGTAAAATCAATGCATTACAGTGGCCAAACACGTAGTTCGCCAGTTGATTAAACTGCTCATCCTGGAATGGCCCCACGCTATGACCAATCATGTACAGCGGTTTTTTTGCCATAAACGAACACAACGCATGTTCAAACTGCGGCACACCATACAGATCGACAAAGAACGATCCGCCGACCTGGATGATGGCGTCATAGCGCGACAACAAACGAACAAAATCGGTAAAGCCCTGGGCGATAGCGATATTGCGCAGATTACCGGAGTCGGTAACACGCGAGAGCAGTACCTGGTGCTGATAGCGACGACGCAGCACTTTCTTCACGCGCCCCATAACACCCGCTGCGTTGTTGTGTTGCTTCATCTGCGAATACAGCGGATCGCCCATCACCGGGCGGTTCAGTAACCATGAGGAGCTCACTGGGTAACGGCTCATAACATCCACTTCAGTCTCGGGACGCAACGCGTTAATGGCATCCAGCAAACCGCGCAGGATCGCGCTATCCCCTCGGTTCCCGCAGGTATGGTTGCCCAAAATTAATAGTTTCATTTTGACCTCTTAAAGCGTTGTTCTTATCCTGCACGGAGCAAGGTTTTCATTTTTTCACTGCGACAGAGCTGGCGTTTTATTTCCACCACCAGCGGATGACGCGACAGCACCATCATTAGCGCAAACGCCAGCGCCCCTGCCGCTATCTGGCTCCCCAACAACACGCCCAACGACAGCTGGTCATGCAGCATTACGCCCAGCGCATAGCCCACTACAAGGGTTGGCAAGGAGAGATACAACGGCAGCCAAAGACTGAGCATGTACTGGCGGTAGCTGGAGCCAAGAACAGGTTTAATCATCACGAAATAGCTGAGGACGGTGTTAATCACCTGGACCAGCAAAAAGCCCAGCGTCACGCCAATCGCTCCGGCCAGATGTCCACCGATGAAAATGGCGGGAATAAACAGAAAGGTTTTGAACACATTGAATTTAAAGCTGATATCGACCCGCGCCTTCGCCATCAGCAGTGAACCGATCGGGTTCCCCACCGAGCGCAGCAGCCCAACAATGCACAGCAGTTGCAGGATGGGGATAATGCCATTCCACTTCTCGCCAAATACCAGTGGCACCACGTTATTCGATATCACCATCAGTCCCAGTAGCGCCGGGAAGTTGATAATCCCAACCACCGACAGCAGCTTGTAAAAATTCACCCGTAGCTTTTCACTGTCGTCCTGGATTTTGGCAAACGCCGGAAACAGCACGCGGGTGATAATCGGGTTCAGTTTGATCGGGGGGACAACCGCCACATTCCAGGCGAGATTGAATCCACCCGCCACGCCAGCTCCCAACGTGCGGGCCAAAACCAGCGTGGAAAGGTTGGTATTGATGTAATTGATGATGCTGTCTGCCGTCAGCCACGCACCAAAACGCAGATTCGACGAAACGGATGCCAGCGAAAAATGCAGCCCCGGACGGTAAATCCGGCGACCAAAATAGCCGAACAGCAGCGTACGTAGCGTACTGTTTACCAGATACCCGAGAATGGCCGTCAGTGCGAGCGGCCAGAAATGGGCGCTGACTACGGTAAAGGTAAAACCGGCCAGTACCGAACTGGTTTCAATCATGCCAATTTTGTTGAAGGCCAGCTCTTTTTGCATCAGCGCGCGAAACTGCTGCCCGTGCGGTATCACCACAAACGCCAGCGATAACGTTTTGATGAGCGGTGCCAGTTCTGGGTTATTAAGTACGCTGGCAATCGTCTCGCTCAGTAGAAACATCGCCACGCATACCACGATACCCAACCCAACGTTGAGCCAGTACAGCGTGGTCAGTTCAAGATAGCCAATCTCTTTGCGCTGAATAATTGAGTTGGCGATACCAAAGTCAGACAACGTATCTGCCAGCGCGATAATCACCAGCGCCACGGTTAACAACCCGAACTGGTGGTTATCAATAATCCGTGCCAGTACGGTCATCTGGATAAGCCCCAGACCAATGATGATCACCGTGGCAATCGCCGACCACTTTGCGCCGTTCAGCGTTTTTTCTCGTAAGCTCATGTTAATACGCCGCTTTGTTGACAAAGCCTTTGAATACCGTCAGAAAAACAATTTTGATATCGAACCACACGCTCCACTCGCGAATGTATTCGAGGTCAAACTCCACACGTTTTTCCATTTTTTCCAGCGTATCGGTTTCACCGCGCCAGCCGTTGATTTGCGCCCAGCCAGTAATACCCGGTTTCACCTTATGGCGTAACATGTACCCCTCGATCAGCTGGCGGTACTGTTCGTTATGCGCCACCGCATGCGGGCGTGGCCCAACAATAGACATGCCCCCGGTCAGCACGTTAATAAACTGCGGCAGTTCATCGAGTGACGTTCGGCGCAGGAAATTCCCCACAGGGGTAACGCGCGGATCGTTTTGCGTCGCCTGCGTCACCACCGCGTCGTTTTCCATCACTTTCATCGAGCGAAATTTCCAGACTTTGATCGGCTTCCCATCCATGCCGTAACGGGTCTGGCGGAAAATCACCGGTCCTTTTGAGGTCAGTTTTACCAGTAGCGCTATGCCACACAGCACCGGAGAAATAAGCAGCAGGATCAGCGAAGCCAGCACGATATCTTCCGCGCGTTTCAACAGGCGATTAATCCCCGAGAGCGGCGTGTCATACAACGGCACCACCGGAACGCCATTCATCTCTTCAATCCGTGAATGCAGAATGTTGAAGGTAAAGACATCAGGAATAAGGATCACTGAACAGGTGGTATCGGCCAGCTCGCGAACCAGTTTTTTGACGCTGGCGCCATCGCTCATCGACATGGCGATATAAACGTTATGAATACGTGAGGCTTTGGCGTCATCCACCAGCTGTTGCAGATTACCGGCCCAGTCGCGGGAGTTTTTTCCAGGGATAGGATCGTGATAGACCCCTGCTACTTCAAATCCCAGCCACGGTTCATGGCGAAAGCTGTCCAATAGCATTTGTCCGGCGGGCAGGTCCCCTGCCACCGCCACCCGGCGCGTGTTATACCCGCGATTACGTAACCATCCCGCGCCGTAGCGAATAAATGACCGGCTCAACACCAGGCCAACGCTGGATAGCAGATACCACGCCAGCCAGACAGCGAGACGGTTATCAAAATCGTTATTAAAGGCGATCAGACCTGCGCAAAAAATCAGACTCAGCGTCCAGTTTTGCAGCAACAGCACCAGCTCAGTGGAAATTTTGACACCGCGCCAGGAGCGATAAAAATCCGTTATGCCACCGAGCATCTGAAAAACGACCAGCGTGATCAGCGCCACCAGCAGGTGCATGTACAGGAAAGGCAAACCGCTTAATTCGCAGATTACCCACAACCCGCCAAACATGATGGTGATATCTGAAAAGCGTTGCACCATCGAAATTAACGACGCATTGGTTTTGGCGCGCTCGCGCTTCTTTAGATGTGTCATCGTGGTTCCTGTTAGTCACCCTTTGCCCAGAATCGGGCAAAGGAAGCACCAGCATTACTGATTCAGTAACGCCAGAAGAGTGCGCGTTCGCGCTTCCATCAACGGAATATCTCCGCGCGATTCCACGTTCAGGCGCACCACCGGTTCGGTATTGGAAGAGCGTAAATTGAAGCGCCAGTCGACAAACGACATGCTGATACCGTCCGTTCTGTCCACCGACAGCGCCTCACGAGAAAAATGCTGCTCCACGCGCGCAATCGCTGCCGTCGGCTCTGCCAGCGTACTGTTTATTTCACCACTCGCCGGGTAGGCCACCATCCGGTCACGGACCAGTTCGCCCAGCGACTGTCCTTTCAGACACAGCAGTTCCGCCACCAGCAGCCACGGGATCATTCCGCTGTCGCAATAGGCAAAATCGCGGAAATAGTGGTGCGCGCTCATTTCGCCACCATAAATGGCATCTTCATGGCGCATCCGCTCTTTGATAAACGCGTGCCCGGTTTTAGACATCACCGGTTTACCGCCTGCCGCCGTCACCACATCCACGGTGTTCCAGGACAGGCGTGGGTCGTGGATAATTTTCGCCCCCGGATTCTTCTCCAGAAACGCTTCCGCCAGCAGGCCGACAATGTAGTAGCCCTCAATGAACTGACCTTTTTCATCGAACAGGAAGCAGCGGTCAAAATCACCGTCGAAGGCAATCCCCATATCCGCGCCGTGTTCAATCACTGCATTGCGCGTGTCGGCCCGGCATTCCGGCAGCAGAGGATTGGGAATACCGTTGGGGAAGTTGCCATCCGGCGTATTGTGAATTTTGATGAGCTCGACCGGCACGCCCAGCGCCTTAAAACGGGCTTCAATAGCGTCAACCACCGGACCTGCCGCGCCGTTACCGGAATTGAGCACCAGCTTCATCGGTTTCAGGTTGGCGGGATTGATGTAACCCAGCAGGTGGTCAATGTAGGCATCACGGGTAGTAATGCGCTGGTAGCGGCCACGTTTTGTCTCATCAACCGCCGGGAAGTCATTGGCTTCCGCCAGGCGCTGCACGTCGCGCAGACCGGTATCTCCGCTAATAGGCCGTGCCCCTTCCCGCACCAGCTTCATGCCGTTGTAATCCATCGGATTATGGCTGGCGGTCACTTCAATACCGCCGTCAATACCCAGGTGGAAAGTGGCAAAATAAATCTCTTCGGTGCCCGACATGCCAATATCCAGCACATCCACGCCTGCATCCTGCAGTCCTTTCGCCAGCGCCAGCTTTAGCGTCTCGCTGGTCAGGCGCACGTCACCGCCGAGGACAATCGTTTTTGGCTTCAGGAACTCGCCGTAAGCGCGGCCAATACGCCACGCGATATCTTCATTCAGCTCTTCGCCCAGCCTGCCGCGAATATCGTAGGCTTTGAAACAGGTTAATTTCGTCATGATTTACCCTTCTTCAGGCAACAGGAGGCCCTGACTCTTAATGAGCCTTTTAATGAGTGTTAAATGCATTTTCCGGCGCGCTTCGCTTATCGGCCCTACGGTGTTGTAGGCTGGATAAGCGCAGCGCATCCGGCATCAGGTACGCCCGTATCTGTCCGCAAACCGCACCACATCATCCTCATCGAGATAAGATCCGGAACGCACTTCAATCAGATCGAGCGGGATTTTCCCCGGGTTCTCCAGACAATGGGTCGCCCCCAGCGGAATATAGACAGACTCGTTTTCAGCGAGCAGTTTGATGTCGTCATTGATTGTCACCTTCGCGGTACCAGCCACCACAACCCAGTGTTCAGCCCGGTGATGATGCATCTGCACGGACAATCCCTCACCGGGTTTAACGGTAATCCGCTTCACCTGGTAACGGTCTCCGGCATCAATAGAGTCGTACTTGCCCCATGGACGGTAAACTTCACGGTGAATATGGTGCTCATGACGTCCGTCAGCTTTAATTTGCTCCACCACTTTTTTGACGTCCTGCACCGCGTTGCGATCGGCGATCAGCACCGCATCTTTGGTCTGCACCACCACCAGATCCTTCACCCCGACGGTCGTCACCAGGCCAGATTCGGCATACACGTAGCTGTTTTCCGTTTTATGGCTAATGACGTCACCATGATGCACATTACCTTCAGCGGTATGGGCGCTGATTTCCCACAGCGATGACCAGGAGCCAACATCGCTCCAGCCTGCGTTCATGGGCATCACCACCGCATCGGCCGTACGTTCCATTACCGCATAGTCCACAGACTCTTCCGGGCAGGCGAGAAACGCCTGTTCATCAACGCGGATAAAATCGAGATCGGGATCAACCGTACTCATGGCGTTTTCGCAGGCCTCAAGAATGTCGGGGCGATATTTTTTCAGTTCTTCCAGATAGCGCCCGGCCCGGAACAGAAACATGCCGCTGTTCCAGTAGTAGTCGCCGCTCGCCACGTAAGCCTGCGCGGTTTCCAGATTGGGCTTTTCAACAAACTGCGCCACCTCAAAAGCCACGGCGTCGGTATTGGTCGGCGAAACCTCGCCACGACGGATATAGCCATAGCCGGTCTCCGGCTGGTCCGGCACGATACCAAACGTCACCAGCTTACCCGCGCTGGCATACGGCATTGCATTGCGAACCGCCTCGCGAAATGCCTCCTCGTCGGCAATCATGTGATCGGCCGCCAAAACCAGCAGCAGCGGATCTTCCCCAGGACTTTGACGTTTTGCCGCCAGCGCGGCCAGCGCTATCGCCGGTGCCGTATTGCGCCCGGCGGGTTCGAGAATAATATTCTCAGTCAGCTTGTGCAGTTGTCGTAGCTGTTCCGCCACAATGAAACGGTGTTGTTCATTACAGATAACCACCGGGCTTTCACACTCCACGCCGTTCAGACGACAAATCGTTGTCTGCAGCATGGTGAGATCGCCTTTCAGGCACAGAAACTGCTTTGGATATAGTACGCGGGACAGAGGCCATAAACGGCTACCCGAGCCACCGGCCATCACCACCGGAAAGAGTTTGTTTTGACTCATCATGTACCCCGAATATCTGCAATAAATTGGCTCAGCACGTTTTCTTTATCCAACGTGCGTTCGGCATACTCACGTGCCACCGTGTTAATCTTTGGCATGGTTAACGCCTGTTGAATCCCGCCAACCAGCGCATTCACTGATTCAGGCTCGACATACACCGCGATGCCTGGGTGAGCGTCACACAGCTGACCCAACTCGGTCTCAGGTTCGGCGGTAATCACCGCGTTACCACCAACGGCGAGGATATTGGTCAGTTTGGAGGGCAATACGGCATCCGCCGCACCGCGCTTTTGTACCACCAGATGACAGTCCGCCATCTTGAGCAGCGCAGGCAGCGCGTCATAAGATTGCAGCGGAAAGAACTTCACATTGTTCAGGCCGCGTTCGCTAGACATACTCTCCAGCCGTGCTTTACCTCCGCCCTGCCCGACAATCACAAACAGCCAGGGCTGTTCGCTCAACAGGGCCGCTGCGTCAATCACACTTTCCAGCCCTTGCTTTTCACCGATATTGCCTGAGTAGAGAATGATTTTTTTATCATCAGGCAAGCCCAGTTGCTGGCGCAACGCCAGAGCATCGGCGTCGCTCACGTCACGAAAGCGCGCTACTTCTGACCAGTTCGGAAAGAAAATGACCTTCTGTGCATCAACGCCCTTCTCCTGCGCTTTATTCATCATTGAACGAGAAATGGTCGAAATATGATCCATATTCAACAGCCCACTGCGCTCAAAGGCGCTGGCCATTTTTGCCACCGCGCCACGCTTGCCTTTGCCTGCCATGCCAAGCCCCAGCATGGCATCGACTTCGTAATCCTGAATATGCAGCAGCGTGCGCGCCCCGGACAGCTTCGCCAGCAGGCGCATGCCCGGCGTACAAAACAGCGTTGGCACTACCCCAATGATGCGATCCGGCTTCCAGCGGCGCTGCGCCAGCAGCGGGAAGAAACTGCTCAGGGCAAAACTGCCTAGATGCAGCAAGCGCTTGAGCGTAGAAGGCTGCTCAGGCACATACAGCGGACAACGCCAGACGATGGCATCGCCCTCTTCACGACGATAGCGCCAGGATGAATAGCGACCGTTGACCTTCCACTGCGGATAATAAGGCGGCGCAGTGATCACCCGTACGTCATGCCCCTGTTGCGCCATCCACTCCACCATTTCACCGGTGTATTTACCGATACCGGTCAACTCCGGCGAATAGTTGATGCCATACACAAGGATCTTCATAGCCCGGGTACTCCGGCCTGACTCTTCTCACAGAAGTAAGCCCGGCTGTTGTCGTGCGCGTGGTCACTGGCCAGGATCTCTTCAATTGTCAGCCAGCGGTACGCGTCATGTTGAACGTCAGGCAGTTGCAGGTCGTTTTCCGACACCCGCAGACGAAATCCCAGCACGATGTAATGCGTTGAGAAATCTTCCCCGGAAAAGTTGTCGTCATAGAAGTGCTGCCAGACCCCGTAAAACTCTGCAGCGGACAGCGGTAAACGTAACCCCAGCTCAGCGTCAGTCAGCCGCTCAAAGGCCGCGCGCAGCGGTTCATCTTTTTGCACCCGACCGCCGGGCACGAACCAGTACCCCTGCGCCGGACGATTGAGGCGCTTGCCAAGCAGAAATTCGCCTTGGGCGTTTTCCACGATCAAATCGATGGAAATCAGCGGAGTTGAACGTACAACGGTGGCAAAATCCTCATGACGTAAAAACATGCTTACCCCCGGTAACGCTGCTGGTTTTCAAGGAACCATTGATATGTACTGGCAAGCCCCGCTTCCAGAGATATCTCGTGATACCAGCCCAACTGATGCAGACGCGTAACATCGAGCAATTTGCGCGGCGTGCCGTCCGGTTTGCTGGCGTCGAACACCACGCGCCCCTTGTAACCCACTACCTGCGCGAGGGTTTGGGCCAGTTCACGGATGGTGCAGTCCACACCGGTGCCCACGTTGATATGCGACAGCATTGGTTGGGTATATTCCTGCAACACTTCCTGAGCCAGCTCCATCACGTGGATACTGGCCGCCGCCATATCGTCAACATGCAGAAATTCACGCATTGGCGTCCCGCTTCCCCACACCACCACATCCGGCGTATTTTGCTCGCGAGCCTCATGAAAGCGGCGCAGCAGCGCCGGGATCACATGCGAATTACTCGGATGAAAGTTGTCATGCGGTCCGTACAGATTGGTCGGCATCACCGAGCGATAATCACGGCCATACTGTCGGTTATACGATTCGCACAGCTTGATACCGGCAATTTTGGCAATCGCATACGGCTCATTGGTCGGTTCAAGTGCCCCCTGCAACAGTTCACTTTCGGCGATTGGCTGGGTAGCTTGTTTGGGATAAATACAGGATGACCCGAGGAACAACAGTTTATTCACGTTATGCAGATGCGCTGCATGAATAATGTTGCTCTCAATCATCATATTTTCATAAATAAAATCAGCAGGATAAGTATTGTTCGCCACAATCCCCCCCACTTTTGCCGCCGCCAGATAAACCTGGTCAATACGTTCAGCGGCAAAGAACGCCTGCACCGCACCGGCGTCCAGCAGATTAATCTGGTCGCGGGTACGCAGCACCAGTTCTACGTTATCTCGCTGCGCCAGCTGTCTTACGATGGCGGCCCCCACCATCCCGCGATGGCCCGCCACAAAAATACGTTGTGTCTTCATCCTCAGTACTCCAGCGCGATGGCGACCTCGTAACCGTGCGACTTCAGCAGGGAGTGTTTCTTCGCTGCTTCAAGGTCGTTAGCGACCATTTCTGAGATCATCTGGCGCAGAGTAATCTCCGGTTTCCAGCCGAGTTTTTCATGTGCCCTCGCCGGGTCGCCCAGCAGCGTTTCTACTTCTGCCGGACGGAAATAGCGCGGATCGACGGCGATTATCACATCCCCAGGTTTCACACCCGGCGCATCGTGTCCGGTCACAGAAACCACGATGCCTTTCTCATTCACGCCCTCGCCTTCAAAGCGCAATTTAATCCCCAACTGAGCGGCCGCCATTTCCACGAACTGGCGCACGGAATACTGCACGCCGGTGGCAATGACGAAATCTTCCGGCTGATCCTGCTGCAGCATCATCCACTGCATCCTGACGTAATCTTTGGCATGCCCCCAGTCGCGCAGTGAATCCATGTTGCCCAGGTACAGGCAAGACTCCAGCCCCTGAGCGATGTTGGCGATCGCCCGGGTAATTTTGCGAGTGACAAAGGTTTCGCCGCGGCGCGGAGATTCGTGGTTGAACAGAATGCCGTTACAGGCATACATCCCGTAAGACTCGCGGTAGTTGACGGTGATCCAGTAGGCGTACAGCTTGGCAACAGCATACGGTGAACGCGGATAGAACGGCGTGCTCTCTTTCTGTGGGATTTCCTGTACCAGACCGTACAGTTCAGAGGTGGACGCCTGATAAAAACGGGTCTTTTTCTCCAGACCAAGGAAGCGGATCGCCTCCAGCAAACGCAAGGTGCCGATCGCATCAACGTCTGCGGTGTATTCCGGTGAATCAAACGACACCGCAACGTGGCTCATGGCGCCCAGGTTATAGACTTCATCCGGTTGGACTTCCTGTAAAATACGGGTCAGGTTGGAGGAGTCGGTCAAATCGCCATAGTGCAGATGAAATTTGGGATTGCCTGAATGCGGATCCTGGTAGATGTGGTCCACACGTTCGGTGTTGAATGATGAAGCGCGACGCTTAATACCGTGTACTTCGTACCCTTTTTCCAGCAGGAGTTCTGCCAGGTAAGAACCATCCTGCCCGGTTACGCCAGTAATGAGAGCGACTTTTGACATGTTATAACCTCTTCAGTGATCCCCTCAGGGAGTAACTTTCTCGACGCGTTCGCGCGTGACTACTGCGGGATTTCCCCGACAAACAACATTTGCTGGCAGCGATTTAAATACGCTGCTTCGTGCTCCAACGACGGTGCCATCACCAATCGTCACGCCAGGCGCGACAAAGACATCTGTCGCCAACCAGCATTTAGCGCCAACCACAATCGGCGTGGCGTTAATATCAAAATGTTGACTGGCATAATCATGACTCCCGGTGCATAAATAACTTTTTTGCGAAATAACCGCATGGGCGCCAATCGTAATATCACCTAACGTATATAAAACCGCGTCGTCACCCACCCAGGCATAATCTCCCAGGGTTAATTTCCACGGATAAGTAATTTTTACTGAAGGCCGAATGACTACGTTTTTTCCTATTTTTGCACCAAACATTCGTAATAAAAATGCACGCCAGCGATACATGACCTGCGGTGACCAGCGAAATAATGTTGCTTGCACCGCCCACCATAATTGCACTTTAATAGCACCACCGCCGCGAAAACCTCCAGGCACTTTAAATCCGCTTAAGTCCTGCATAATATGCCCTTACGTTTTTCCATATAAGTTTTTTGTTTTAGCGGTTGTGCGCAGACGTAAATATTCTGACAAACCGGTCCAAAAACCTGGCATGTGTAATATCTGGCGCTGTACTTTTTTGGCATCCCGACACAATTCCAGATTATTCGTCGTTGACACTCCGCCCATAGAAAACTCCGATACCAATCCGCTCAACTTTTTAAAAGCGTAACCGGACTTGTATAATTGGGCTGCCAACGCGTAATCAGACGATATTTTATATTGCAAATCATAATGCCAGACATTCAGTCCTGAGAGCGGAAAGAATATCGCCTGATGACTGGCGGGCAGGCTGTGATAAATATACCAACTCGGTTTTGCCCGGCGCTTAATTTTGTTGCCATTGCCGAAATCCAGCAACGCATCGCCAATGACCATGGTTTGGTCGCTCTGCATTTTTAGCTGGCGGATAAAATGTGCCGCGTCCGCATGCAAAATATCCCCGGAGTTGAGGAACAGCGCGAACCGCCCGCGCGCCATCGCGATGCCTTTGTTCATCGCATCATAGATGCCGTTATCCGGCTCGCTGACAAACCGTAACCGGTGTTCCCCACTAAGCCCTTCAAGAAACGCCGACGTACCATCCGAGGAGCCGCCATCAACAACAATCCACTCAAAACTGATATCACCCGCTTGCGCCAGATGTGCCAGCGATGCGTAAGTTTTGACGATCCCTTCCAGATTGCGAAAGGCGACGGTAATGATACTGAGCAGCATGTGAGTTACCTCGCGATATTCAGCGCCTTGCGCAATATAAACGGACACACAATTAAAAATGCGTATTCCGGACTAAATACTGAACCTGTAAAAAACAGTGACAACGGTGTAAAAAGATAAAGCTGCACCCGATAATTCTGATTATCGCCAAACGCATTGATCATCATTTTCATGACCTTCCCCATGTACCACAGGGCTAATATCACCGCGAACCATGAAAAATAAATAATCAGCAGATACAAACCATTGTCTATTGTTTTACCGACATCTGCACCGTTAAAAATTCCGAATGACGCAACGTATTCATAAAGTGAGCCAAATCTCACTACGCCATCAACGTTCAGTAACGAATAACCGACCATCACTAATGGCCCTACGATACGATAATACGATGACGAACCTTCAGTTCCTAAATCACCAAGCCGCGTTGCGATGTACGGAAAAGCAAATATCACCCCAACTAAAAACACGCTTAATGAGATTATCGCCAGCGGTAGCTTCTTTTTTATCGCATCCTTATTCAGGTACTGGAACGCCCACTCCAGGAGATAAAACAAAATAAACGTCATTACCCCTGAAAACGATCCTGATAATATTATCCCTGCCAGAATCATAGCATCGGACTTAGGTGTTTTGATACCAAACTGTTTGATGCTGAGCCAAATTGAGATTAACGCCAGAGCGAAGAATGCCGGTTCGAAATAGAGCGCAGTAGTACGTTTCCCACCAAACTTAATAAAGTTCAGAACATAGCTGTTACTGTAAATAAGATATTTCGAAATAACTTCCATTAAACTGCTGCCGCCGCTGAGAATTATCTGTGCCATTTCAACCGCAGCTAACCCCACCACCAGTCCCACAACCAGCCAGAAAAACCGCAAGATCTTAGCGTAGTTATGCGGTGAAATGGTTTTGAAGCGAATACTCCACACCATGCCAATGATCACCACGGTATAAACAAACAGCATCGCTGACGTTACGTACTTACTGGCATCCAGTGATTGACCGAACAGGTAGTTAAACGCCGTCAGCCCGCCCCCTACCCCCAGTGCGATCATTAATTTTTTGATATTGATGCGCTCGACAAACAGCAACAGCAGAACGGGTAAGAAGGTGACGATAGTTATCGGGAAGCTCTCGCCAAGCTGGGCGAGTTTGACGTTAACCAGCAGATAAAGCAGCGGTAGCACCAGATAGCTACAGATTCTGATAGAACGAGACATATTCCTCCAGCATCTGTTGCCCACTGTATGCCACCCGACTGCGTTGACTGAACGCGGTAAGGGACGTGTCAAATACCGCCTGCGCAATGTCTGATTTTTTCAGCTGCACCAGCTGCAATACGTCCGCTTCGCTGAACGTTTTGCCGCCTGATTTGGCCAGCACTTCCTGCGCGGCATCGCTGTGCGTGGCAATTACCGGTACGCCGATGGAAAGCGCTTCACACAAAATCAGCGGGTAGTTATCGACACGGGAGCTGAACACCAGTCCATCCATCTGGTTAAGCGCACTCATCAACGTGCGCTTATCGCTCTCAAAACCGTGGTTGATGACGTTATCTCCCGCAAATGGCGAAAATTTGCCGAAGGTATGCAGCTCAATTTTGTCCCCAAGCGCGCTAATCGCTCGCACCAGTTGTTGACTGGTTTTGCCGTCATAGCGCAGGTCATGAGCCACCACGGCAATTTTCGGCCGACCGCTCTCCGCAGGCATCGCGGGTAGTTCGGCAAGAATGGCTTCGGTTGCCACATCAATGCCATTATTGATAACGCGGCAGCATCCCACGCCATACAGGCTGTTGAATGCGTCGGCCACATGTTGACTGGGCGAGATAAACTGGCAGCCCAGCGCCAGCATGGCACGGAACATCTGCCGCTTACCGGGCAACCGCTGATGGGCTTTATCGACTTTTACCGGCGGATAGTTGCTGAGCGTTGGGCATTTCTGACAGCCCGTTCTCCAGCCTTCGCAGCCATCGGTAAAGGCACAGCGCCCGGTCACGCTCCAGTGATCGTGCAGGGTCCAGACGAAGGTGATATCCGGTTTATGCGCCTTCACTTTTTGGCAAAAGGTCACCACCTCTTCCAGGTTCAACCAGTAGCTGTGCAACACATGAAAATGCAGTACCAGCGGGCCGCAGGTGCGGGTAACCGTGCGATATAGCTTGTCGAGATTGCCGAACATGTCGCGATTTGCAAAACGAAACAGCGCAATGTTAGCCGCCGACGTCAGGCGCGGCGTATATTTGATAACCTGTGGGTATTTCGCATGACTGGCGCTTTTTTTACCGCCTTTGCCATAGCCATAGACAAACCGTGACGACAGCCCTTTTTCCAGCGCGCGAAGATGCAAATCTAACGCCACACCTGCCGCCCCACCTTCTGCGAGTCGCACATTAAACTGTAATATCTTCATTTTATTACCTTCACCCGTGCCTTCTCGCCCACGACCAGCGTATTGTCCGGAACGCTATCCACCACGACGCTCCCCGCGCCAATCGTCACGTTATCGCCAATAGCAACGTCGCCGAGCAGAGTGACATTGGCCCCCAACTCAACGCCGTTACCGATGACCGGACAGGATGGATCGTTGGCGCCAAGATTGCCGATAGTGACGCCGTGGCGTAGGGTAAAATCATCCCCCGCTACCACGTGTTTATTGATAACCACCCCATAGCCATGATGGATGGTGAAACGACGACCAATTGATGCAGCAGCCTGAATTTCATAGCCAAACAGGCATTCGGTGATAAGGCGATACATCACCAGCACCGGGGCAGCCCACAGGTTGTTTATGATGTTTTTTTTACGCCAGACGGAGCAAAAATGGGCAATCCGATAGGCCGCCACCATGCAACAGGGGCGCAGACTCCAGCCGTTCGCGCGTAAATCTTCCAGCATAATTAGCGTCCTCGCAGTCCGTCGGCCAGACGCTTACTGTTACGAACAGAAAGCAGCGTCAGCAGCGTGCGCCAGTTCATCCGTTTGTTGCGGATCTGATAGAGGGTAAACAGCTGATATTTCTTGCTGGCCCGGTCAAATTTGCCTTTGTGCTTGCGGTAAAACTGAAAGTAACCGGAGAATTTATTCGGCGATGAGGTAATACGCATCTCGCCGTGATTCACATGCAGGATCTGCGTCGCCTCTTTGACCTTCCACGGTTTGCCATACGCCACCACCATGCGCAGGAAGATGTCGTAATCCTGCGCCGCTTTCAGCGTGGTATCGAACAGGCATGCTTTAAACCGCCATGCCCAGGTAAATACCTGATTACCAATGATGTTGCGTTTATAAAACCTGCGGCGTGAATATACGGACTTCGGATAGAGCGGCAGACTGGTCGGCTGTGAATACACTTCGCCCTCACAGACATAGTCATTGGCATACAGAAACGCCCGTGTGACCAGTTGATGCCGATACTGCAGGAACACGCTCAGGCGGTTCGGTGTCCATTCATCATCATCATCAATCCCCGTAATGTATTGTCCGTTGGCCTGCATAATGGCCTGATTACGCACCGCGCAGGCCCCGGAGTTGGTGGAATTATGCGTATACGACACACGCGGATCGTTGAGTTCCTCAACAAACTGCTGCAACTGCTCATATGATGAAGAGCAATCATCCACAATGATCATCTCCCAGTGAGGGTAGTCCTGGCGCAACACCGATTTAATCGCCCGAATGGCCAGCTGCTGGCGGTTCCAGGTTGGCATATAAATTGAAATTAGCGGGTTTTCTGTCGTCATTTTCGTTTCCGGATAGATACGCTTTTGTAGGCCGGATAAGGCGTTTTCGCCGCATCCGGCAGGGTTGGTGATTTATTTCGCATCCGACGTATATTCGTATTCGTAGTAGCCGTAATCCTGATACCCGCTGGCTCGGCGGAATATCGAGTTGAGGATCACCCCTTTCACCTGGATGCCATTTTGCTCGAAGCGACTCAGGCTGGTTTCCACCTCTTTCAGCGTGTTGACCGCATAACGCGCCACCATCAGCGTGGTGCCGACATGACGGCCAACAATCGCCGCGTCGGTCACCGCCAGAATTGGTGGGGTGTCAATCAGCACCAGGTCATAGTGCGAGCTGGCCCAGGCAATCAGTTCGCCGAAACGCTCGCTCATCAACAGCTCGGAAGGATTGGGAGGGACTTGACCGCGAGGGATCAGATCAAAATGCGGAATCGATGTCGGTTTGGCGCTGGATGAGATATCCCCCTTACCAATCAGGATCTCAGACAGGCCGTTGACGTTATTGGTCCCCAGCAGTTCGTGGGTATAGCCTTTGCGCATGTCGCAATCGATCAACAGCACGCGTTTGTTGGTCTGGCTGATGACTGCCGCCAGGTTGGCGCAGACAAACGTTTTACCAATCGATGGGCTGACGCCGGTCAGCATCAATACGTTGTTACGCGCCTGCATCATGGCAAAGTGCAGACTGGTACGCAGGCTGCGGACCGCTTCTATGGCGAGATCCGTTGGATTCCCCACGGCCAACAGCTGGCTTTGCTTGTAGCGTTTCACACCTTTAATGGTCTGAACGTTATCACGCGCTTTTTGCCATTCAGATAGCGGAATACTGGCATACACGCTGATACCATGCTCTTCCAGCGCCTGGGGGCTTTCAATACCGCGATTAAACAGAGAACGCAGCAGTACGCCCACCACAGAAAGCATCAAACCAAGAATGATACTGCCGAGAATAATCAGCGCCGTTTTCGGCTTCAGCACGCCAGGCTGGGCAATCGCGGGATCGACAATACGCACATCGCCAACCGTACTGGCCTCGGTAATCTTCAGTTCCTGTTGCTTGTTCAGCAACTGCATATAGACCTGCTGACCGGACTCCACATCACGCGTCAGACGAACAATTTCCTGCTGCGTTTTCGGCATCGCCGTTACGCGCCCGTTCAGCTTACTTTTCTCATCTTCCAGCGCCTGGCGTTTTTCCAGCAGCGTGCGGTACGCCGGATGCGCTTTGGTGAACAGCTTGGAAATCTCCGCTTCTTTAAAGGTCAGTTCATTCAGTTGCGCATCGATATTCACCATCGAATCTAGCACCGCTTTGGCTTCCAGCGGCAAATCCACGGAGTCTTTATCCTGACGAAAGGCGTTCAGCTTGTTTTCAGCAACGTCAAGCCGGTTACGTACCTCAGGCAGTTGCTTTGCCAGAAACGCCAAACTTTTGGCGGCCTCTTCGGATTTACGTTCCACGTTTTGTTGCAGATAGTTGCGGGTAATACTGTCGAGGATCTGGCGGATTTTCTCGCGGTCTTCGCCGGTAAACGTCAGGCTCAATACGCCGGTGTCTTTGCCCGTTTCCGTCACCATCAGGTTATTTTGCAGGGTGTTTATCATGCCCAGCGTGGAGAATTTGCTGACGGTAAATTGGCTCTCCGGGCTGGCATGAATCGCCTCAACCAGCATCGTCACGCCATCATGTTCCAACACCTTGCCGACTTGCCCCCGGGCGCTAAAACCCCCGTCACTCACCAGTTGATAGCTTTTGTCATTCAGCACATTGAGCGTGAAGGTCTGTTCATTCATTGCCTTTGGCAACGTGAAGGTGGTCACATTAACCGTTTCGTTCTGGCGGCCCATCAGCCGGTCCCAGCCCGCGCCAAAAATAGGGAATGTATCTTTGGTAACGGCGATATCGAGGTTAAGATCGTCTACCGTTTTCCCTAATACCAGACGCGACTGGATGAGCTGAATTTCCGCTTCCGAGGCCGGAGGTTTGTTCGACAACGCCGAGCCAATATCCTGCACCAGTGAATTTCCGGTATTTTGCTCAATTTGCACCAGCGCGTCCGCACTGTAGATGGGTGTGGCGAACAGTGTGTAGACCGCGGCACACAATGCAAAAGCCGTGGTAATGCCTAATACCCACCAGCGGGCTTCCACCACCGTTGCAACCAGACGACCAATATCGATTTCATCATTGCCGGTTACCGGCGCAGCAGACTGTTTAACTTTTTCTGTCATTGTTTTCCCTGCTCTGCGTTCAGTGCCTGAGCCCATTGGCGGGCAGACCGTTCAAGTAATGCGTACACCGCGTCAAACGCATCACGGCTTTTACGATACGGATCGGGAATTTCGCGCTCGCTGTCCCAGTGCCCAAAAAGCATCACTTTGCCGCGCATCTCCGGCACCATTTCACACAGGGCAGAGATATGGCGCTTCTCCATGGTCAGGATCAGGTCATACTCCCGGCACATGCGTCCCGAGATCTGCCGGGCACAATGATTATCCAGTGACAGGTTGTGCGCCTGCGCCACGCTAATAGCACACGGATCCGCGCCTTTCCCCACCAGCGCCCCAAGACCGGCTGAAGAGACCGTTAACGCCGGATGAAATTGCCTTAATAAGCGCTCTGCCGTCGGGGAACGACAAATGTTCCCCACACAGACAACTAAGATTTTGTTAAACATGATGATTACCAGTTGTGAAGGTCGCTGGCCGTGTCCGTCATATAGCGAACACCGCTAATAGTCGGCAGCAACTGATTGATCAAACGGTTCCAGCGAGCAACCGGCGCGGTAGTGACGTACACCACATCGTATGGCTGGAGTCGGAATGATGTTGCCATCACCAGCGACGTCGCATCGGACATATCAAGCTGATAGATATTGGCGATCTTGCCGTTGTTCCCGCCCTCACCTTTCAATGGTCGAATAACGAAAATGCCGCTGGCATTGGAGGTGGTCAGGTCAATACCTTCGGCATTGCCCAGCGCTTCGGTAAGCGTCATGCCGCTGAAGTCCATTTTGAGGGTGCTCTGTTTTTTCACTTCCCCCATTACGAAGACTTTCAGATCGTCATTACGCGGAACAAACAGAATGTCGCCAGGATAGAGCAGACGGTTCTGGCTCAGGTCGCCATTTTGCATCAGCGCTTGCAGTGAAATGCGTTGCTCCTGCCCTTTATGAGTCAGCACAACGTTGCGCCAGTCTGCTGCCTCGGTGAGACCGCCAGCGGCGTTAATGGCATCGAGAACGGTAAGCGGCACGTTGGTGATGGCCTGCTGGCCGGATTTGTTCACCTGCCCGGAGACATAGGCCTTCTGCGAGCGGAAAGCGGCGATATTAACGTCCACCTGCGGGTCAGCAATGTACTTCGCTAAGCGCCCGGTAATATCACTACGAATCTCTGCCAACGTTTTTCCTACCACGCTGACTTTGCCGATGTAGGGGTAAAACATGGTGCCATCAGGCTGCACCCAGTTGCCGGTATCGCTTGAGCTGCGGTACTGCCCGGCTGGCGTGGTGAGTTCAGGATGGTCCCAGACGGTCACATTCAGGACATCCCCCGGGCCTACCCGGTACTGATATCCGGAAATCTCCTGGTCCAGCGACATATTAGGCTGGGCAACATTTGGTCGAGGACGTAATTGTTCGACCAGCCGTGGCGTGAGTGGATAAACATTCACCATGCGATCGATATCAAAATCAGCGTCCTGCTGTTTAATCACATCTTTGCCCATCGTAGACATATTGCTGCCCGGAAGCACGGTACAACCGTTTATCAAGATTACCGATACCAATACTGGCATCAATTTAAGTTTGGATTTCATCATTGATTATTTATCACTTTGGCAGAGTATTTATCACATGCAATCTAAATAGCGACTTCGCCTGTACGTATTTACCTTGCCGTTAATTTAAATGGAATTTAACTGGCATCAGTCCTAAAAAAAATGAATTCATCTGCGGTCTCTTGACAGAATAATTTAGGCTTGTTTCAGGCGACCAGACACGCTACCGCCCCTGGCTTCACTAGCTACCAATGCACTGATTAATTTAAATTTTTATCTTCTCCTTTATTTTCATCACATTTACAGCGTTAACGCATCGGGAATGGCGCCACTGATTGATGTGGAAATATTTATCTTTTGATTATTACCGCAAGAATTGTTGCAGCTATGCGAATATCAGGCAAGATAACAAACCGCCGATACCTGGCTTTTAAGATTAATATTAAGCGTCGGATTTATATATTTTTAGGATTTTATTGATATTGACAATGTTGATATAGAAATATTCCACCTGCGATATTTCCTAAATATATTTAGATTAATAAAATCATTTCCTGTAGTTACATTAAGGCTATTATCCTGCATCAGTTCTGATATAACCGACAGAGAAATCCCTTCTCGCCATTGCATTTTTCGCCAGTTTTACCCATGATCGAATTGTGACAATTGTCATACAACTATGGGTATAGCATTTACTATGGAATGGATTGCCGATCCGTCAATCTGGGCCGGACTGGTCACGTTAATCGTGATCGAACTTGTTCTTGGCATTGATAATCTTGTTTTTATTGCCATCCTCGCGGAGAAACTACCTCCTGCCCAGCGGGATAAGGCGCGTATTACAGGGCTACTGCTGGCAATGGTTATGCGCCTGCTGCTGCTGGCATCAATATCCTGGCTGGTAACGCTGACCACGCCGCTGTTCAGCATTCGCGATCTCAGCTTCAGCGCCCGCGATCTGATCATGCTGTTCGGTGGTTTCTTCCTACTGTTTAAAGCCACTATGGAGCTCAACGAACGGCTGGAAGGGAAAGACAGCGATAACCCCACCCAGCGTAAAGGCGCTAAGTTCTGGGGTGTGGTCGCGCAGATCGTGGTGCTGGACGCCATCTTCTCTCTGGATTCCGTCATTACCGCTGTTGGCATGGTCGATCACCTGGCGGTGATGATGGCGGCAGTCATTATTGCCATCAGCCTGATGTTGCTGGCCAGCAAGTCGCTGACGCGCTTTGTTAACAGCCATCCAACTATTGTTATTCTGTGTCTGAGCTTCCTGCTGATGATTGGTTTCAGTCTGGTGGCCGAAGGGTTTGGTTTCCATATCCCGAAAGGTTACCTGTACGCGGCCATCGGCTTCTCGGTCATGATCGAAGCATTGAACCAGTTGGCTATCTTTAACCGTCGTCGCTTCCTCTCAGCCAACCATACTCTGCGCCAGCGCACCGCCGAGGCGGTAATGCGGCTGCTGAGCGGGCAAAAAGAAGATGCCGAACTGGATGCCGAAACCGCAGCGATGCTGGCGGATCATCATGAAGGTCAGATTTTTGCGCCACAGGAGCGGCGGATGATTGAACGTGTGCTGAACTTCAATCAGCGTACCGTCAGCAGTATCATGACCTCGCGCCATGATATTGAACATATCGACCTCAATGCGCCCGAAGCAGAAATCCGCGCCTTACTGGAAAAAAACCAGCATACGCGTCTGGTGGTCACTGGCGAAGACGAGCAGGAGGAACTGCTGGGCGTGGTGCATGTCATCGATTTACTACAACAGTCTCTGCGCGGCGAACCGCTCGACCTGCGCGTCTTGATTCGCCAGCCGCTGGTGTTCCCGGAGACCTTGCCGCTGCTTCCGGCGCTTGAGCAGTTCCGTAATGCCCGCACGCACTTCGCGTTTGTAGCCGATGAATTTGGTTCCGTCGAAGGGATTGTGACGCTGAGTGATGTGATGGAAACCATCGCCGGCAATCTGCCAAACGAGGTAGAGGAAATCGACGCCCGTCATGATATTCAGAAAAACGCCGATGGTTCGTGGACCGCTAACGGACATATGCCACTGGAAGACCTGGTGCAGTACGTGCCTATCCCGTTAGACGATAAGCGTGAGTATCACACCATTGCCGGACTGTTAATGGAGTATTTGCAGCGTATCCCAAAAACCGGGGAGGAAGTTCAGGTTGGCGACTATCGGCTAAAAACCCTGCAGGTGGAAAATCATCGCGTGCAAAAGGTCCAGCTGATACCGCTACACGGTGAAGAAGAGATGGATTACGAGGTGTAAGTCACGAGCCGGATGGGGCATTAGCCACCATCCGGCAATATGAATCAGAGCTTATCCAGCAACTTTTTAACATCTTTGCCGTTGCGGGAATCTTTATTGCGATCTGCCCAGTCATTCAGACGACGTTTTGCTTCATCCTGCAGATGCTTACGCAAAAGCTGATCAACTTGCAGACTGTAGTTCAGTGATTGCCACTGGCCATAGACCCTGAGAGGAACCGGGGTGGCCTTCAGGAAACTAATTAACTTACTTTCGCCATCCCAACCGCCCAGCACGCGAATGTTAAACAGCGTGTCGCAATTCTGCTTCACCAGATCTAACGTTCCTTTGCCGGTTAGCGCCAACATCGCGGACTCGCCTGCCATGTTATCCAGCGTCACCTCTCCGTTATCCAGCGTCATATCGGTTACAAAATGATCCAACCGGGTCACGTTATCGAGGTTTTGCTGAGATTTAACATCCCCACCGCTGCGTTCTACAGCCTGTTGAATCATCTGCTGGAAGTTCATCCCTTCCATTCGCGTATCGTTCATTTCGACATGGGCCTGCCCTTGCCAGCTATGGCGAAACGCCTGGGCATCAATATCTGAGCCGGAAAAGTCTCCCGCCAGCGACAGCTTGCCGGTGAGTGCGATGGGGTAATCAAAGGCCTTCAGAATCGTGCCAATTTCCACACCTTCCAGACGCGGATGAAAGACCGCTCGCGGTTCTCCCTTTCTGGCATCCAGCGTGCCGGGCAGTGAGATCAGCCCGCCATCACTTTTTCCCTGCAACTGCGCAATGTTCAGTAAGCCGAACTGGTTGTCTATTTTTGCCGAAACATTCTCAAACGCCATTTTCCGCCACAGCACTTTGTCAGCCTGCAAAGCGATGTCTGCCGAAAAACCCTTGAGTCCCTGATACGAAACGGCATCAACCTGGGAAGCAATGACGGGGCGCGCCAGCGTTGACTGACTCTGACCTTGCTGAACGTCACCTTTTGCTGTCGCCGCTGCGTCATGTTGTACGAGCAGGTTATCCAGATTGAGCTGACCAAATTTCAGGTCGACTGCCCATTCCGGTTTTTCCAACAAGGATACGTGCGCTTGCCCGGAGAACGAAGAGTCATTGGCGGTCAAATTTATCTGGCTAAACGAAAGCTGTTTTTTCTCTTCCAGCCATTGCGCCTGAAGATGTCCCTGACCGTTGATTCCCTGCGGCGGCAGATCGGCCCCCTGCAGTTGCCAGCTTAACTGCTCAATATTCGCAGATAAGTTATGCGGATAATCGGAGGCATCGACCGTGCCGTTAAAGGATAACGCGAGATCGCGCTGATCGCGGTTCACACGCCCGGAAAAATCAAACGTGCCGCGGTGCTGGCTATCTTGTTCCATCTCCAGACGAATATCACGAACGGTAACTTGTTCGTCGTCTTCATGCTGGAATACCAGAACACTGTCGGCAACCCGCAAACGGGCGATATCAAACGACCACCCTTTGTCTTCCGCCAGATCGGGCAACATATTGTCTTTTGGGGCAACGGGCGCATCTTTACCACGCACCGCCTCAGTTTGCGGGGTCAGTTGAATCACTGCGCCTTTGAGCATCACCTGTTTCACGCTGAGCTGGTGGCTCAACAGCGGCCATAACGCAACGTCGAGACGCATATTGTCGGCACGAACCAGAGGCTCGCTGGCGCCTTCAGCTGTTAACACCACTCGCCCTGAGAGGATACTCAGTTGCGGCCATACGTGCCAACGCAGGGGGCCATCCAACTGCAGCTGATACCCGCTACGTGCGGCAACCTGCTTGACCATATACGCGCGGAAATCATTCGGATTCACCAACAGTACTAACGCAGAAAAGCCGGCCACCAGCACGACCAGAAGAATCATCAGCGTCGTCAGAAATCGTCTCATGCTATCCCCAATGGACTGATAAACACTCAGTCTTTATCGATCCGGCTGGCAACGGCGCCCTGCTGGTCGCGATACTTCGCATCCTGACGACGGTTGTATGGTCGCGCTGCCGGACCGGAAAGCGGTTCGAAACTTAACGCGCCAATCGGCATGCCCGGACGCAGAGCCAGGGGTAATTTTCCGGAGTTGTAAAACTCCAGTACGATACAGCCAGACCAGCCCGGATCGATACGGTGTGCGGTGACGTGTACCATCAGTCCCAGACGCGCCAGAGATGAACGGCCATCTAACCAACCGACGAGATCGGAAGGCAGCGTCACGGATTCGAACGTTACCGCCAGCGCAAGCTCACCCGGATGCAAGAAGAATGCCTCGCCGTCCTTGAGGACGATTTCATCACTCATTACGCGATCCAGCGCGGCGCTGACTTCATCTTTCGGTCCGCTCAAATCGATATACGCCGCCGTATGACCGCGGAACGTACGGAATTTGTTGCCAAGACGCACATCTACCGTGGCGCCATTGATTCGCTCGACAGGAGGGCGTGGAGTGATCGACAGGCGACCTTCATCCAACCAGGCTTCAATATCTCGGTCACATAAACGCATGGCACTTTCTCCTTTCGTGCTTCAAACCCTTAATGCCAGGTGCGTTAAGGGTGAACCAGGTTATCACTGAACGGTACACAATTCGCTGAACTTATTCAAAGAACTGACTGATTTTAGCCTTCAGAATATCGATAGCGATGCGGTTTTTACCCCCGCGCGGCACAATGATGTCGGCGTATTGCTTTGAAGGCTCAATAAATTGCAGGAACATTGGACGGACGGTTTTCTGGTATTGCGCCATCACCGAATCCATTGAACGACCACGTTCATTCACATCCCGCTTGATACGGCGCATCAGACAAATATCCAGCGGCGTCTCAACAAAAATAGAAAAGTTCATCTCATCGCGCAAACGCGCATCCGTCAGCAGCAAAATGCCTTCCAGGATAATGACTTTCTTCGGTTCGATATGAATAGTGTCTTGCGTACGCGTGTGCTCAACGTAGCTGTATACCGGCAGCTCAATGGCAGAGCCGCGTTTCAGCGTTTGCAGATGTTGAAACAGCAGGCTGTGGTCCATCGCGTTCGGATGGTCGTAGTTGGTTTTTACGCGTTCTTCCATCGACAGATGGCTTTGATCTTTGTAATAGCTGTCTTCGGGAATAACGCCAATATGTTCGTCACCGACTTGTTCACGCAATTCGCGATAAAGAGTACTGGCAATAAGGCTCTTGCCGGAAGCCGATGCGCCGGCAATGCCGATAATGACGCACTGATGGGACTGATCAGTCATAAATTTAGCGACCTGATTAACCTGGATGTAAGGAAGGGCGGCGTCGAAACGCCAAACGCGGCAATTATAGGGATTTCAGCGGCGCGATGCCACCCCAGGCTGCACCAATGCTGTCCCTGTCGCAAATTAAAATGGTCAGATTTAGAACAGCCGCTATATTTATTCACCTGCCTTAGGAATTAATAGCTTGGGAGTGTTAATTTATGAGCAGCTGGCGTATAAATTGTAAATTGTTTGTACTAGCATAATCCCAGATTAAATGTGATGCGTCCGGCATCTCTGCTGGGCGACAACGGCTATTTGGGTAGAGTGGTAATGAGTAAACAATCCCAACATGTTTTAGTTACCTTACCCCATCCTCTACTGCGCCTGGCCAGTTTAGGTCTGGTGGCTTTCATCTTTACGTTGTTTTCGCTGGAACTATCACGTTACGGCGCACAGCTTGCCCCTCTGTGGTTTCCAACCTCTATCATGATGGTGGCTTTTTACCGTCACGCGGGAAAGATGTGGCCTGGGATCGCGCTGGCTTGCTCATTCGGTAGCATCGGCGCCTCTTTACTTTTTTTCCCCGGACAGTCGCTTAATTTCTCCTATACGGTCATTAACATTATTGAGGCTGTTGTTGGCGCAATGTTATTGCGTAAACTGCTGCCCTGGTACAATCCCTTACAAAATTTGAATGACTGGGCGCGCCTGGCATTTGGTAGCGCGGTTGTTCCGCCACTGTTGGGCGGCATTTTGATGTGGTTGTTGCTGCCGAAGGACACGTCGTTAAATACCTTTCTCATTTGGGTACTGTCAGAATCCATTGGCGCACTGGCGTTGGTGCCGTTAGGTTTACTGTTTAAACCACATTACCTGTTGCGCCATCGCGACCCGCGATTATTGCTTGAGACCCTGATTACCCTGCTGGTGACCTTAACGCTCAGTTGGCTGTCCATGATGTACATTCCATGGCCATTTACCTGCGTTATTGTCCTGCTGATGTGGAGCGCTGTCCGTCTGCCGCGTATGGAGGCGTTTTTAATATTCCTCAGCACCGTGATGATGGTTTCGCTGATGCTGGCTGCCGACCCTTCGCTGCTTTACACCCCGAAACCGAACATGATGACGGACATCCCCTGGTTGCCGTTTTTGATGATCCTGTTGCCCGCTAATATGATGACCATGGTGATGTACGCGTTTCGAGCCGAACGCAAGCACATTTCAGAAAGCGAGTCACGCTTTCGCAACGCCATGGAATATTCCGCGATTGGCATGGCGTTAGTCGGTACCGAGGGGCAATGGCTCCAGGCCAATAAAGCCTTGTGTCAGTTTCTGGGCTATAGCCAGGAGGAGTTACGTTCACTGACCTTCCAGCAATTAACCTGGCCGGAAGATTTGAATAACGACATTGAACAACTGAACATGCTGGCACGCGGAGAGATTAATAGCTATTCCATGGAAAAACGCTATTACACCCGTTCGGGCGACGTCGTCTGGGCGTTGCTGGCCGTTTCGTTGGTGCGTCATAGCGACAATACCCCACTCTATTTTATCGCGCAGGTTGAGGACATTAACGACCTGAAGCATACCGAGTGGATTAACAAACGGTTGATGGAGCGCATTACCCTCGCCAATGAAGCAGGAGGGATTGGGATTTGGGAATGGGAACTACAGCCTGACGTGATCAGCTGGGATAAACGGATGTTCGATCTCTACGAAGTTCCTGCGCATATCAAGCCCAGTTGGCAAGTCTGGTATGAGTGCGTGGTACCCGAAGATCGTGAGTACGCCGAAAATGTGATTCGTGATTCACTGGCCGCACGGGCTCCGTTTAAGCTTGAGTTTCGTATCGCGGTAAAAGATGGCATACGCCATATCCGTTCGTTGGCCAACCGGGTACTGAATAAAGACGGTGAAGTTGAACGCTTACTTGGTATCAATATGGATATGACCGAAGTCAAGCAGCTTAACGAAGCGCTGTTTCAGGAAAAAGAGCGCCTGCACATTACGCTGGATTCAATCGGCGAAGCGGTGATTTGTATTGATGTCGATATGAACGTGACCTTTATGAATCCGGTTGCTGAGAAAATGAGCGGCTGGCAGCAGGACAGTGCCATCGGCATTCCGCTATTGACGGTACTACATATTACTTTTGGCGAGAACGGTCCGCTGATGGAAAATATCTACAGTGCTGACATGTCGCGTACGGCAATCGAACAGGAAGTGGTCCTGCATTGTCGTAACGGCAACAGTTATGACATTCAGTATAGCATCACGCCCCTCAGCACCCTTGATGGCGGCAGCATTGGCTCGGTGTTGGTTATTCAGGACGTCACAGAGTCGCGGAAGATGCTCCGCCAGCTTAGCTACAGCGCCTCGCATGATGACCTGACCCAGTTGGCAAACCGGGTCAGCTTCGAAAACCATCTAAAACAATTGCTGCATTCAGTACACGACACGCACCAGCGCCATGTGTTGGTTTTTATCGATTTGGATCGTTTTAAAGCAGTGAACGACAGCGCGGGTCATGCCGCCGGCGATGCTCTGCTGCGTGAACTCTCAGCGCTTATGCTCAGCATGTTGCGATCCAGCGATATGCTGGCGCGCCTGGGCGGCGACGAGTTTGGTCTGTTGCTACCGGATTGTAATATCGAAAGCGCCCGCTTTATCTCAGGTCGCATCATCAGCGCCATCAACGATTACCACTTTATGTGGGAGGGCCGGTTACACCGCATTGGCGCCAGTGCGGGGATTACGCTCATTGATGAGAAAAACCATGTCGCGACCGATGTGATGTCTCAGGCCGATATCGCCTGCTACGCGGCGAAAAACAGTGGCCGTGGGCGAGTCTGTGTCTATGAACCACAGCAAAGCCAGGCCCATGCCGCGCGTAGTCAACTGACATTGGATGAACAAAGACACACCATTATGCACAACCCAATGCTGATGATCGCCAGAGGTGTGGCTTCCCCGCGTATACCGGAGACGTTCAGCTTTTGGCTCCTTTCGCTTCGCTTAGGCACCGCTGAGGGTGAAGTCATTGAGGAGCAAGCCTTCCGCGCTGGGCTGGTCGATCCCGCGTTAAGCAAGGCGCTTGACCGTCGGGTATTTAGCGAGTTCTTCCAGAACTCTGCCCAAGCAGTAGCCAGTAAGGGCCTCAGTATTGCCCTGCCCCTTTCCGCCATCGGCCTGCTCAACACAGAACTTATCGATGAGCTGCTGGAGCACTTGCAACGCAGTCCACTACCGCCGCGATTGCTGCATCTGACCGTTCCGGCAAGCGTCTTCAAAACCAACCCAACGCAGGCTATATCCGCCCTGCATCGACTGCGTCAGTACGGTTGTCGAATTGTATTAAGTCAGGTTGGTCGCGATTTAGAGCTCTTTGACAACCTGAAATATCGCATTGTCGATTACCTGTTGCTCGACAGCGAGCTAAGTGCCAGCGCTCCCGGCAACCTGATCGACGAAATGTGGGTGTCCATTATTCAGGGTCATGCCCAGCGCCTGGACATAAAAACTATCGCCGGTCCGGTGCAGTTGCCACTCATCATGGATACGCTTTCTGGCATCGGTGTTGATATGATTTATGGCGATATTATTGCCGATGCCCAACCGCTGGATCTGCTACTGAATACCAGTAATTTCGCCATCAACTGACGGTTGCCAGCCATCCGTATACCAAATATGTAACAGCGCATAGGAGCGCCAGGGTTTCCAGCGCTCTGCATACCGTCGGATCTGGGCCGGTGTCATGCCGGGAAAACGCTGTTTAATCAGATAATCATCCGGCAGAAAAACGTCCTTCGCCTGCCAACCACGTAGCGCGAAATAGTTGGCGGTCCAGCGCCCTATCCCGGGAAACGTTTGTAGCTGCTTAACGCCTTGTTCGATATCGGCAGGGGCTGTTGTCGCGAGCGTTCCTTCAAGGGTTGCATGAGCCAGGTGAATCAACGCTTCAGCGCGTTTGAGCGGCATTCCTAACGCTTTCAGGCGTAGCGGATCGGCATTGGCAAGCGCTTCCGGCGTAGGAAAACACACATACTCGGGCGCATCCTCCAGCGCTTCCCCGTAAGCGTGCGCCACTTTCGCCGTCAGTTTCGCGGCCATCAATACGCTGACTAACTGCCCTAAAATCGCCCGTACCCCTTGCTCAAACGCATCGACACATCCCGGCAGGCGTAGTCCCGGACGCGCCGCACCGAGGCTGCCCAGCGCGGCGATAATTTGCTGCGGGCAACAGCCAAGATCGAACAAGCGCGTTATTTTTGCCAGACACTCGGAGGCGACCGGCTGTAACCCTGTGCTCAATGTCAGGTGTAGCACGTTGGCGTGCAGATCCGGGACAACGCGCACCAGACCACGATGCTCCCCTACGGACAGGCTTCTGACATAGCTCAGTTCCTCTACGGTTTCGACACCTTCAACCGCACGGGCGGCAAGAAATCCCAGCATCCAGGGCCAGTCATAAGGCGGTTGCCAGCTCAGCGTGAACATTTAGTTTTCCTTTTTACGCAAACCTAAAGCATAAACGGTATTCAATCAGTACGCCTTGCTTTCATATTCCAGTTGTCGGGGCGTCAACTATTCGTTAAAGTCACGCCCCTTCTTCACTGGCATGGGGATTTTTACGGTGTTTATTGGTTTTGACTACGGTACGGCAAACTGTTCAGTGGCCGTTATGCGTGATGGGCAGCCTCACCTGCTCAAAATGGAAAATAACAGCACGCTGCTACCCTCAATGCTGTGCGCACCAACGCGCGAAGCGGTTAGCGAGTGGCTGTATCGCCATCATGACATCCCAACTACGGACGATGAAACGCAGGCGCTGCTTCGCCGTGCGATGCGCTACAACCGCGAAGAAGACATCGACGTTAACGCCAACAGCGTGCAGTTCGGTCTGGCATCGCTGGGTCAGTATATTGAAGACCCGGAAGAGGTGTACTTCGTTAAATCACCAAAATCATTTTTGGGTGCCAGCGGTCTGAAGCCGCAGCAGGTTGCGCTTTTTGAAGATCTGGTCTGCGCAATGATGCTGCACATTCGCAACCAGGCGCAAAGCCAGCTGCCGGAAGCTATCACTCAGGCCGTGATTGGTCGGCCCATCAACTTCCAGGGATTAGGTGGCGATGACGCCAACACCCAGGCGCAGGGCATTCTTGAACGTGCGGCCAAACGCGCCGGTTTTCAGGATGTCGTCTTCCAGTACGAGCCGGTAGCGGCGGGACTGGATTACGAAGCGACGCTGCAGGAAGAAAAACGCGTGTTGGTGGTGGATATCGGCGGGGGTACGACTGACTGTTCACTGCTGCTGATGGGGCCGCAATGGCATCAGCGCGCCGATCGCGAAAACAGCCTGCTGGGACACAGTGGCTGCCGCGTAGGCGGGAACGATCTGGATATCGCGCTGGCGTTTAAACACCTGATGCCGCTGCTGGGTATGGGCGGTGAGACTGAAAAAGGTATCGCCTTACCGATTCTCCCCTGGTGGAACGCGGTCGCAATCAACGACGTTCCCGCGCAAAGTGATTTCTACAGCAGCGCCAACGGTAGATTGCTCAACGATCTTGTCCGCGACGCAAGAGAAGCCGATAAAGTCGCTCTGCTGCTTAAAGTCTGGCGCGAGCGTCTGAGCTATCGCCTGGTGCGCAGTGCAGAAGAGAGCAAAATCGCACTTTCCGACCAGACCATTGTAACGGCGGCGATACCGTTTATCAGCGACACGCTGGCAACCGATATCAATCAACACGGACTGGAAGCTGCGCTCAATCAGCCCCTGGCGCGTATTCTGGAGCAGGTCCAGCTGGCGCTGGACAACGCACAGGAAAAACCGGACGTGATTTATCTGACCGGCGGCAGCGCGCGTTCGCCGCTGATTAAAAAAGCCCTCGCCCAGCAGCTTCCCGGGATCCCTATCGCGGGTGGCGATGACTTCGGTTCTGTCACCGCCGGACTGGCCCGCTGGGCTGACGTTGTTTTCCGCTAAGCCGCTCGCATGCTGAAAAGTGTGCGTATTGACATCATCCTTGCTGTGGCTTATTTTCAGGAGTGAGGGTTAGGGAAGGTTTCCCCTCCCCCTGGTGTCTTAGTAAGCCGGTAAGCTAATGACTAAGAGTATCACCAGTATGATGACGTACTTCATCATAACCCTTTCCTTATTTTGGCCCCTTCCTCGGGAGGGGCTTTCCCGTTCCAGCGTCCTGCTGAAATCTCTGGCTTTCCTCCTTTTTGCCTTGTCAGCACTCTATCGCACAATTGCGTATTCGCTATCTTCACCACCGATTGTTGCGTAACGCCTCGCAAAGCCGCGTCAGCATTCAGACGAATCCCGACAGTGTTTCATAATTCCTCCATTTTTCTCCCTTGTTCACTGGCTAAACTAGTATCATTCCGCGAATCGTTTCAGGATGAGAAACTCACAACAATGAAAGGCAGTAATAAATCCCGCTGGGTGATAGCAATCGTGATCGTCGTGGCCGCCGTCGCCGCCATCTGGTTCTGGCAAAGCCGCAGCGCATCCCAGGGAACCGCACCGGGCGCGACAAAACCCGCGCAGCACACGGCGGGGTCAGGACGGCGTGGAATGCGCTCCGGACCGTTAGCTCCCGTGCAGGCTGCCACCGCCACCGAGGAAGCCGTGCCACGCTATCTGACAGGGCTGGGGACCGTTACTGCCGCAAATACCGCCACGGTGCGTAGTCGGGTGGATGGTCAACTCATTGCCTTACACTTTGAGGAAGGACAACAGGTTAAAGCCGGTGACCTGCTAGCAGAGATAGATCCCAGCCAGTTCAAAGTTGCTCTGGCTCAGGCGCAGGGACAACTGGCAAAAGATAAAGCCACGCTGGCGAATGCCCGTCGCGATCTTGCCCGCTATCAACAGTTGGTTAAAACCAATCTGGTCTCCCGCCAGGAGCTGGATGCCCAGCAGGCGCTGGTCAACGAGACGTTAGGCACAATAAAAGCGGATGAAGCCAGTGTCGCCAGCGCTCAGTTGCAGCTCGACTGGAGCCGGATAACCGCGCCTGTCGATGGTCGTGTCGGCCTGAAGCAGGTCGATGTCGGTAACCAAATTTCCAGTGGCGATACCACCGGAATCGTCGTCATTACGCAAACGCATCCCATCAACCTGATATTTACGTTGCCTGAAAACGACATTGCTACCGTGTTGCAGGCACAAAAATCGGGGAGCCCGCTGAAGGTCGAAGCCTGGGACCGAACCAATTCGCAAAAGCTGAGCGAAGGCGTTCTGCTCAGCCTCGACAATCAAATTGATGCCACCACCGGAACAATCAAAGTTAAGGCTCGTTTTAACAATCAGGATGATGCTTTATTCCCTAACCAGTTCGTTAACGCCCGCATGCTGGTCGACACACAACAAAATGCTGTTGTGATCCCAACTGCCGCCCTGCAAATGGGTAACGAAGGCCACTTTGTCTGGGTACTGAACAGCGATAACAAAGTGAGCAAACACCTGGTTAAACCGGGTATTCAGGATAGCCAAAAAGTGGTGATTGCCGCCGGGCTTTCTGCGGGCGATCGGGTCGTGACCGACGGGATTGACCGTCTGACGGAAGGCGCAAAAGTCGAAGTCGTTGAGGCGCACGACGCCTCTGTTTCCGACGAGAAAACATCACCACGCGGATACGGCAAAAAAGGAGCTAACTCCTGATGCAGGTGTTACCTCCTGACAACACAGGCGGACCATCGCGCCTGTTTATTCTGCGCCCCGTCGCCACCACGCTGCTGATGGTCGCGATTTTGCTTGCCGGAATTATCGGTTATCGCTTCCTGCCAATCGCCGCCTTACCTGAAGTGGATTACCCCACGATTCAGGTCGTTACGCTCTACCCAGGCGCCAGCCCGGACGTCATGACCTCGGCGGTCACCGCACCGCTTGAACGTCAGTTTGGACAGATGTCTGGCTTAAAACAGATGTCATCACAAAGCTCCGGTGGCGCATCGGTCGTTACGTTACAGTTTCAACTGACGCTCCCGTTGGATGTTGCCGAGCAGGAAGTTCAGGCCGCGATTAACGCCGCCACCAATTTATTACCCAGCGATCTCCCTAACCCTCCGGTCTACAGCAAGGTAAACCCGGCAGATCCACCGATCATGACGCTGGCGGTCACATCCAGCGCCATGCCGATGACGCAGGTGGAAGATATGGTCGAAACCCGCGTCGCGCAGAAAATCTCTCAGGTTTCCGGCGTGGGCCTGGTAACACTTTCCGGTGGGCAACGTCCGGCGGTCCGCGTGAAACTTAACGCTCAGGCCATTGCCGCACTCGGTCTGACCAGCGAAACCATCCGTACGGCCATTACCGGTGCAAACGTCAATTCGGCAAAAGGGAGTCTTGATGGCCCAACGCGTGCCGTTACCCTTTCAGCCAACGACCAGATGCAGTCCGCGGATGAATATCGTCAGCTCATTGTTGCCTATAAAAACGGGGCGCCGGTTCGTCTGGGCGATGTCGCCACCGTCGAACAAGGTGCCGAAAATAGCTGGCTGGGCGCATGGGCCAATAAGCAACAAGCCATTGTGATGAATGTTCAGCGCCAACCTGGCGCGAACATCATCTCCACGGCAGACAGTATCCGCCAGATGCTGCCGCAGCTCACCGAGAGCCTGCCTAAATCGGTTAAGGTCAGCGTACTTTCCGATCGTACGACCAATATCCGTGCGTCCGTAGCGGATACCCAATTTGAATTGATGCTGGCGATTGCGCTGGTAGTCATGATTATCTACCTGTTTTTACGCAATATTCCGGCAACCATTATTCCTGCGGTCGCCGTACCGTTATCGTTAATCGGCACCTTCGCGGTGATGGTATTCCTCGATTTCTCCATCAACAACCTGACCCTCATGGCGCTAACCATTGCGACAGGTTTTGTGGTGGATGACGCTATCGTGGTTATCGAGAATATTTCACGCTATATCGAAAAAGGCGAAAAACCGCTGACTGCGGCCCTGAAGGGCGCGGGCGAGATTGGTTTTACCATCATCTCTCTGACATTTTCACTGATCGCCGTACTGATCCCACTGCTGTTTATGGGTGATATCGTAGGCCGATTGTTCCGGGAGTTCGCTGTGACGCTGGCCGTGGCGATTCTGATTTCCGCTGTTGTCTCGCTCACTCTTACGCCGATGATGTGCGCGCGTATGCTGAATCAGGCCTCATTGCGTAAGCAAAACCGCTTCTCCCGTGCCTCAGAGCGAATGTTTGATCGCGTCATTGCCTGGTACGGCCACTGGCTGGCGAAAGTGCTCAACCATCCGTGGCTCACGCTGGGCGTTGCACTCGGCACGCTGGTGCTGAGCGTTATGCTATGGGTCTTTATCCCCAAAGGCTTCTTTCCGATCCAGGATAACGGCATCATCCAGGGCACGCTGCAGGCGCCGCAGTCCAGCTCATTTGCCAGCATGGCCCAGCGCCAGCGTCAGGTTTCAGATGTCATCCTGAAAGATCCGGCGGTAGAAAGCCTGACCGCTTTTGTCGGTGTGGACGGCACTAATACGGCATTGAACAGCGCGCGCTTACAAATCAACCTTAAGCCGCTGGATGAACGTGACGATCGGGTGCAGAAAGTGATTGCGCGCCTACAGGACGCGGTTGACAGAGTTCCCGGCGTTGACCTTTATCTTCAGCCCACTCAGGACCTGACGATTGATACTCAGGTCAGCCGGACGCAATATCAGTTCACGCTGCAAGCGACATCCCTTGATGCCCTCAGCACCTGGGTTCCACAGCTGATAGCAAAACTAAATCAGCTACCGCAACTGTCCGATGTCAGTAGCGACTGGCAGGACAAAGGGCTGGTAGCATATGTGAACGTCAATCGCGACAGCGCCAGCCGTTTGGGCATCAGCATGTCAGATGTCGATAACGCTCTGTACAACGCCTTCGGCCAGCGACTGATTTCAACCATCTACACCCAGGCCAATCAGTATCGCGTGGTGTTAGAACATGACACCAACAATACGCCGGGGCTTGCGGCACTGGATACAATACGTCTGACCAGTAGCGACGGTGGCATAGTACCGCTCAGCGCGATCGCCAGTGTTGAACAGCGTTTTGCCCCGCTGTCGATTAACCACCTCGATCAGTTCCCGGTCACCACCATCTCGTTCAACGTGCCAGACGAGTGGTCGCTGGGTGATGCGGTACAGGCCATTCTGGATGCCGAAAAAACGCTTAACCTGCCCGCAAATATTACCACCCAGTTCCAGGGCAGCACGCTCGCTTTCCAGGCCGCGCTGGGAAATACCATCTGGTTGATTGTGGCTGCGGTTGTCGCGATGTATATCGTACTGGGTGTGCTGTATGAGAGCTTTATTCACCCAATTACTATTCTCTCCACGCTGCCGACGGCGGGCGTCGGGGCGCTTCTGGCGTTAATGATTGCCGGGAGCGAACTGGACGTCATCGCGATTATCGGCATTATTTTGCTCATCGGTATCGTTAAGAAAAACGCCATCATGATGATCGACTTTGCCCTTGCCGCGGAGCGTGAACAGGGAATGTCACCACGCGATGCCATTTTCCAGGCCTGTCTGCTGCGTTTTCGCCCGATCCTGATGACTACGCTGGCGGCACTGCTCGGCGCGTTGCCACTGATGTTAAGTACCGGCGTGGGCGCAGAGTTACGTCGTCCATTAGGTATTGGCATGGTCGGTGGGCTGCTGGTGAGTCAGGTATTAACCCTGTTTACCACCCCGGTGATTTATCTGCTGTTTGACCGTCTGTCGTTGTACGTGAAAAGCCGCTTCCCGCGTCAGGAAGAGGAAGCGTAAATGAAATTTTTCGCGCTTTTCATTCATCGTCCGGTGGCGACCATTCTTATTTCGGTGGCCATCACCCTGTGCGGCATACTCGGATTTCGTCTGCTGCCGGTCGCTCCGCTACCGCAGGTGGATTTTCCGGTGATCATGGTCAGCGCATCGTTACCGGGTGCCTCACCCGAAACGATGGCGTCCTCGGTCGCAACTCCGCTGGAGCGCTCGCTGGGGCGCATTGCGGGCGTGAACGAAATGACTTCGAGCAGTTCACTTGGCAGTACGCGTATTATTCTCGAATTCAAATTCGACCGTGACATCAATGGCGCGGCGCGGGACGTTCAGGCCGCAATTAACGCCGCGCAAAGTCTGCTACCCAGCGGGATGCCGAGCCGACCAACGTATCGCAAAGCCAACCCTTCCGATGCGCCAATCATGATCCTGACGCTAACGTCGGACACGTACTCGCAAGGTGAATTGTACGATTTCGCATCAACACAACTGGCGCAGACCATCGCACAAATCGACGGCGTGGGCGACGTGGACGTTGGAGGCAGCTCTCTGCCTGCCGTGCGTGTAGGGCTTAATCCGCAGGCGCTGTTTAACCAGGGTGTGTCGCTGGATGACGTGCGTAGCGCAATTGACAACGCCAACGTGCGTAAGCCGCAGGGTGCTATCGAGAATGATACACACCGCTGGCAGGTTCAAACCAACGATGAGCTGAAAACCGCCGCCGAATACCAGCCGATTATCATCCACTACAATAACGGCGCGGCGGTGCGACTGGGCGATGTTGCGTCTGTAACCGACTCGGTGCAGGACGTACGCAACGCAGGGATGACCAATGCCAAACCGGCCATTCTGCTGATGATCCGCAAGCTACCGGAAGCCAATATCATTCAGACGGTAGACAGCATTCGCGCCAAATTGCCGGAGTTACAAACGCTGGTCCCGGCCGCCATCGATCTGCAAATCGCCCAGGACCGCTCGCCGACTATTCGCGCCTCGCTGGAAGAAGTCGAACAGACGCTGATTATCTCCGTGGCGCTGGTTATCCTGGTGGTCTTTATTTTCCTGCGCTCCGGGCGCGCGACGCTGATCCCTGCGGTAGCTGTTCCGGTCTCGCTGATCGGTACCTTTGCCGCCATGTATCTGTGCGGATTCAGCCTGAACAACCTGTCGTTGATGGCGCTCACCATTGCTACGGGATTTGTCGTCGATGACGCCATCGTGGTGCTGGAAAATATTGCCCGCCACCTGGAAGCAGGAATGAAGCCGCTCCAGGCGGCGTTACAGGGTACGCGCGAAGTGGGATTCACCGTGCTCTCCATGAGTCTGTCGCTGGTGGCGGTGTTCCTGCCACTGCTGTTAATGGGCGGATTGCCCGGGCGCTTGCTGCGTGAATTTGCTGTCACGCTGTCGGTTGCTATCGGTATCTCGCTGCTGGTGTCGCTGACATTAACGCCAATGATGTGCGGCTGGATGCTCAAATCCAGCACCCCGCGCGAACAGTCTCGCAAGCGGGGTTTTGGTCGTGTGCTGGTGGCGCTGCAACAGAGTTACGGCACCTCGCTTAAATGGGTGCTGCGCCATACGCGGCTGGTTGGCGTGGTGTTACTCGGTACCATCGCGCTGAATATCTGGCTTTATATTTCCATCCCCAAAACCTTCTTCCCGGAGCAGGATACGGGTGTATTGATGGGTGGGATCCAGGCCGACCAGAGCATCTCATTCCAGGCCATGCGCGGCAAACTGCAGGACTTTATGAAGATCATCCGCGACGACCCGGCGGTGAATAACGTCACCGGTTTTACCGGTGGTTCGCGGGTCAACAGCGGGATGATGTTTATTACCCTCAAGCCACGTGATGAGCGCCATGAAACGGCTCAGCAGGTGATCGACCGCCTGCGCGTCGCGCTTTCAAAAGAGCCAGGTGCGAATCTGTTTTTAATGGCGGTGCAAGATATTCGCGTTGGTGGACGCCAGGCCAACGCCAGCTATCAATACACATTGCTGTCCGACGATCTCGCGGCGCTGCGTGAGTGGGAACCGAAGATCCGTAAGGCGCTTGCCGCCCTGCCCCAACTGGCAGACGTCAACTCCGATCAGCAGGACAATGGCGCGGAGATGAATCTGATCTACGATCGCGACACCATGTCTCGTCTGGGGATCGACGTGGCAGCCGCCAACAGCCTGTTGAATAATGCTTTCGGACAACGACAGATCTCTACCATCTATCAACCGATGAACCAGTACAAAGTGGTGATGGAGGTCGATCGACGTTACACCCAGGACATCAGCGCACTGGACAAAATGTTCGTCATCAACAATGACGGTAAAGCGATCCCGTTATCGTACTTTGCTAAATGGCAGCCGGCGAATGCGCCTCTATCTGTGAACCATCAGGGCTTGTCTGCCGCCTCAACCGTGTCGTTTAACCTGCCGACAGGTTCTTCACTGTCAGAAGCGACAGAGGCCATCAACAGAACCATGACCCAGCTCGGCGTCCCTTCCACGGTTCGCGGTAGCTTTGCCGGTACCGCGCAGGTATTTCAGGACACCATGAATTCGCAGGTGATCCTGATTATCGCCGCCATCGCCACGGTCTATATCGTGCTGGGTATGCTGTATGAAAGCTATGTCCATCCGCTGACTATTCTCTCCACGCTACCTTCGGCTGGCGTCGGGGCGTTGCTGGCGCTGGAGCTGTTCAATGCCCCATTCAGCCTAATCGCCCTGATAGGGATCATGCTATTAATTGGCATTGTGAAGAAAAACGCCATCATGATGGTCGATTTTGCGCTGGAAGCGCAGAGAAATGGCAAACTACAGCCGGAAGAAGCTATTTTCCAGGCCTGCCTGTTGCGTTTTCGCCCAATAATGATGACCACGCTGGCGGCGTTGTTTGGCGCGTTGCCGTTGGTGTTATCCGCAGGAGATGGCTCTGAACTGCGTCAGCCTTTGGGGATAACTATTGTCGGTGGGCTGGTCGTGAGCCAGCTCCTGACGCTGTACACCACGCCCGTGGTCTATCTCTTTTTCGACCGTCTGCGTCTGCGTTTTTCGCGTAAAAACAGCAAACCGGTAGCAGAGTTATGACAGAACTTCCCGACAGCACCCGCTGGCAACTTTGGATTGTGGCATTTGGCTTTTTTATGCAGTCGCTGGATACCACCATCGTTAACACCGCGCTTCCTTCGATGGCGGCAAGCCTCGGGGAAAGCCCGTTACACATGCATATGGTCATTGTGTCATATGTTTTAACTGTTGCCGTGATGCTGCCCGCCAGCGGATGGCTGGCGGACAAAGTTGGTGTGCGTAATATCTTCTTCACCGCCATCATCCTGTTTACGCTTGGTTCGCTGTTTTGCGCCGGGTCCAGCACACTCAACGAGCTGGTGATGGCGCGCGTCTTACAAGGCGTTGGCGGTGCGATGATGGTGCCGGTCGGCAGGCTAACGGTGATGAAAATCGTCCCGCGTGAGCAATATATGGCGGCAATGACGTTTGTCACTTTACCCGGTCAAATCGGCCCGCTGCTGGGCCCAGCGTTAGGTGGAATTCTGGTTGAATACGCCTCCTGGCACTGGATATTTTTGATTAATATTCCGGTAGGCATTGTCGGCGCAATAGCGACGTTAATGCTGATGCCCAACTACACCATGCAAACCCGACGTTTCGACCTCTCAGGGTTCGCGATGCTGGCGGTCGGCATGGCGGTACTAACGCTTGCGCTCGATGGCAGCAAAGGAACCGGCCTCTCCAGTATCACGCTGGCGGCGTTGGTTATCTGCGGGGTGTTGGCTATTGCGCTGTATCTGAAACACGCCCATCGTAATCCGCGTGCGCTATTCAGCCTGAATCTGTTTCGCACACCAACCTTCTCGCTAGGTCTGTTCGGCAGTTTTGCCGGACGCATCGGCAGCGGCATGTTGCCGTTTATGACACCGGTGTTTTTACAGATTGGCCTCGGTTTTTCACCTTTTCATGCCGGGCTGATGATGATCCCGATGGTGCTGGGCAGTATGGGCATGAAGCGCATTGTGGTGCAGGTCGTTAACCGCTTTGGTTACCGTCGTGTGCTGATTACCACTACGCTTGGCCTGTCGCTGGTCAGTCTGTTGCTAATGACCACGGCACTGCTGGGCTGGTATTACGCCCTGCCCTTCGTGCTGTTTTTACAGGGAATGGTCAACTCAACGCGTTTTTCATCCATGAACACACTTACGTTAAAAGATTTACCTGACGATCTGGCCAGCAGCGGTAACAGCCTGCTGTCGATGATCATGCAGCTATCGATGAGTATTGGTGTGACCATCGCTGGCCTGCTGCTGGGCATGTTCGGCCAACAGCATATCGCCATCGACAGCGGTAGTACGCATACCGTCTTTATGTATACCTGGCTGTGCATCGCATTCATCATTGCGCTGCCCGCCATTATTTTTGCCCGCGTGCCGAACGACACGCAAACCAACGCGGTGATTTCACGGCGCAAAAGGAGCACCTGATGAAGTTCTGGCGGCCCGGTATCACCGGCAAACTGTTTCTGGCGATTTTCGCCACCTGCATTGTGTTGCTGATCAGCATGCACTGGGCCGTACGCATTAGCTTCGAACGTGGTTTTATTGACTATATCAAGCACGGCAACGAGCAGCGGCTGCAAATGCTCAGCGACGCATTAAGCGAGCAGTACGAGCAGCACGGCAACTGGCGATTCTTACGCAATAACGATCGTTTTGTTTTCCAGATCCTGCGCTCTTTTGAACACGACAACGACGATGATAAACCGGGACCAGGTATGCCGCCACACGGCTGGCGAACACAGTTTTGGGTTGTCGACCAAAATGCCCGTGTGCTTGTCGGCCCGCGCGGCCCAGTTCCTCGCGACGGCATGCGCCATCCCATACGCGTTAACGGTAGCGAAGTGGGCGCCGTGATCGCCTCTCCTGTAGAGCGTTTAACGCGGAATACGGATATCAATTTCGACATGCAGCAAAGACGATCCAGTTGGCTTATCGTTGCGCTCTCCACGATCCTGGCAGCGCTGGCGACGTTTACGCTGGCGCGCAGCCTGCTGGCCCCGGTTAAGCGGTTGGTGGAAGGCACCCACAAACTGGCAGCGGGCGATTTCACCACTCGCGTTACGCCAACCAGTACGGATGAGCTGGGCAAGCTGGCGCAGGACTTCAACCAGCTCGCCAGTACGTTAGAAAAAAATCAGCAAATGCGTCGTGACTTTATGGCCGATATTTCTCACGAATTGCGTACGCCGTTGGCGGTGTTGCGCGGTGAACTGGAGGCCATTCAGGATGGCGTACGCCAGTTTACCCCTGACTCCGTTGCCTCGTTGCAGGCTGAAGTCGGTACGCTCACCAAACTGGTTGACGACCTTCATCAGCTCTCCATGTCAGATGAAGGCGCGTTAGCCTACCAGAAAACATCGCTGGACCTCATCCCCCTATTGGAAGTGGCAAGCGGCGCATTTCGTGAACGCTTCGCCAGCCGTGGATTGACCATACAGCTTTCGCTCCCCGACAGCATGACGGTATTTGGTGACAGGGATCGTCTGATGCAGCTGTTCAACAACCTGCTGGAAAACAGCCTGCGCTACACCGACAGCGGTGGCGGGTTGCATATCAGCGCCGAACAACGCGAACGCATGGTGTTATTAACCTTCGCAGATTCCGCTCCCGGCGTAAGTGACGAGCAGTTACAGAAGCTGTTTGAACGATTTTATCGCACCGAAGGCTCGCGCAACCGCGCCAGCGGAGGTTCCGGGTTGGGGCTGGCGATTTGCGTCAATATCGTACAGGCGCATAATGGTCTGATTCGTGCCGCCCATTCGCCTTTTGGTGGGGTTAGCATTACAGTAGAGTTACCGCTGGAACGCGATTTACAGAGAGATGTATGACTGAGTTACCCATTGATGAAAACACACCGCGTATTCTGATCGTGGAAGATGAGCCTAAGCTGGGGCAACTGTTGATCGACTACCTGCGGGCAGCGAGCTATGCCCCTACGCTGATCAACCACGGCGACCTGGTTCTGCCTTACGTGCGCCAAACACCGCCCGATCTGATCTTGTTGGATCTGATGCTGCCCGGTACCGACGGTCTGACTCTGTGTCGGGAAATCCGCCGCTTCTCAGAAGTCCCCATCATGATGGTAACCGCTAAAATCGAAGAGATTGATCGCCTGCTGGGGCTGGAGATCGGTGCTGATGATTATATTTGTAAACCTTACAGCCCGCGCGAAGTCGTGGCTCGCGTGAAAACAATTCTACGCCGCTGCAAACCGCAGCGCGAACTGCAACAAATGGATGCAGACAGCCCGCTTATCGTCGATGAAGGCCGTTTTCAGGCCTCCTGGCGTGGGAAGATGCTCGATTTAACGCCAGCCGAATTCCGCTTACTTAAAACGTTGTCACATGAGCCGGGAAAAGTGTTCTCCCGTGAACAGTTGCTCAATCATCTCTATGACGATTACCGCGTCGTTACCGACCGCACCATCGACAGCCATATTAAGAACCTGCGACGCAAGCTGGAGTCGCTGGATGCCGAGCAGTCGTTTATCCGCGCGGTCTATGGCGTGGGGTATCGCTGGGAAGCCGACGCCTGCCGAATTGCTTAAACTCTCCTGCCCTTCAGGGCTCCGCTGCTCCGTGAGCCCTGGTAACTAGCAACTCTCCAAATATCGCTCATACTCTTTCTGACAATACTGTCGTCAATAACTGTTTGATATAAAACTTTTAATCAAGGAGTTCATATGGCTGGTTGGTTTGAATTAAGTAAGAGTAGCGATGATCAGTACCGCTTTGTTCTTAAAGCTGGGAACGGGGAAATAATCCTTACCAGTGAGCTTTACACTACAAAAGGTGCTGCAGAAAAAGGGATCGCATCTGTCCAGGCTAACAGCCCTCTGGATGAGCGTTATGAGAAAAAAACAGCGTCTAATGGCAAATTACATTTCAACCTGAAAGCTGCAAACCACCAGATTATTGGTAGCAGTCAACTGTATGCGAATGAACAGTCACGCGAGACCGGTATTGCTTCAGTTAAGACCAATGGTGTCAGTCAGACGATAAAAGATAAGACCTGATAATTACCCGCCCAGCCGGGTAACACAACGCTGTCGCCCGGCGTTTTTCTTTACCTGACTTCCTCGCAGCGCTACAATGCCCGCCCTTAATATGGGGGCACTCCCCTAACCGCCTCATTGAGTGAGGCGAGTCTGACCTGTCATCAGAACGAGATAATTATGTTTAAACCGGAACTCCTTTCCCCGGCGGGAACGCTGAAAAATATGCGTTACGCTTTCGCCTATGGCGCAGACGCAGTATATGCGGGCCAACCGCGTTACTCACTGCGCGTACGCAACAACGAATTCAACCACGAAAACCTGCAGCTCGGCATTAATGAAGCCCATGAACTGGGTAAAAAATTCTATGTGGTGGTTAACATTGCCCCACACAATGCCAAGCTGAAGACCTTCATTCGTGATCTGAAACCGGTGGTGGAAATGGGACCGGATGCACTGATCATGTCAGACCCTGGTCTGATTATGCTGGTGCGCGAAAACTTCCCTGACATGGACATTCACCTTTCAGTACAGGCTAACGCCGTAAACTGGGCGACGGTGAAATTCTGGAAGCAGATGGGGCTGACCCGCGTGATCCTCTCCCGCGAGCTGTCGCTGGAAGAAATCGAAGAGATCCGCACCCAGGTGCCGGATATGGAGCTTGAGATCTTCGTTCACGGCGCGCTGTGTATGGCCTACTCCGGCCGTTGCCTGCTTTCTGGCTATATCAACAAGCGTGACCCTAACCAGGGTACCTGCACCAATGCCTGCCGCTGGGAATACAACGTGCAGGAAGGCAAAGAAGACGTGGTGGGCAATATCGTGCATAAGTACGAGCCTATCCCGGCACAAAACGTCGAACCCACGCTGGGTATTGGCGCGCCGACAGACAAAGTCTTTATGATTGAAGAAGCCCAGCGTCCGGGTGAGTATATGACCGCGTTCGAAGACGAACATGGCACTTACATCATGAACTCAAAGGATTTGCGTGCCATTGCCCACGTTGAACGCCTGACGCAGATGGGCGTGCATTCCCTGAAGATCGAAGGCCGCACCAAGTCATACTATTACTGTGCACGTACCGCGCAGGTCTATCGTAAAGCCATTGATGATGCCGCAGCCGGTAAACCGTTCGACCCGCAACTGCTCGAAACGCTGGAAGGTCTGGCGCATCGTGGTTACACCGAAGGGTTCCTGCGCCGCCATACGCATGACGACTATCAGAACTACGAATACGGCTTCTCTGTTTCCGAGCGTCAGCAGTTTGTGGGCGAGTTTACCGGCGAACGTAAAGGTGAACTGGCAGCCGTACTGGTGAAAAACAAATTCACCGTCGGCGACAGCCTGGAGCTGATGACCCCACAAGGCAACATCAACTTTACCCTCGAGCAGATGGAAAACGCGAAAGGCGAAGCCATGCCGGTTGCGCCGGGCGATGGTTACACCGTGTGGATGCCAGTACCAGAGGATATCGATCTGAATTATGCATTGTTGATGCGTAATTTTACCGGTGAGTCCACGCGCAACCCGCATGCTAAGTAGTTAATTACGGTTATTTTTCAGCGTTCGGAAGATTCTTAGAAATCGATCACATACCGTTTCGTTCATTAAGGGTATTATCCCCTCCGCTGAAAAACATAACCCATAAATGCTAGCTGTACCAGGAACCACCTCCTTAGCCTGCGTAATCTCCCTTACGCAGGCTTATTTTTTTTCCTGTAATCTACTGAAATAAATGGATTTATTTCTTACAATGTCCACACATTGACCACATCGATAAAAAACCCCGCATTTGCGGGGTTTCCTTTTGGCTCACAGCCAGGGCATTTGATGCTGACCGGTTATCGTCGGGTGCGGTGGAGCCGGTACGACTTCCCCTGGCGAAACGATGAAACGCTCAACGGTTTCAGTCGTGACAAAAGTACAACTGCAGTTGATGTTTGTGCACTGATGATACCGCTCTTTTGTGGTGTCAGAAAAATAGCGACTCGTGCGGGCGTGAGCGGCGTAATGGCATTTTGGGCAGTGAAACATGATGAGCACCTCTGAGCATTTTCAATACAGTGATATTACTCACTTTAATCTTATAAAACAAATACATATATCAAACTACCGTGCTATTTCTTCGCTCTCATACTCCACATCAGAAACCTTAACCTCAAGCTCTAAGCCCGTCGTGAAGCCACTCCCGTTAAGGCTGTGCACCACACGGCTGATTATCCACGCCTGTTCGTCTATCACACGCTTAAAGCCTTTCACGGCCACCGGCGTTTCAGGAAATAAATCAGCCCGGCCAGTGGCAAGCGTAATCGAAAACTCCGCCACGCCTCGCTGTATCCTGTCCCACTTTGCCTGAGCCGCGCGCATGGCCTGCGCCTTTGTGGCATAGATGGTCGTGAGCTCAAGAACGTTGTCAGACTCTCCGGCCATGTACTCACCTTCCCGCGCTTCCTGCTCTTTTTTCTTCTTAGCCTTTGCCGATGTTTTAGCGGCTTTCGGGTGCTGCAGCGCGCGCAGGTGCTGCTCTTTGGGTTTACGTTTGAGCTTCACCTTTTGCTTTTGTGGTTTCGGGTCTTTGGTATGTAGCCATTTCGCCGTCACGCCGGTGTAAGCCTCCCGGTCTGCAATGGCGAACTGATGGCGGTCGCCGTCGCCACGCTCGACGGTCATTTGGGGGATCGGCTTACCACTGGCCGTCATCGCACTACCGGCTTTCAGAAATAATAACTTCCCGGCTTTCACCGACACGGATGCACCGTTACGCTCAGCAAACCGGGACAAAAACGCCGCGTCGGATTCCTGTGTCTGGTCGATATGGGGAATGGCGATAGCTTTCAGAGGCTCAGCAACACTGGCCGTCAGCTTATTACGCTGCGCGATGGTCTCCACAATCACCCCGAGCGTGGTGTCATGCCATGACTGCTCGCGCCGCGAGTTCAGCGACCCGCGAAAATCCGCGCTACGTCCCCGGATGGTCAGCGTATCAGGCGCACCCCGGTGCTCGATTTCATCAACCGTGAAACTCCCCTTGTTGACCAGTGCGGAGCCCTGCCAGCCCAGCCACAGTGTCAGTGATGCCCCGCGCGGTGGCAGTTCGACCAGCCCGTCAGTATCATCGAGCGCAATATCGAGCTGGTCAGCCTCAAATCCGCGATTGTCGGTCATGGTCAGGCCGATGAGCCGGTCGCTGAAATTCTGCGTGATATCCGCCCCGTCCAGCGTGAGCATATACGCAGGGGCAACACGCGCCCCGGCCTGAATATTCATTCCCGTTATCATCCTGCCAGCCCTCCCGCCCATTCACCGGCAGACGTGACCAGATTATCCGCCTGCGTTTTCAGGTCGCCATACATGGCCGCAAGCGACTCGTCGACGCGTTTCAGGGACAGAGTGAACTCGATTTTTCTCGCTGCGCCGTCGCTGAAAAGCTCGGTGTGGTTAACCGCGTGGAATCCACTCTCGAAGCGCGCCTGATTCAGCTTTATGCAAAACCTGACCTCACGCCGCATGACTTCAAGGTCGCTGACTTTCTGTCACGTCAGATGGAACGGCTCGCGCGCGTCAGCCGCTACGGCCAGACCGGAAACGAGGCAGATTTAAATCCCAACATTGCCAGCCGCAACAAAGGCGATCGCCGCAAGCCAAAACGTAACTTTTTCAGCGATGTGGCTATCGAAAAACTCGAAGAGATTTTCTTCAGTCAGTCATTCGAATATCAGCGCCACTGGCACAAAGCCGGTATCGAGCACCGTATTCGCCACATCCTCAAATCGCGCCAGATTGGCGCCACGTTTTACTTTGCCCGCGAGTCATTGCTGCGCGCTCTGAAAACCGGGCAAAACCAGATATTTTTGTCGGCCAGTAAGACGCAGGCTTACGTGTTCCGAAAGTACATCATCGCCTTTGCGCGTATGGTCGAGGTCGACCTGTCAGGCGACCCGATTGTCATCGGCAACAACGGCGCAGAGCTGATTTTTCTCGGGACCAATTCCAACACAGCGCAGAGTCATAATGGCGACCTGTATGTCGATGAAATCTTCTGGATCCCCAACTTTCAGAGACTTCGTAAAGTCGCCTCGGGGATGGCGTCGCAGTCCCACCTGCGCACCACCTACTTTTCAACGCCCTCGACGCTGGCACATGGCGCATATCCGTTCTGGTCAGGTGAGCTGTTTAACCGGGGACGCAGCAGCGCCGCCGAGCGTGTCGACATCGATATCAGTCATAAGGCGCTGGCCGAGGGCGTGCTGTGCCCGGATGGCCAGTGGCGGCAGATTGTCACCATCGAGGACGCGCTCGCCGGGGGATGCACGCTGTTTAATCTGGATCAGCTGAAACAGGAAAACAGCGCCGATGATTTCCGCAATCTCTTCATGTGTGAGTTTGTCGACGACAAGGCATAGGTATTCCCGTTCGAGGAGTTGCAGCGCTGCATGGTCGATGCGATGGAAGAATGGGAAGACTTCGAGCCGTTTTCTGACCGTCCGTTTAACTGGCGTCCGGTGTGGATTGGCTATGACCCGTCGCACACCGGCGACAGTGCAGGCTGCGCGGTACTGGCTCCGCCACTGGTTGCCGGTGGCAAGTTCCGCATCCTTGAGCGTCACCAGTGGAAAGGCATGGATTTTGCGACACAGGCCGAGGCCATCCGCGAGCTGACCGAAAAATACTGCGTCGAGTATATCGGCATCGATGCGACCGGCATCGGCCAGGGTGTTTACCAGCTCGTGCGCTCATTCTTTCCGGCGGCGCGCGCCATTCGCTACACGCCGGAAATGAAAACTGCGATGGTGCTGAAAGCGAAAGACACCATCAGACGCGGGTGTCTGGAATACGACGCAGGGGCAACTGACATCACACAGTCATTTATGGCTATCCGTAAAACCATGACCAGCAGCGGGCGCAGCTCCACCTATGAGGCCAGCCGCAGCGAAGAGGCCAGCCACGCGGATATCGCATGGGCCACCATGCACGCCCTGTTAAACGAGCCACTTTCCGCTGGTAGCGGCATGCATTCAACGTCAATTCTGGATATTAACTGACATGAAAGAACATCAGAAGAAACCCGCCACAACTACCGCCAGCGCACCGCAAAAAATGGAGGCGTTCACCTTTGGTGAGCCCTCCGCTGTTCTGGATCGCCGCGATATCCTCGATTATGTCGAGTGCATCAACAACGGGAAGTGGTACGAGCCGCCGGTCAACTTCTCAGGTCTGGCAAAAAGCCTGCGCGCCGCCGTGCATCACAGCTCACCGATTTACGTGAAACGAAATATTCTGACGAGCACCTATATCCCGCACCCGCTCCTGTCGCGTCAGGATTTCAGCCGCCTCGTGCTGGATTATCTGGTCTTTGCCAACGGCTATCTTGAGAAGCGCATGAGCGTTACCGGCCTGCTTTTAAAACTGGAAACATCACCGGCAAAATACACCCGCCGGGGTGTCGAGGAAGGCGTTTACTGGTACATATCGAGCTTTAACAACCCTCACCCGTTCGCGCCCGGCTCGGTATTTCACCTGCTGGAGCCTGACATCAATCAGGAGCTGTACGGCATGCCGGAATACCTGAGCGCACTCAATTCCGCATGGCTGAATGAATCCGCCACCCTGTTTCGTCGCAAGTATTACCAGAATGGCGCGCACGCAGGTTACATCATGTACGTCACCGACGCGGCACAGAGCAGCACCGACGTCGAGTCGCTGCGTTCTGCAATGCGTGATTCAAAGGGACTCGGGAATTTTAAAAACCTGTTTTTCTACGCGCCCAACGGGAAACCGGATGGCATCAAGATTGTGCCGCTAAGTGAGGTAGCCACGAAAGATGACTTTTTCAATATTAAAAAGGTGAGCGCCGCTGACCTGCTCGATGCGCACCGTGTACCGTTCCAGCTCATGGGCGGCAAGCCGGAAAATATTGGCTCAATGGGTGATGTTGAGAAGGTGGCGCGGGTGTTTGTGCGTAACGAACTGACCCCGCTGCAGGAGCGCTTTAAAGAGATTAACGACTGGCTCGGGATGGAGGTGATCCGCTTTAAAGATTACAGTCTTGAATCAGAATAACCCTGCAAAAATCGCCGCCTCCGGGCGGCCTCATCCCTGACAGCCTCAGCCCCACCACACGCAATCCAATCTCATCGCGAAACCATCGCAGACTTGCAACATGACAGCGCCGTCACGACGCGCACAGACGCATTAAATTAAATGCTGTCACCGCCTCTGGCGCGCAGTGCTATCCCCGCCTCGCCTGCCCGCTTAATAGGTCGGTTTTAATGCAGTTGCATTAACCGCCAACCCTGCATGGCACCAGCCAGAGTGGGCAAGCCCATGACAATCAAAGTTTTAAGATTGCTAATGCATATTAACGCCTATTAATGCATTTAAAGACTTATTAATATAACGGGACAACCACACCTCATGCTAGGTGAATAAAGTCATTAAATGATACTCGGGAGAGAAGGACAAAATGTCGCAACCGTATGATTTAACACAGCTTGACTCAAACTCTTTTGAACATCTAGTCAATTTTTTAGCTTTGAAGGTTTTAGGGAATGGGGTAACGGGTTTCGCATCCGGCGCCGATGGTGGTAAAGATGGCTTTCTTAGTGGCAGAGCCCCATATCCAACATCAGTGGATAATTGGGAAGGTATTTGGTACATACAATCAAAATTTCACAAGCCACATTTAACCGCTGATAGCCAAAAATGGTTAATTGGGCAAGTAAAAAAAGAAATTGAGCAGTTTAAATTGAGTTCAAAGCGGTCCATCCCAGACAACTGGATAATAGCGACGAATATAGAACCTTCAGGAGCACCTAGAACTGGGTGTTATGATCAAATTATTGAAATAGCTCATAAGCATTTCCCTGATATGAAAGTTGATATTTGGGGTGGTAGAAAAATATTAGATTACTTGACTGAGAATCCATCGGTCGCAATTGAATATGGCCATTTTTTAACTCCAGGCCATATTATTAGTGAGTTATACAAAAAACTACAATCACCTAACAATCAAATCAAAGATTTGATAGAACATTGAATCGCCACGGGTTTAACAGACACCTCGGAGTCATTTAAGATGACTTAAAGAGAGGTGCCCATGAGCGGTAAACGTTATCCCGAAGAGTTTAAAATTGAAGCAGTCAAACAGGTTATTGATCGCGGTCATTCTGTTTCCAGCGTTGCAACACGTCTCGATATCACCACCCACAGCCTTTACGCCTGGATAAAGAAGTACGGTCCGGACTCATCCACTAATAAAGAACAGTCAGATGCTCAGGCCGAGATCCGCCGACTCCAGAAGGAGTTGAAGCGGGTTACTGACGAACGGGACATATTAAAAAAAGCCGCGGCGTACTTCGCAAAGCTGTCCGACTGAGGTACGCCTTTATTCGTGACAACTCCCGTTGCTGGCCTGTTCGTCTGCTCTGCAGGGTGCTGGATGTTCATCCCAGTGGCTTTTACGCCTGGTTTAAGCAACCGTATTCTCAGCGCCACCAGGTAGATCTGAGACTGACGGGACAGATCAAACAGTTCTGGCTGGAGTCCGGTTGCGTTTATGGTTATCGCAAGATCCATCTGGACTTGCGGGATAGCGGTCAACAGTGCGGAGTGAACAGAGTCTGGCGACTGATGAATCGTGCCGGGATAAAGGCTCAGGTCGGGTACCGGAGCCCGTGGGCACGCAAAGGCGAGGCCAGTATCGTATCGCCCAACAGGCTCCAGCGACAGTTCAATCCGGATGCTCCGGATAAGCGTTGGGTAACGGACATAACCTACATCAGGACCCACGAAGGCTGGCTGTATCTTGCTGTGGTTGTTGATCTGTTCTCACGCAAAATTATCGGCTGGTCAATGCAATCCCGGATGACAAAGGACATTGTCCTGAACGCACTGCTGATGGCTGTATGGCGGCGTAATCCCCAAAAACAGGTGCTGGTTCATTCGGACCAGGGCAGTCAGTACACAAGCCATGAGTGGCAGTCGTTCCTGAAATCACACGGCCTGGAGGGGAGCATGAGCCGTCGCGGTAACTGTCACGATAATGCGGTTGCAGAAAGCTTTTTCCAGTTGCTGAAACGCGAACGGATAAAGAAAAAGATCTACGGAACGCGGGAAGAAGCCCGCAGCGATATTTTTGATTACATCGAAATGTTTTATAACAGTAAGCGTCGGCATGGTTCGAGCAATCAGATGTCACCGACAGAATATGAAAACCAGTATTATCAACGGCTCGGAAGTGTCTAGATTATCCGTGGCGATTCA
>NZ_JAOWGU010000040.1:0-92857 GCF_030332975.1 Citrobacter sp. Cpo032
CGGTAGTTCAGTTGGTTAGAATACCTGCCTGTCACGCAGGGGGTCGCGGGTTCGAGTCCCGTCCGTTCCGCCACTTATTAAGAGCCCTGAGCTAACGCTCAGGGCTTTTTCTTTGTTTGCAATTTAATTATTGCTGAATCCGCAAATATCCTCTGCATTTTTCACTCTTTTTCTATAAAGAGCTTAAGCTCATAATCCTCTCAGTTAACGAACATAGTGATTAAAAAGAGGAATTCTATGACTATCCCTGCATTCGGTTTAGGTACTTTCCGCCTGAAAGACGACGTGGTTATCGCTTCTGTTAAAACGGCGCTTGAGCTAGGCTACCGTGCTGTCGACACTGCACAAATCTATGATAATGAAGCGGCTGTTGGTCAGGCGATTGCCGAAAGTGGCGTACCGCGTAACGAGCTGTATATCACCACCAAGATCTGGATTGAAAATCTCAGCAAAGAAAAACTGATCCCAAGCCTGAAAGAAAGCCTGAAGAAGTTGCGTACAGATTATGTCGATCTGACGCTGATCCACTGGCCATCTCCAGGTGATGCGGTATCTGTTGAGGAATTCATGCAGGCGCTGCTCGAAGCAAAACAGCAGGGACTGACTCGTGAAATTGGTATCTCAAACTTCACCATTCCGCTGATGGAAAAAGCCATTGCCGCAGTAGGTGCAGAGAATATCGCGACTAACCAGATTGAGCTTTCTCCGTATCTGCAGAGCCGTAAGGTGGTTGACTGGGCGAAAGCACACGGTATCCACATCACCTCTTACATGACGCTGGCTTACGGTAAAGCGCTGAAAGATGAAGTGATTGCGCACATTGCCGCTAAACATAACGCGACCCCGGCGCAGGTTATTCTGGCATGGGCAATGGGGGAAGGTTACTCCGTAATTCCTTCTTCTACCAAACGTGAAAACCTGGCAAGCAACCTGCTGGCGCTGGAACTGCATCTGGATGCCGAAGATAAAAAAGCGATCGCGGCACTGGACTGCAACGATCGTCTGGTCAGCCCGGAAGGTCTGGCCCCTGATTGGGATTAATTGCCTGACCCTCTGTACCCATTAACCCTCTTTCACAGCTCCTTCGGGGGCTGTTCTTATATATTCACTTAAAAAGTCGATAAATGCCCGGATGCGCGTACTGACGGCACGATCGCTGTAATAAACTGCGCTAAAAGGCATCTCTACCGGCAGACGTTTATCTGCCAATAATTCCACCAGTTCACCCCGCGCGATCTCTTTATCTATCATATAATCTGAAAGACATGCGATGCCGTTGCCATTCAGGCAAAGCTGTTTTAGCGTTTCTCCACTGTTGGAAGAAATTCCGCACTCAACCTCATGCAGCTGTCCGTCGCTACAGGCAATCGGCCAGGTATTGAGTGAAACCGGTTCGGAAAACCCCAGACACAGATGCTGGTTTAACTCCTCGACGCTCTCTGGCTTGCCAAAACGGGCAATGTAGTCCGGTGAGGCAATAATCTTACGATAGCTGGTAAATAGCGGACGCGCACGTAGACTCGAGTCAGTCAGTGTACCCGCTCGTATAGCAACATCCACTTTTCGTTCAATAAGATTGATGAACGTTTCTGAGGAGACGAGAGACAACGTCATCTCGGGATACCGTTCCCGGAACGGCTTGATTAGCGGCATCAGGAAATGCAACATCACCGGTGTTGCTGCGTCGATGCGCAGCAGGCCGCGCGGAGTATTGCGCGACTCCATGATTTCAGTTTCTGCTGCAGCCATCTCTTGTAGTATCTGCTGCACCCGCCTGAAGTAGCGCTCTCCTTCTTCGGTCAGGCTTAGCTGTCGGGTCGTGCGATTAAGCAAACTGACGCCCAGTTTCATCTCCAGCTTTTTTACTGCCCGGCTGACCGCAGAATTGGCTTGTCCAAGCTGTTCTGCCGCCCGGCTAAAGCTGCCGCTTTCCACTACCGCCACAAAAATTGCAAGTTCTTCGGAGGTTGCTTTCATTTTTGCACCTGACGCAAAATTATATTGAGATTTTGAATGTTTTTGTCATTAAAACATCCAGGCATACTGCGTGTCATCTGATTACTGATGTTACGGAGTTATTTATGCCTCTCGCTTTATTTGCACTAACAATAAGTGCCTTCGCTATAGGCACTACTGAGTTTGTGATTGTTGGTCTGGTGCCGACCATCGCTCAACAGCTGGCGATCTCGTTACCTTCAGCCGGGATGCTGGTTTCAATCTATGCGCTGGGTGTGGCAATTGGCGCGCCGGTACTGACCGCTCTGACCGGACGCCTGCCACGTAAACAGTTACTGGTTGCGCTGATGGTTCTGTTTACGGCGGGGAATTTGCTGGCATGGCAGGCACCCGGGTATATGACACTCATTGTTGCTCGTCTGCTGACTGGACTGGCACATGGCGTATTCTTCTCGATTGGTTCTACCATCGCGACAAGTCTGGTGCCAAAAGAGAAAGCGGCTTCCGCCATTGCCATTATGTTTGGTGGCTTAACGGTGGCGCTGGTCACCGGCGTGCCGCTGGGAACATTTATCGGTCAACACTTTGGCTGGCGTGAGACTTTCCTCGCGGTATCAATGTTAGGCGTGATTGCACTGATCAGTAGCCAGTTACTTATCCCTGCCAACATTCCCGGTCGTGCAGCCGCCAGCATTCGCGACCAGGTGAAGGTACTGACTCATCCCCGTCTGTTGCTGATTTACGCCGTTACGGCACTGGGCTACGGCGGTGTATTCACGGCATTCACCTTCCTTGCGCCGATGATGCAAGATCTGGCGGGATTCTCCCCGGCAGCAGTAAGCTGGATATTACTGGGTTACGGTGTTTCAGTGGCTATCGGTAATATCTGGGGTGGTAAGCTGGCAGATAAGCATGGTGCGGTTCCGGCGCTGAAATTCATTTTCGCCGCGCTGTTTGTTCTGCTGATGGTCTTCCAACTGACGGCCTCCACGCAGTACGCCGCGCTGGCTACCATTCTGGTGATGGGGATCTTTGCCTTTGGTAACGTGCCGGGGTTGCAGGTCTACGTGGTACAGAAAGCGGAGCAATTTACGCCTAATGCTGTAGATGTGGCGTCAGGGTTAAACATTGCGGCGTTTAACATTGGGATTGCGCTGGGGTCAGTGATTGGCGGGCAAACGGTCGAGCATTATGGTTTAGCACAGACGCCGTGGATTGGCGCCCTCATTGTTCTGGTAGCTTTCCTGCTGATGGGTGTCAGCGGTCGTCTTGATAAACCCGTGCGTGTTGCTCTGGGGTAAATCATTGATGTAAGCGCCCACTTACAAAACAAACTGCAATTGTTCGTTGAAAGTGAGTGCTAAAATCCCTATAACAGAAGAACCAGTCCGGCTGCGGACTGGTTGACGTTACAGAGGTTTGAAAGTCTAAAGTGCGAAAAAACACCTATGCCATGCGTTATGTTGCCGGACAACCCGCCGAGCGGATTTTACCGCCGGGGTCGTTTGCGCATATTGGCCAGGCATTACCCGCAGGCGTTCCGTTAAGTAGTGAAGACCGCATTCGCGTGCTGGTATGGAATATTTTTAAACAGCAGCGCGCAGAATGGCAGTCGGTGCTGAAGAATTTTGGCAAAGATGCGCATCTGGTATTATTACAGGAAGCGCAAACCACGCCAGAACTGGTGCAGTTTGCGACCGCTAACTACCTTGCTGCCGATCAGGTTCCTGCCTTTGTGCTGCCTCAGCATCCCTCTGGCGTCATGACGCTCTCTGCTGCTCATCCTGTTTACTGTTGTCCATTGCGCGAGCGTGAGCCTATTTTACGGCTGGCGAAATCGGCTCTGGTAACGGTGTATCCGCTGCCTGACTCTCGATTATTAATGGTGGTGAATATCCACGCGGTTAACTTTAGCCTCGGCGTCGATGTTTATAGTAAGCAGTTACTTCCCATTGGCGATCAGATTGCTCATCACAGCGGTCCGGTTATTATGGCCGGTGATTTTAATGCCTGGAGCCGTCGACGGATGAATGCGCTGTACCGCTTTGCGCGTGAAATGTCGCTGCGCCAGGTACGTTTTACTGACGATCAGCGCCGACGCGCGTTTGGTCGCCCTCTCGATTTTGTGTTCTATCGTGGTCTGAACGTGAGTGAAGCCTCTGTGCTGGTCACCCGTGCATCCGATCACAACCCGCTACTCGTTGAATTCAGTCCCGGCAAACCTGAACAATAACGGTGTGTCAGGTCTGCCGTAGGGCAGGCCTGTGATGGTTGCCCTTCCTATTTCACAACAACCGAAGGACAACACAATGACAACACGCTCTCACCATGACAACGTTGAAAAACAGTTTGGCTCTCAGGCTAATGCCTATTTAACCAGTACGGTGCACGCCTCTGGCCGTGACTTGCAACGTCTGGGGGAAAGGTTATCGGCATTTCCGCAGGCCCGTGTGTTGGATATGGGATGTGGAGCGGGGCATGCCAGCTTTGTAGCCGCGCAACACGTAAAGCAGGTTGTGGCTTATGATTTATCGTCGCAGATGCTTGAGGTGGTCGCTGAGGCGGCAAATGACAGAGGCCTGGAGAATGTCGCCACACGCCAGGGTTATGCCGAAAGTCTGCCATTTGAAGATAGCGAATTTGACGTGGTGATTAGCCGCTATTCTGCGCATCACTGGCATGATGTCGGACGCGCGCTGCGGGAAGTGAACCGCGTTCTGAAGTCCGGTGGTGTATTGATTGTGATGGATGTGATGTCACCAGGCCACCCAGTACGTGATATCTGGTTGCAAACCGTGGAGGCGTTACGCGATACCTCGCATGTTCGTAACTATTCCAGTGGAGAGTGGCTGTCGTTAATCAACGATGCCAATTTGATTGCCGATACTTTGTTAACCGATCGCCTGCCACTGGAGTTCAGTTCGTGGGTCGCGAGGATGCGTACGCCCGCGGCGTTGAGCGACGCGATTCGTGCATACCAACAAAGTGCTTCTGCAGACGTGAAAGCCTACTTTGCGTTACAGGAAGATGGCTCGTTTACCAGCGACACGATAATGGTTGAGGCACATAAAGCGAGATAAATAAAAAAGGCACTGGGGGGAATCCAGTGCCTTCATTTCTACAATGCTATCAGGAGTCCGGCATACCGTTGTTTTTCACAAACAACGTGAGCTGATCGCCTGGCTGTAGATTGTCCGTATCGCTGTTCCAGCGCATGACATCTTTGATGTTAACCCCGTGACGTTTGGCAATGCTCGACAGCGAGTCGCCTTTACGCACACGATAGGTGATGCTATCGCTGTTGTTCGCCAGACGCTGTGCGCTGGTACCCGCACCCACCGTCAGGTTTTGACCCACTTTCAGGGATGACCCGCGCAGGTTATTCCACTGCTTAAGGTCATTGGTGCTCACGCCAAGGCGTGACGCGACGCCAGAAAGCGTATCGCCAGAGCGAACTTTGTAGCTACGACTGTTCAGCGGCGTGTTATCCGCGACCAGCGTTGACTGCACGGCTGCAATTTCGCCTGAAGCCAGAGACTCACGCAGCTTCTCTGCATGCTTCTTTGGCACCATCACATATTGCGGGCCGCTGGCACCCAACGTGGAGCCTTTCACGCCTGCATTGAAAGTCTTCAGCTTGCTGACGGAAATACCCGCCATATCAGCAACCTGAGCCATCTCAACCGGGCTACTCAGGCGAACACGTGCCAACGCGCGGCTTTCGTCTGTTGTTGGCAGACGCACGCCATAGCGTTTGCTGTTTTTGAGTATATCGCTCAATGCCAGCATTTTAGGCACGTATAGCTTCGTTTCCTGAGGCAATGGCAACGACCAGAAGTCAGTGGGTTTACCACGAGCTTTGTTCGTTTTGATTGCCTTCATGACACGACCTTCACCGCTATTATAAGCAGCAACGGTCAGCAGCCAGTCGCCATCAAACATCTTGTTCAGACGCTGCATCATGTCCAGCGCGGCGGTGGTGGAAGCCACAACGTCGCGACGTGCATCATAACTGCGGGTCTGTTTTAAACCATAATTGCGCCCCGTGCTCGGAATGATCTGCCAAATACCTGCGGCATTGGCGCCAGACGTTGCGTGAGGATCAAAAGCGCTCTCCACTATGGGTAGTAGTACCAGTTCCATAGGCATGTTACGTTTCTTAACCTGCCCGGCTATCCAGTACATATACGGCTCTGCCCGTAAAGTTACATCGTGGAGATAGCTCTTATTGCGTAAATACTTCTGTTTCTGTTCGCGAATCCGGCTGTTTTCCGGAATTCCCATCTTTAGCTCGTCACCAATGAAAGCCCACAAATCTTGATCAGCAGCGATAGATGTTCCGTCGTCCATCCATCGCGCCTGACTTGTAAACTTTCCTGCTTCCCCTTGACCAGCTGCAGAAAGGCTCTGTGCGTGTTGTTGGACGTTACCAGTATTCTGGCACCCAACAAGCAGGACAGAGGCGAGTAATATCGCTTTTGCCTTCATGTGTGTGTCAATAGTTGCTTAAAAGACGACCGATCATAACGGCGAAGTTTTCAAAAGGCAACCCGGAATTGTCAGAACGTATCTTTCTTTGACCTTAACCAGGCAAAACGCTCTTCAGGTTGTTGCAATATTGTTTCTTTGTTGATTTCATTAATTAAATCAATATCTTCCGTTCTCAAAAAAAGATTATTTCGCCGCTCATTTTTCAGAATTACGGGTAGTGTCATTTGTTTTTTTACGCGTAACTCATTAACTTTACGATAATATTCATTTATGAACGAATCGTGCGGGAGAATGCTCAAGGCAAACTTCATGTTTGCTAATGTGTACTCATGTGCGCAACAAATTAATGTATCGTCAGGAAGTTCGTTTATTTTTTTAAGTGATTGATACATTTGAGTTGCTGTACCTTCGAAAAGTCGACCGCAACCGCCAGAAAAGAGCGTGTCACCACAAAATAAGTAAGGGTGGCTAAAGTAACAGATATGTCCTAAAGTGTGACCCGGAGTAGCAATTACCCTAAATTCATGCCCCAAAACGAGTGCAATATCGCCATCTTCAACTACGTGTGTCGTTCCCTTATCTTGCGTTTCAGCCGGTCCGTATACCACTATTTGTGGGAAATGTTGCAGGAGTTCTTTCACTCCACCCACGTGATCCTGATGATGGTGGGTTAGCAGAATGGCTTCCGGCACCCAGTTATGCTCTGCAATGGCTTTCAAAACAGGAGCCGCTTCACCCGGGTCCACAATCAGACAATGCTGGTCATTATTTGACAGGACCCAGATGTAATTGTCCTGAAATGCAGGAATACTGTTAAGATTCATATATTACCTCTCAATGCGTAACGGAAGGTTGTGATGAAACCGGCAAGGATCCCTCAAACTGTCGTAGCGCCCGTTAGCTGGGATGATTTGCCCTGGGGCGAACACTATCGTGAGGCGCTGGAGCATCAGCTTAACCCGTGGTTTGCAAAAATGTACGGTTTTCATCTGCTTAAGGTTGGTAATTTAAGCGCAGAAATCGATTCTGAAGCGTGCGCGGTTTCTCATCAGGTAAATGTTTCTTTGCAGGGATCTCCCATGCAGGTGACGGCCGATCCTTTGCATCTTCCCTTTGCCGATAAGTCCGTGGATGTCTGTTTATTGGCCCATACGTTACCGTGGTGCTCCGATCCGCATCGCCTACTGCGTGAAGCCGATCGCGTGTTGATTGATGACGGCTGGTTGATTCTGAGCGGTTTTAACCCGGTAAGCTTGATGGGATTGCGTAAACTGGTGCCCGTATTGCGCAAGACATCGCCCTATAACAGTCGGATGTTTACCCTCATGCGTCAACTGGACTGGCTATCATTACTGAATTTTGAAGTGCTGCACTATAGTCGTTTTCATGTTCTGCCCTGGAACAAGAAGGGCGGGAAAATGTTGAGCGCCCATATCCCCGCGCTGGGCTGTTTACAGCTGGTGGTTGCGCGCAAGCGAACCATTCCGCTTACGCTCAACCCGATGAAACAAAATAAAAGCAAAACGCCTATCCGTCATGCCGTTGGCGCGACCCGGCAATACCGTAAACCGGACGCTTAAGCCTCAGTCTGATACCCAATATCATCCTGAGTCGGGCTCATGGCCGCGGTGCGCGCAAGCTCATCGCAGCGTTCGTTTTCCGGATGGCCCGCATGGCCTTTAACCCATTCCCATTTGATTTGATGCGGCCCCAGCGCGGCATCGAGACGTTTCCACAGATCGACGTTCTTCACCGGTTTTTTATCTGCTGTTTTCCAGCCGCGCTTCTTCCAGTTGTGGATCCACTGCGTAATGCCTTGACGCACATACTGGCTGTCCGTGCTGAGTATCACTTCACACTGTTCTTTCAGGGCTTCCAGCGCAACGATTGCCGCCATCAGCTCCATGCGATTATTAGTGGTGAGGTTGTAGCCCTCGCTAAAGGTTTTTTCGCGCCCGCGATAGCGTAAAATCGCCCCATAACCACCAGGCCCTGGATTTCCCAGGCAAGAACCATCGGTGAAAATTTCTACCTGTTTAAGCATCTCTGGTAGACTTCCTGTTTTAGCAAATCGAAATCAAACGATAAGTCTGACATAAATGACCGTTATGAGCACTGGAATTACACGACAGATCGTCCTCGATACCGAAACCACCGGTATGAACCAGATTGGCGCCCACTATGAAGGCCACAAGATCATTGAGATCGGTGCGGTTGAAGTGGTGAACCGCCGCCTGACCGGCAATAACTTCCACGTTTACCTGAAGCCGGACCGGCTGGTGGACCCGGAAGCGTTCGGCGTACACGGAATCGCAGACGAATTCCTGCTCGATAAACCTACGTTTGCCGATGTAGCCGACGAGTTTCTCGACTACATTCGCGGCGCGGAGCTGGTCATTCATAACGCATCGTTCGATATCGGCTTTATGGATTACGAATTCGCGAAGCTCAAGCGTGATATTCCGAAGACGAATGAATTTTGCAAAATAACCGATAGCCTGGCGCTGGCGAGGAAAATGTTTCCTGGCAAGCGAAACAGCCTTGATGCGTTATGCTCGCGCTATGAGATAGACAACAGTAAACGAACCCTGCACGGCGCATTGCTCGATGCCCAGATTCTGGCCGACGTTTATCTGATGATGACCGGCGGGCAGACCACGATGGCGTTCTCAATGGAAGGCGACAGCCAGCAGCAGAATGACACGGTGATCCAGCGTATTGTGCGACAGTCCAGTAAACTACGCGTTGTTTTCGCCACTGATGAAGAGTTAGCGGCCCATGAGTCACGCCTTGACCTGGTGCAGAAGAAAGGCGGAAGTTGCCTCTGGCGGGCATAGTTTGTACGTTTACCGTATGAAAATGGCCATTCGGGTGATTTTTGCAGCAAACGATTTAAAACGTGAGAAAAAGCGTTGACGAGGCGCGAGGCAATCCGTAATATTCGCTTCGTTCCCAAGCGGAACACAACGCGGAGTGGTAGTTCAGTTGGTTAGAATACCTGCCTGTCACGCAGGGGGTCGCGGGTTCGAGTCCCGTCCATTCCGCCACTATTCAGAAAGCCTGAATCAGAAATGATTCAGGCTTTCGTCGTTTTAGCCTGCAAAAATAATATTCTCATTACCACGCTTTATCGACCGCGCCCGAGCTTTCGGGTGGGCAACACATCAGGTCATCCTTAACCCGACGGATATCCAGAAGGCGATTAACTCGCGAAGTGATTCATCACGCAGGCGAAGCGGGGTGAAAAGTTATCGCCAATAAGAACCGTTTCCTCATTCAGGTGCTTTAGCATATACAGCTTGTCGGCACGTTCGTAAGCGTCGAAGAAGAGATAGTCGACAGCGTCCGTTGCATCATCATCGGGGGATTTTTCCCGACCATCGGGAGTGAGCATAAAAACGCCTGCGGTATGGCCGAGTGGACGGGCATAGCGAAAAAACAGTTTTCGGTTAACAGCGAACTCGCCGTCGTCACTTTTGAGTTTCCCCTGGACTGACAATGAAAGGTGTCCGGAGTTGTAGCTGGTTATCAGCATTATTCCGTGGAGTTCCTTTTTTGTATTCTGGATGTCGAGTATCGACGTGAATTCCGAGGAGCAGGAAAAACTGATTTCTTGTTTTTTCGCATTCCCGGCGATAATAAAAAAAGCGATAGCCGCTAGCCCAAAAATGGCAATCACGACTGACCATAGTAAAGGAGAGTGATCGCTTTCCTGCTTCATATCATTCCTCATGATGGCGATACTGGCTGATGCAATGGTAATAACCGAGGTTTAGCCCGCATTCAGCGGCAAACGACCACTCAACCAGATTATGGTTGCTCGCCCAGGTATTGAGATACAGATCTTTTGGGTACGAACAGTTGGGGTTAATACCCACGGACTTGAAAATATCCAGCGCTTTTTTTTCGGTTATGGTGTCGGTGAGGGCGTTTCCTAATATATGCACACGGCATTGCTCGTAGTCGATAGTCCGCAGGATCGCCGCGTCCGTCATCGCGATTTCATTGGGTATCCATGTTAACCACGCTGTCGCCAGCACGGCGATGCCGGTAATTAACGTTGTTATCGTGACAGGCCACAGGTTTCGTTTCTTTTTCCTGGGCGTCAATGCAACATTGACTATTCTGGTGGGCGCTTGCGATTCCTCCAGTTGCTGAATATTGATACTGGCGTCGCTCATCCGAAATCCTATTCGCGGAATGGTGACGATCAGTTCTGCAGGATGGCCCGTAGACGTTATTGCTTTGCGCAGAAATGAAATGTGCTGATTGAGATTAGCATCCGTCGCTCTGGCGCCATTATGCTGGAAAACATTCCGCAGAATTTCATCGCGCGAGGATATCTCTTTACCATTTTGCAACAGATAGAGCAGTAATTGTGTTGCCACATTATTCAATGTGGCCATTTCACCAGATGCCAGGTCTTTTAGGGTATTTTTATGTGGTCTGAAAACTAAGCCTTCACCAATAATTACGGATTTAATTTTGTTTATTGGTATATGAGAAATCACTGATGTCTCCTTTAAAGCAGGATATCTCGCATTCGAGTGGGGGAAGCAATAGCATAACATAATTCATTTATAAAAAATGATTGCACCATAGATCGCTTTATTAATATTTATATAACAATCTCTTAATATATCTAATAGAATCCTCCAATCTCCTTCCTCTCTTTCACTATCTTATTGTCATTACTCGCTTTTGATGCCCAATTTCATTTTTACAAAACATTCATAAATACATTTTGCCTGTTCTTCTGGCTAAATTAAAAAATAGTTGATAGATAAAAACTCTATAAAAATTATAAATAATAGACATTAACACTGGTGTTGGCGTGTTTTTTGGCTATTTTTTAGGTAAACGATCGCTCTACAGACAGTGTTACAACACGATTCCCTGAGTTTGATTAATACCGGATTTTTGCATTGTGTCATTTTTTCGTCGACTTAATATAAGCCCCGAAACAGCGTAAACAACTGTGGGCGGTATTTCGGATGGAATACCAATGAAGTTCAAAATACAGGGTGGCTTGAGATGGATTGTTTGCAAGGAAATGCGCTTCCGCCACCAGCAGATCAGGGTTTCCCTTGCATAAATTGTCTGTGGAAATAGATCGTCGGAATAACCAAAAAACAGATATAAGGTTAAGTAGTAATATGAAAATGAAAAACGTGGCTGTGGCTTGTGCGCTGATGGCGGGAATGACTTTTACTGCATCTTCTGCTTTCGCTGCAAAAAATGTTGAACCGACTAACGGTAAAATTCACTTCACTGGTTCTCTGGTTAATTCCGCATGCGGTCTGGCCCCTGAATCCAGCCCGGTGCAGGTTAATTTTGGTGAGATCCCAACTTCTCAGTTAAAAGACAACCAACGTGCTGGTGTTAAGCATGCCAAAATCGTTCTGCAGGGCTGCGATACAACTGTTGCGAAAACCGCCACAGTAACCTACACCCCGGCAACGATTGATACCGACAACAATGCGCTGGCTGCATTTACCTCGGGTACAGCAAAAGGCGCGGGCATCGGTATGATTGACAGTGGTAATCAGGACGTGAAATGGGGCGAAGCCGCATCTCAGGTCAACATTACCGATGGCGAAACCGACATTGATTTCGTTGCTTACCTGCAGGCCAACAACGCATCCGCAGCCGTAACCCCGGGTGACTTCGAATCTACCGTTAATTTCCAGATCGATTATCAGTAACGATCTGCTGCGGGCGCAATTATGCGCCTGCTTAACCCTTCCTGCGAATAACTGAAAGGAAATGCGGTGATGCCTGGATGGCGTATTTTACTGCTTTTTATCTTCATATCGCCTGCATGGGTTTTGGCTGACACCCATCGTCTTGTCAGTACGCCCGGCAAAATGCGCATGCGGGGAAATATTATTGAGGCTGCCTGTTATGTCGATCCACGCGACCGGTCGCTGCTGGTTGAATTTGATGACCTCTCAGCCAGAGATATTTCCGGAAAACCTGAAAAAGTATCTGCGCATGATTTCAGCATTCATTTGCTGGGATGTTCATTAGGGGATTCTCAACACCCTGGGAATCTGTTCCAACGCGCCAATATTACCTTTTCCGGCGCACCGGATAGTGACAATCCTGATTATCTGAGCGTGCAATCGGAAACTGAAAATTTAGCGATAGAAATATATGACGGCAAAGGCAAGCAAATTCATTTAGGTGAGCCATCACCAGATTATGCGCTTAACCCCGGGAAAAACACGCTCAATTTTACGGCTTATTTGATCTCCCGCGACGGAAGAATGACGTCTGGTGAATTTACTGCAGTCACGCATTTTGTTGTGAATTATCTCTGAGCTGCACAGCAATTCGGGTATCTGAAGGTTTGCGAACGAAAATGATCACGCTGAAAACAGATAAAAAACGTCTGGCGCTTTTAATTGCTCTGGTCTGTGCCTCTTTATGGGCTGAAGCGGATGAGTCTATTGAATTTAATACTGACGTCCTGGATGCCAGTGACAGACAAAATGTCGATTTACAGCGTTTTTCCGAAGGCAACTTTGTGACTCCCGGAGAATATCTGTTGGATGTTCGTATTAACAGCCAGGAGATCCCTCAGCAGTCGATCCGTTATATCGTTGATCCTGCCAACTCGCATAAATCCATGGCGTGCCTGACGCCGCAACAGCTCGAATTACTGGCGCTCAAAGAAGAGGCGCTGACCTATATTCATCCGATTAGCGCGACCTGCTATGACATTTCCCGCCTGCCGGGTGTGGTGCTGAATAATAGCGCAGGCGTACTGGACATTACCGTGCCTCAGGCATGGATGAAATATACCGATCCAGACTGGACGCCGCCGGAGCGCTGGGATAACGGCGTCGCGGGACTGATTTTCGACTACAGCGTTTCGGGCCAGGCCACACATTACGAACAAGGTGGCGATCATTACCGCTCACTGTCTGGTTATGGACAGACGGGCTTTAACCTCGGCGCGTGGCGCTTTCGTGGCCAGTATCAGGCCAATTATGCTTCGGATGAAAATCGTGGGCGTATCGACTGGGATCAGATCTATGCCTATCGCCCGTTACCGATGCAGGCTGCAAAACTGACGGTCGGTGAAATATATCTGAATTCCCAGGTGTTTGATTCAGTGCGATTTACCGGGGCTAACCTCGCCAGCGACGAGCGCATGCTACCACCGAATTTGCAGGGCTACGCGCCCGAAGTGCACGGCATCGCCCGCAGTAATGCGAAGGTCACCGTCAGTCAGCAGGGGCGTGTTATCTATCAAACCACCGTTCCTGCGGGGCCATTTAATATTCAGGATCTACACGGCTCGGTACGCGGCACGCTGGATGTTCGCGTCGAAGAGCAGGATGGCAGCGTACAAACCTTTCAGGTCAATACGGCCGATATCCCTTACCTGACGCGCCCGGGCTATGTTCGTTATAACGCCGCCGTCGGTAAGCCATCGCGTTATAACCACGACGTCCAGGGACCTGCATTTTATAGCGGTGATTTTTCATGGGGGGTCAGCAATGCGTGGTCACTGTACGGTGGCGCGTTACTCACTGGCGATCGCTATAACGCCTGGTCGATGGGGATTGGGCGGGATTTGAGCTGGCTGGGCGCGCTGTCGGCTGATGCGACGCAATCCGTGAGCCGGGTGAAGCATCAGGCTGAACAAAAAGGGATGTCCTTTAAGCTCAGCTATGCCAAAACCTTTGATGAATACAACAGCGCCATCACCTTTGCCGGTTACCGTTTTTCACAGCGTAACTTCCGTACCTTCTCGCAGTTCCTCGACGAGCAGTATGAAAATAACAACAGCGCCGGCAACGAAAAAGAGATGTACACCATCACCGGTAACAAGACCTTTTTTGCTGACGACCCGCAATTAGCGACCACGCTGTACCTGACCTATACCCACCAGAATTACTGGGATCGTGGCTCTCAGGATCGTTACGGGATGTCGATGGGGCACAGCTTTTCGTTCGCAGGCATTCAGGGGATCAGCGCCAACCTTGCCGCTTACCGCTCTGAGTATCAGGGCAAACGGGACGACAGCCTTTCGCTGTCCATTTCGGTGCCATGGAGCGATGGCCGCTCAATGGATTATGAAGTGCAAAACAGCGGCAGCCAGACCAGTCAGATGGTTTCGTATTCCGATAACCGCGACCGTAACAATCCATGGCGACTGCGCGCAGGGGTTTCCGGTGAAGGGCACACCGCGTTTGATGGCTACTACAAGCATCGCAGCATGATGGCGGAACTGGAATCTAACGTCAGCTGGCAGCAATCACGCTATTTCTCCGTTGGCGGCACGATGCGCGGCGGCTTTACCGCAACGCGTCATGGCGCGGCGCTACACAACAGCCAGGCGTCGATGAATACCGCCAGGGTGATGGTTGATACCGACGGTGTGGCGAATGTACCGCTGAACGGCGAACAGGCGCACTCAAACCGCTTCGGTATTGCCGTCGTACCGGACGTCGTCAGCTATCACAGCTTTGATACCCGTATCGATGTGGACGCAATGGACGAGGACATTTCCGCGACCAAAGCCATCGTCACCAACACCCTGACGGAAGGCGCGATTGGTTATCAGCGCTTCGCTGTGGCGCAGGGGCAAAAAATGATGGCGCTGCTGCGCCTGAAAGATGGTTCGGTACCGCCGTTTGGTGCCGAAGTGTTTAACGCCAACGGTGTCAGCGTCGCCATGGTGATGGAAAACGGCATGGCCTGGATTGCGGGTGTGAATCCAGCCGAGCGTCTTTCTGTTGCCTGGGGCGGTCGCGCGCAGTGTCACTTACAGGTGCCGCAACAAATCAACCCGGAAGGTAACGTGCTGTTGCCTTGTGAATAATATCAATAACCTGAATGAATTTTGTCATGAAAAATCAAGCATTTTACTCCGTGCAGCGTTGGCTCAAACCCGTGGTCTGCGGTCTGCTTTTTATTGCAGAGATCAACGCCTCATGGGCGGGTATTGCACTTGACCGTACCCGTCTGATCATCACCGGTGATGCGCGATCTGTCAGCGCGAACTTAACCAACACCAGTCCGAGCATTCCGTTTCTGGCTCAGTCGTGGGTGGAAGACGCTAATGGAACAAAAATTACCTCGCCGTTGATGGTTTTACCGCCGCTGCAACGGATTAACGGCGGGCAAAAGGGCATTGCGCGAGTGACAAAAACCAGCGGTATTAACGCTCTGCCGCAGGATCGCGAAAGTCTGTTCTACCTGAATGTGCGTGAAATTCCGCCCAAGCCGGATAAGCCGAACGTGCTGCAACTGGCGATGCAGTCGCGCATCAAACTTTTCTACCGTCCTACCGCCATCGTGCCGGAAACACCGGGCGCCGTGTGGCAAAACCAACTGGTCTTTCATAAGCAGGGGCAGCGCTGGAGTGTGGATAACCCAACGCCGTACTTCGTTACCTTAATCGGCTTAAGCCGCAAGCCTGAAGCGCAGGGCGGCGACAGGCTGACTGACTTCCCTGGGATTATGGTTTCACCAAAGTCCTCTCTCGATTTCAGCGTGACCGACGGCAGCGTTAGCCAGTTCAGCATGATGTACGTGAACGATTTTGGCGGTCATCCCGAATTGAAATTCAGCTGCACAGGCAATGTGTGTAAAGCATTGCCGATGGAGCAACAGCCCCGGTAACAGGATTCGTAAATGAAAAAGATGCTTTGCGCTCTGCTGATGGCGGGCATGGCCTGCTCGGTTCAGGCCACAAGCGGTCGCCAGGATATGAGCAACGTGTCCGGCGAGTATGGCAACGTCCGCTTTCATGGTCGGGTGTTCGTTTCGCCGTGCGTGCTGGATATGGCCTCCCGCGATCAGACTATCGATCTTGGTGATATTTCCGCCAGCCGATTTCGCCAGGGCGGCGATCGCAGCGATCCGGTATTGGTCACGCTGTATCTGAATGGCTGTTTAAAGGGCTCCGGTCATACCTTAAGGGATTTCCCTGGGCAGACCAGTGAGATGCCTGAGCTTGCGCACAGCACGGTGGAGCGTGGTGTTTCGATGACGCTAATGGCTGAAGGCGCACCGGAAAACAGCGATTTGGGGCGTATTCGTGGCGATGTTCGCGGCGCGGGCATCCGACTACTGACTGAACGTAATCAGTTAATCCACCTGAACCAACCGCAACGCATGTGGATCCTCAAACCGGGCGATAACGCCATTCATTTTCTTGCCGCGCTGGAATCTTTTGGGCGAGAGGTGACCGCCGGAGAATTTAACGGTCTGGTCAGACTTAAGCTGGAGTATCTATGAGCGTATTACGTAAAACGCTGTTGTGGGTGGTGCTGGCAGGCTGTCCGTTGGCCGGGCAGGCATTTACACAGGGAGAAGGTGAGCCGGAGGGTGGGTCGCCGCATCAGTACGATATTGAACTGAGCTCGCTGGATGTCAGCAAAAACCACGTGGGTGGCAGAACGGAGCCGTTCCCATGGAATCTGGGCGGCTGGTATGTGGTGAATTTCTATTGCGAACAGGCTGACATCTCCCGAGCACCAATTTACTACACCACCACAACCACGATGCCGCCTTCAAATCAGGGGGCGAACCGTTTTCGGCTAAACGAGTATCTGGATGTGGAAGTTCAGGTGTGGGTTGCCGGGGGCTATAAAAAATATGTGCAGGCGCCTTTTACCAACGTTTCAAACCGCAACAGCAACAACAGCTGTAAAAAACGTAAGGGCTACACGCGAGCGACTAACGTTGAAAGTGGTTCAAAAGGGAAAGTGACGTTTATTGTCACTAAACCCATTATCAATGGCATCAATATCACTTCCCAGTCGCTGGTGGAGGTGGCCGGGCGTATGGGAAGCGCGGGACCTACGCCAACCACGGCGATTTCTCGCGTGGTGATTAAATCCGGGCTAATTACTGTCCCGGACAAATGCACCTTCAACCGGGGAGACAAAATCAGCATTGAGTTTGGCGATCTGCCTGGATCCGCTGCCCGGCTCAACGGCACTAACTACAGCAAGTCAGTCCCTATACATGTGGTCTGTGAAGGCGGGAGTTTCGATCAGGGCGCGCTGAACATTAATCTTGGTATACAAACGACCACGGCGTCAGGCACGGCGGGGTTTAACGGTAATCTCCTTGGCACGCTGAGCGGCGGACAAAAGCGCGACGATCTCGGCATTATGCTTAAAGACGAGAGTGGTGGCACCGTCGTGCCCAATCAATTCTACAACGTGAAGGGGTTTTACCAGAATCAGGGCGACTGGAATCTCACCGCCGCACCGGTGGCAAAGCCGGGCGTGGGAAGTGTGAAAGAAGGTGAATTTGAAGCCTCTGCCACCGTTGTCGCGCAGTTTCAGTAGGGGGATGTCATGAGATTCTCGGCGTTATTCGCGACCAGTATGTTACTGCTAGGTGGCATGGCGCAGGCCGACACCAAACTGGTCGGCGGCGATATGTATTTTCACGGCACCATCAGAGCCCTGGCCTGCAGCCTTGCACCGGGAGGCGACAAAATCGAGGTCGATTTCAAGCAAATCGCGACACAGGATCTCTATCTCTCGGGGCGCAGTAAGCCGGAAAAATTCAGCATCCAGTTACGCGACTGCAACCCGGAGGTTTTCCGTGGGATCTCGGTTACCTTCAGCGGTCGTGAGGATGCGGAGCTGACCGATCATCTGGCGCTGGATAGCAGTGAACAAGGCGGTGCGTCAGGGATCGGGATTGGGATGAGCGAAGAGGACGGCACGGCAATCCGCCTTGATGAGAGCACGTCAGTCAAAGAGATAACAGAAGGTTCGATGACGCTGAATTTCTTGGCGTGGGTCGCAGCGGAGCCATCGGCGATAAAAAATCAGTCTCTCGAATACGGTCCGTTCAGCGCCAGCGGGACCTGGACGTTGAACTACCAGTAGCATGATGAACGTACTGAATCGCATTGCGCCGCTGCCTGCGCAGAAATTATTGCTCGGTATTAGTCTGTTTTTCTGGTGTGGGGCCATGCATCTCTACTGGCCGAACAACGGCGGCAGCGGCCTGTCGTTGCCGCTTAATATTACGAGCTGGATCTACGCTGTTGTACTGGCTGCAAGCGTATTGATGCTGGTGCCTCGTCAACGCTGGCGCATCACTGTGCCCGCTGCGTGTTTTACAGTCGGGGCGTTCATCCTGACGTTGCTTTGCCTGCTAACGCCTGATGTCTGGCAGGCCGAGGCACTGCTGGTGGCGGGGGCGTTACTGGGAGGTGTGAGCGTCTATCTGGCCACATTACAAATTCCGCTCACGGCAAACACCCTGACGGCGCTGCTGGCTCTGTTATGGGGGGCGTGCGTGATTGAATGTCTGGCGTTTGTCTATCAGTACTGGCATTTGCCGGGCGTTGAGTACTGGGAGTTTGCCTGGCGACGCGGCACGCGGCCCTACGGGATTTTTCAGCAGGTCAATCTGCTGGCCAGCTTCACGGCCTGCGGCGTGCTGCTGTCAGTACTGCTCTTTTTACGGCTACGCGACGGGTATCGAATTGTCATTGGGATGGGCCTGGTGTTGATGGGATTTGTGCTGCATGAATCTCAGTCGCAAACCGGCTACCTGTCTCTGGTCGTCGGTGAAGTGCTGCTGCTGGCGGTTTTCCCGGCGCAACGGCGCACGCTACTGCTGCTTCTACTGCCGCTGGCGTTAGGCGTGGCGACAGGCGCAGCCGCTCGCCATTTTTTGTCAGTGGTCACGGTCGATCATCTGACGACTTCTCAAGTGCGCTGGACGGTGCTGAAAATGTCGCTGGAATTATTTGCCGAACGCCCGTGGATGGGGTGGGGCGTGGGCAGTTTTGCTGCCGTATTTCTCGAATGCGCGGGGCCATTGGGGCTGGGCAGCATTTCGCATCCGCACAACGAACTGGTGCTGTGGCTGGTGGAGGGCGGTCTGGTTGGGCTGGCGGGGGCACTCTGTTTTATAGCGGGAGGTTTATGGCTCTGGCTGCACGGTAATTGCTGGCGTCGTGCCTGCCTGGTGGCGGCACTGCCGGTGGTTATTCATATGTTGACGGAATACCCCGTCAGGCAGTCAACGCCACACTGGCTGCTGTTGATCCTGCTGCTTCGATGTGCAGACAACGCGCGAACGGGAATACGCCTGGCGCTTACGTCGACGTCGCTGATTCGCGCGGCAGGGTTTATCTCGTTACTGACCGTCGCGCCATTGCTGCTTCTCACGCTGCACACGCAACAGCAATTGACGCTGGCGGAGAGGCAGTCAACGCAGTGGCAACTTGCCGAACCGCTCCCTGTCGGAGGCTGGCTTCTTACCAGTCGCTATCGGTTTGATGTCCAGATGGGGTATCTGCAACGGTATCAGCGTTCCCGGGACGCACGTTGGCTGGAGGAGGTTCGCCGCTGGGCGCCTGACTATGTGCGCGTTCACCCAGACCCTAATGTCTCCTTCACGCAAATCTTACTGGCGTTGCAACAGCGCGACCTGGTCGAGGCGCATCGTCTGGCGACGCGCTTTTGTCTGATATACCCAAACGATCGCCGTATCCCGTGGCTGCAGGATGCACGACGTCCTTTTAATAAAATAATGGAATGATATGAACAGATTCAGTGAACAGGCCCGTTATGTGCCAGAACTTCCCCGCAACGCCGAACTGCTGCGGATCACCGGGATCCGTTTGCAGCGCATTCATTTTTTTGATGACGCATCGCTGGATGTCTGTGAGGTGTTAAGCCAGGTACGCACACCGCTCCCACTGGATTTGTTTTTCAAGCACCTTTCCATTGCGGCAAAACAGCAGCTTTTTCTATGGCAAATGCAGCGGGTGCTGGCTCTCTCTGGAAGCTATTCGCTGAATTTATCCGTCAGGATGCTGACCAGTCTGTCATGGATCACACGTCTCACAAAGCAGGTGCATCAGGGGAGGATTGTTATTGAAATTCAGGATCCGGGCTCCATGATGCGTCTGGATAAGGCAGAACAGCAGGCCGTATGCATTGCCGTAAAAACTTTGGTACGTCACGGGTTTCGCGTGTGGCTGGATGATGTTTCGCCTGAGCTATTTTTTGTCTGGCGGCTGTCGGGCATCCGTTTCGATGCCATCAAAATTGAAAGTGGAATGTTTCATCAGTTCAGAACATCGGAGTGGCAGTTGAGGGTTCTGGTCAATCAATTTCGTGGGCTGGGTGAGCGGGTTGTCATTGAGGGAGTAGAAACGCCACAGGATTATGCCATTTGCCGTATGAGCGGCGCAGATGCTGTACAGGGCTTTCTGTTTGAGCAGGAAATTTTACCGAAAAGCCTGAATCATTGCTGACTCAGGCTCTGACAATTACTCGCTCAGCGTCTGTGCGATATCTTTTTGCACCTGCTGGCGCTGTTCTGGGGTCAGCACTTTGTTCAGGTCAAAATAGTATTTTACGCGATAATAACGCGCCTGCTGTTCGATGTTGCTGAACGCAGAAAGCTGTTTCTGAACGGCAGCTTCATCCCATTTCCCGGACTTGATGACGTCAATCAACGCGCCGTCTTTAACATCTTTCACCGAAATCTGGCTTACGTTGGTTTCAAGCTGCTGGTGCAGTTTTTTAATCTGCGCCACCTGGTCGTTGGTCAGCTTAAGATGCTGAACGACCGGGTCCTGAGCTGGAGCAGGAACATTGGATACGTTTGCTGCAAGCGTACTAAAAGAAGCGCCCGCTAAGGTAGCCGCCAGCAAAGTCATGCGTAAGAAGTTCTTCATTATTGAAATCCTGATAAGGAAATTATCGACATTGTCTGCCACCCGCTGGTTACGAGTGATTATCCTTTGCAGAATACGATGCTCACCGCATGTCGCCACGCGAATTTGTTTTGCGGTTGGTTACGGAGTGAAACAATCCCGCCACAAGAAACGTAGCGCAGCGGGAGTGAAGGCGATAGTTATAGCGTAAACGGGTCGGCGTCCTGCCAGGCGGGAAACTTCTCGCGATACTCGCGCAGCGCTGAGAGTGACAGCTCGGCGTCAATGCGTGTGGCCTGATGCGGCTCGGCGGTGGCAATAATCTCACCCTGCGGATTAATCACCCGGCTGTCACCGCGATAATGGTGGCCGTTACCGTCTGTGCCCACGCGGTTACATCCTGCTACATAAGCTTGGTTCTCAATCGCCCGTGCGGCAAGCAGAAGCTGCCAGTGCAGCGAACGCGGCGCAGGCCAATTGGCAACATACAACGCCAGGTCGTAATCGTTGCGATTACGCGACCATACCGGAAAACGCAGGTCATAACAGACCAACGGCAGAATGCGCCAGCCGCGCCATTCAACAATAACGCGCGCGTCACCCGCCTGATAATGCTGATGCTCATCCGCCATGCGGAACAGATGGCGCTTGTCGTAGAAATGCACATTACCTTCGGGCTCAACCAGAAAAAAGCGGTTTACCGGGCCGCGTTCAGACTGGATAGCAGCGCTGCCAGCGATCAGGGAGTTAGTCTGTTGCGCCTTGGCGCGCATCCAACTGACGACCTCTTCCTGCGGCAACGATTTATTTGCCGCTTCCATGGCAAATCCGCTGGTAAACATCTCGGGCAACACGATGACATCACGTCCGGCGACGGTTTCCAGTTGTCGGTCAAAATGGCGCAGGTTGGCCGGGCCATCCATCCAGATCAAGGGTTGTTGCAGCAGAGTAATTTTCAAACCAGGCACGATCGAGGCTCCTCGTTGAACAACATTTTGACACTGTAGCATGAGGATTAATGAAAATGTGGCAATAAAAAGCCCCGCATTAAGCGGGGCTAAACGTTGTGCGTATATCGTTATGCGGCTTCGACTTTACGCACTTTCTCTGGCAGCTTTACCGGCTGAGTCGCCAGCTCCTCGGGTTCAAAGTCATCCACGTTGATACTGCGCAGGCGACTCGCTTCGGCTTTCACCAGAATCGCGGCTTCATCTTTATCAATCAGCCCTTTCGCCAGCGCATTGTGCGCCAGTTCGTCGAGACGGGTAAATGGCAGGTTTTTACCCAACTCTTTACAGATCCGCTGGTGGATAGGGTCGGCTGCAATGACATCCAGCAGCGCCTCTTCCAGCAAACCAACCGGGTTATGCTCGCTTGGCGTCAGATATTGACCGCGACCAATACGAGAACGAGTAGCACTCGGAACCTGCAAAATCTTCGCGACTTTATGGTCCAGCTTGTCAGACGGCGCGTCGTAGTGGCGACCGGTCGGGAAGATAACCACGTTCAGCAAGCCCGCGACCAGACGGTTCGGGAAGTTTTTCAGCAGATCGTCCATCGCCTGTTCCGCTTTGTACAACGCATCCTGAACGCCCCAGTGAACCAACGGCAGGTCCGCTTCATTACGGCCTTCATCGTCATAACGTTTCAGTACCGCAGAGGCCAGATACAGCTGGCTTAACACATCGCCCAGACGCGCGGAGATACGTTCACGGCGCTTCAGACTACCGCCCAGTACGGCCATGGACACATCTGAAAGCAGGGCCAGGTTGGCGCTCAAACGGTTCAGGTGCTGGTAGTAACGTTTGGTCGCATCGCCGGTTGGCGTGCTGCTGGTTAAGCCACGTGTCAGGCCAAGCCAGAAACTGCGCACTTTGTTACTGCCAACGTGACCGATGTGTTTGAACAGCAGCTTGTCGAACGCATTCACATCGTTACTCTGTGCCGCAGCCATCTCTTCCAGAACATACGGATGGCAGCGAATCGCACCCTGACCGAAGATCATCATGCTACGGGTCAGAATATTGGCACCTTCAACGGTAATGGCGATTGGCGCACCTTGATAAGCGCGGGCGAGGAAGTTGCTTTCGCCAAGCATAATGCCTTTACCGCCAGTGATATCCATCGCATCGATGATTGACTGCTGCCCACGGTGGGTACAGTGATATTTCACGATAGCCGACAGCACCGCCGGTTTTTCACCCAGCATAATGCCGTAGGTAATCAGTGATGCCGCAGCGTCCATCACGTAGGCGTTACCGGCAATACGTGCCAACGGTTCTTCAATACCTTCCATCTTGCCGATGGAGATTTTGAACTGGCGACGAATGTGCGCATATGCGCCGGTGGCCATTGCGACTGATTTCACGCCGCCCGTCGAGTTAGACGGCAGGGTAATACCACGTCCCACAGACAGACATTCCACCAGCATGCGCCAGCCCTGACCGGCCATTTTCGGACCACCGATGATGTAATCAATCGGTACAAACACATCTTTACCGAGGGTCGGACCGTTCTGGAACGGCACGTTCAGCGGGAAGTGACGACGCCCAATTTGTACGCCCGGCGTTGAGGTTGGGATCAGCGCACAGGTAATGCCGAGATCTTCTTCACCACCCAGCAGTTTTTCCGGGTCAGAGAGTTTAAATGCCAGACCCAGTACCGTGGCGATAGGCGCCAGCGTAATATAACGTTTGTTCCAGGTCAGGCGCATACCCAGCACCTGTTGGCCCTGCCAGTCGCCCATACAAACCACGCCGGTATCAGGGATCGCCCCTGCGTCGGAGCCTGCTTCCGGGCTGGTCAGAGCAAAGCATGGGATCTCCTGACCGCGAGCCAGACGCGGCAGGTAATGATTTTTCTGCTCTTCGGTGCCGTAATGTTGCAGCAGTTCGCCTGGGCCTAATGAGTTAGGTACGCCAACGGTGATCGCCAGGATCCCGGAAACGCCGGAGAGTTTCTGCAGAACGCGAGCCTGAGCATATGCTGAGAATTCCAGACCGCCGTACTCTTTCTTAATGATCATCGCGAAGAAGCGGTGTTCTTTCAGATATGCCCACAGTTCCGGCGGCAGATCCGCGAGTTCGTGAGTGATCTGGAAGTCGTTCGCCATGCGGCACGCTTCTTCCACTGGACCATCAATAAACGCTTGTTCTTCAGCGGTCAGATGCGGTTGAGGATAGTTATGCAGTTTTTTCCAGTCAGGCTTGCCCTGGAACAGGTCACCTTCCCACCAGGTTGTACCCGCATCAATCGCTTCTTTCTCAGTACGCGACATCGGTGGCATGACTTTACGGAAGCCGCGGAACACCGGCGCAGAGATCATGGATTTGCGCATCGGCGTAAAGTTAAACGGCACGAGGATAATGGCCAGAGGAACCAGCAGCCAGACTGACCACAGGCCAGCCACGCCAAGCGCAGCCGTCCAGGCGAGCAAAATTAAGCTGCTGAGGAATAAGCTCACGCGGTGATAAAACAGAACGCTGAGCAGAACAACCGTAGCGATAATACTCAAAATCATCATAACGAAAAGCTCCCTTGCTTGTAGGAGGTCTGACCACTTGTGATGATATGGTTGTAGTGGATGTAAATTCTTTTAGCAATGTGTTTACAAAATAATTACAACAAAGCTCACATTGTTGCTGTTTTAACCGGCACAAAAAATCAAAAGCCGTAGCCATTCCTGTCTGGATAATTTTCTGTAGTAGGAAATATCAACATGCGTTGGCAAGGTAATGAACGTGTTAACTCTGAGAAATTGTTCCGTTCACTTTGCGTTTATCGCCACTCTGCAGCACCAATATTTGTGAACGTGTTAAGGGTGCTATTGCTGCACCCTTAACAATCCCGGCTCCCGGCGGGAAAATTGTTGCTGTGCAATACCCTCCGCTTATTCCTTCAGGCTACCGGGCCGGGCGCGAGGTAGCGTCCTTGCAAAACGCGCCCTGAGCCAGCATCCATGCTGGCTCTCCCGGCCTTACGGAAACACGTCGGCAATTTTCAGCCGGACCAGCCCACACCTGATCATCGCCGCCGTTTTTTCAAACAGCGAAACAGAAACACCTGAAATTAAGAGAGTTGAAGCGATACCCTCGGTCCGGCTGAAAATTGATGAGGCGTTGACGGCTGACCGGGGTCGTCCGCAGGGATGCGGACGGAGGGGATGGCCTGCAGGGATGCAGGCTCGGCCCCGACCCGAAAGGCAGACGGAATAAGACGAATGAATCGCATAGCGACGATTTTCCCGCCGGGAGCCCGGGTTGCAAGGGGGGGGGGCGGTGAGCCACCCTTGCACGTTCACGTAAATAGCGATATCAGAGTAGCGATGAACATAAGGTGAACGTAACCCTGTTCAAAGATAAAATATTCTTCTTGCATGATTCACTTGCAGTCATTATGACCATTCCTGTGGCTTGTACTTCTCGCTGGTAGCGCTATCCGGTACACTGCATCTTGTCATTTACATTCATGCTGAAGGATATCCTCATGTACCAGGATCTTATTCGTAACGAACTGAGCGAAGCGGCGGAAACGCTGGCTAATTTTCTTAAAGATGACGCCAATATTCACGCCATTCAGCGCGCGGCGGTCCTGTTGGCAGACAGCTTTAAAGCGGGCGGTAAGGTACTTTCTTGCGGTAACGGCGGTTCCCATTGCGACGCGATGCACTTTGCCGAAGAGCTGACCGGACGCTATCGTGAAAACCGTCCTGGTTACCCTGCTATCGCTATCTCTGACGTCAGCCATATCTCCTGCGTCAGCAACGATTTTGGTTACGATTATGTGTTCTCTCGCTACGTAGAAGCCGTGGGTCGTGAAGGTGATGTCCTGCTAGGCATCTCTACTTCGGGTAATTCCGGTAACGTAATTAAAGCGATTGCCGCAGCGCGTGAGAAAGGGATGAAAGTGATCACCCTGACCGGTAAAGATGGCGGAAAAATGGCGGGTAGCGCGGATATCGAAATTCGCGTGCCGCACTTTGGCTACGCTGACCGTATTCAGGAAATTCATATCAAAGTGATCCATATCCTGATCCAGCTGATCGAAAAAGAGATGGTTAAACCATAAGAAGACGATTGCCGGATGGTGGCTGAAGCCTTATCCGGCCTACATGAGCGCCACGTAGGCCTGATAAGCGCAGCGCCATCAGGCAGTTCACGGTTTTAAGGTAGGTGATGTATGTGCGAACTGCTCGGGATGAGCGCCAATGTGCCAACCGATATCTGCTTTAGCTTCACCGGACTGGTTCAGCGCGGCGGAGGGACCGGGCCGCACAAAGACGGCTGGGGTATTACGTTTTATGAAGGTAAGGGCTGCCGTACGTTTAAAGATCCGCAACCCAGCTTTAATTCGCCTATTGCCAAACTGGTACAAGACTACCCCATCAAATCCTGTTCCGTGATTGCCCATATTCGTCAGGCGAACCGTGGCGAAGTGGCGTTGGAAAATACCCATCCCTTTACCCGCGAATTGTGGGGACGCAACTGGACCTATGCTCATAATGGACAGCTCAGTGGCTATAAATCGCTGGAAACCGGTAATTTCCGTCCGGTCGGGGAAACCGACAGCGAAAAAGCTTTCTGCTGGCTGCTCCATAAGCTGACGGAGCGTTATCCGCGCACGCCTGGCAATATGACGGCAGTGTTTAAATACATCGCAATGCTGGCAGGAGAGCTGCGGGAGAAAGGCGTCTTCAACATGCTGTTGTCTGACGGACGCTATGTGATGGCCTTCTGTTCGACCAACCTGTTTTGGATCACGCGTCGTGCGCCGTTTGGCGTGGCGACATTGCTGGATCAGGACGTGGAAATCGATTTTAGCTCAGAGACCACACCCAATGATGTGGTCACCGTGATTGCCACTCAACCGTTAACCGGCAATGAAACCTGGCAAAAGATTATGCCAGGCGAGTGGGCATTATTTTGTCTCGGGGAGCGTGTAGTTTGATGCCAGTTGCGGCTGAACCACTTCGTGACTCAACGGCTTGCTGACGACGTAACGACCATCGACGACGGAAACGGTCGGTGGTTTACGTGTTTGTTCAAAGTAATCGTATCCCGGCTTTAACTGGGCCCAGAAATCTTTGTAATACGAGAACTTATGGCGTTGCATGTTGGCATCGGTCATGCGGAACGGGTAAATGCTAACCTGTACGCTGGACTGCCCGAACACCAGAGCACCTGTCACAAACTGGAAAATCTCATCAATGCCGTTGTCGGTCATTGCGTAGCAGCCGACGGAAACACAGGCACCGTGGATCATCAGGTACTTACCTTCATAACCGTGTGCGCGGTCGTAGGCGTTAGGGAAACCAATGTTAATCGCTTTATAGAAGCGGCTATCCGGTTTCAGCTGTCCACGTTGTACGCTGTAAAATCCTTCCGGACTTTTGAAATCACCCTGACGCTGTTTCGGCCCTAAGCCGCCGGAATAATTGCAGATCTTATAGCTGTCGAGCAATTGATACTGTTCGCCCATCTTGACGTACAGATCCAAGGTTCGCTCTTCTTTGAAGATCTGGATATAAACGGGGGAGCCCATTAATTGCTGCTTATATTCTTTGCTGACAGGCGTAGTCGGGCTGCTGCTGCTCAGCAAACCGGCAAATGAAACGCACGGCAATAAAAGCATCGCAAGAAAAAATGCGATTTTACGCATACTGCTTATTCCTTGATAAAACGATCACACACGCCAGGACGGCAAAAAGATTCCCCAAATCGGATAAATCTGGATCTGGAGCGCTCACATTAGCACCAAGAGAGTTTTTCGCAAGTCTCTCGTGCGGCGTTTACACTTTAGTTTTTCTTTATACGGAAAATTGCGCTTAAAGGCAGTCAGACACTGGCGTATTTTGCTGGTTACTGCGCTTCATTGGGTCTTATTCGTGCTGGATGGATAATGGGTCAGGAACGGCCCAGCATTAGGTACAACCATACTTCTCACAACATAAAAATACTGTATACTTAAACAGTGATGTGGGAGACGAACGATGCGTAAAATCATACATGTCGATATGGACTGCTTTTTCGCGGCGGTGGAAATGCGCGACAACCCCGCCCTGCGTGATATTCCCATTGCTATTGGTGGCAGTCGAGAACGTCGGGGGGTCATCAGCACGGCCAATTACCCGGCGCGCAAATTTGGCGTGCGTAGCGCAATGCCAACGGGAATGGCATTAAAGCTGTGTCCGCATCTCACTTTATTACCTGGTCGTTACGAGGCCTATAAAGAAGCCTCCCGCCAGATTCAGGCTATTTTCTCTCGCTATACCTCGCTGATAGAACCACTTTCGCTGGATGAAGCCTATCTGGATGTGACCGACAGCACCCACTGCCACGGCTCAGCTACGCTGATCGCTCAGGAAATCCGCCAGACAATTTTTAACGAGTTACAGTTAACCGCCTCTGCCGGAATTGCGCCGGTAAAATTTCTGGCAAAAATAGCTTCCGATCTCAACAAACCCAATGGGCAATATGTGATTACCCCTGCCGATGTTCCTGAATTTCTCAGAACATTGCCGTTAGGCAAAATTCCCGGCGTTGGCAAAGTCTCCGCCGCTAAGCTGGAATCAATGGGATTACGTACCTGCGAAGATGTTCAAAAATACGACCTGGCAATGCTGCTCAAACGCTTCGGCAAGTTTGGTCGCGTGCTGTGGGAGCGCAGTCAGGGGATTGACGAACGGGACGTCAACAACGACAGGCTGCGTAAATCCGTCGGCGTGGAGCGTACGCTGGCGGAAGATATTCACGAGTGGTCGGAGTGTGAGGCGATAATTGAACGGCTCTATCCCGAACTGGAACGGCGTCTGGCAAAGGTAAAGCCGGATCTGCTGATCGCTCGCCAGGGGATAAAACTCAAGTTTAATGATTTTCAGCAGACTACGCAGGAGCACGTCTGGCCGCGCTTAAATAAAGACGACTTAATTACGACAGCGCGCAAGACCTGGGACGAGCGTAGGGGAGGGCGAGGTGTCAGGCTGGTGGGGTTACACGTCACGCTGCTGGATCCACAAATGGAAAGACAGCTACTGTTGGGGCTGTGACTCAGAACAATTGCCGGATGTCGGCGTAAACGCCTTATCCAGCCTACAAACCAGCGTGCAGGCCAGATGGCTACGTAACAACTTTATCCGGCCTACAAACCAGCATGTAGGCCAGATAAACGTAGCGTCATCCGGCATTTAGCGCAGAATCTTACTTCGCCGGAATAGACTTCAGCAGTTCAGTCAGCAGCGTCCAGTAATGGCCGACGCTTTCTATATGAACCTGCTCATCCGGGGAGTGCGGACCGGTGATAGTTGGCCCGATGGAAACCATGTCCATATCTGGATACGGTTTCTTGAACAGACCACATTCCAGACCAGCGTGGATGATCTGGATATTCGGCGTTTTGTTGAACAGACGCTGATAGGTTTCACGAACCAGGTGCATAACCGGAGAGTTAGCATCCGGCTGCCAGCCTGGGTATCCGCCTTTTGCCTGGGTTTTCGCGCCAGCCAGTTTACCCAGTGAATCCAGCATGCTCACCACGTAGTCTTTACCGCTGTCGATCAGGGAACGGATCAGGCAGTGAATTTCAACGTTGTCGTCAGTCATGGTGACAACGCCGACGTTCAGAGAGGTCTCAACCACGCCTTTGGCGACGTCAGAGTTGCGGATTACGCCGTTCGGGGTGGCGTTCAGCAGACGCACAAAGCTGTCGCGAGACTGAGCTGTCAGCGCGGCTTTGTCTTGAGTTACGGCATCCAGCAGCAGAGCCAGGTTCTTCTCTTTGGCTTCCAGTTCGTTTTTCAGGATTTCCTGATAGGTGTTGACCAGCGCTTTTAACGCATCAACTTTATCTGCAGCCACGGCGAGGGTGGCAAAGGCTTCACGCGGAATCGCGTTACGCAGCGTACCGCCGTTGAAATCAACCAGACGCAGATCCAGCTCTTCAGCGTGGCCCGCCAGGAAGCGTACCAGCAGTTTGTTCGCGTTACCGAGACCCACGTGGATTTCGCCGCCGGAGTGACCGCCTTTCAGGCCTTTTAACGTCAGCTTAAAGCTCTGGAATCCAGCCGGGATTGCTTCACGGGACAGCGGCAGGTTAGTGGTAAAGTCGATACCGCCTGCGCAACCCATGTAGATCTCACCTTCTTCTTCAGAGTCGGTGTTGATCAGGATATCTGCCTGCAGCCAGTTAGCCTGCAGACCAAACGCGCCATCCATACCCGCTTCTTCGGTCATGGTCAGCAGCACTTCCAGCGGACCGTGTACCACGCTGTCATCAGCCAGAACGGCCAGCGCAGACGCCATACCGATGCCGTTATCCGCACCCAGCGTGGTGCCACGGGCTTTCACCCATTCGCCGTCAATATAAGGCTGGATAGGATCTTTAGTGAAGTCGTGCACGGTGTCGTTGTTTTTCTGCGGGACCATATCCAGGTGCGCCTGCAGAACGACCGGCTTGCGGTTTTCCATACCTGCGGTTGCGGGTTTGCGAATCAGGATATTACCGACTTGATCGCGCTCGACGTGGAAACCTTTCTCTTGGGCCCAGCTCAGAATGTGTTCAGCGAGCTGCTCTTCATGATAGGACGGATGAGGAATAGAACAGATTTTGGCAAAAATATCCCATAGCGGTTGCGGGGATAATTGAGACAGTTCAGACACGTTGAGTCTCCTTGGCGATGTCCTACAAAACTTGCTTGCAGGCCACGGGGTTAGCAGAATTAAAAACACCACAAGCCAGGCTTGCGCGATGCGATTGAGAATACCACTTTCTCCGCTGACGGCTAGCATAAAGCATGCAAAAAGAGGCGCGGATTCCGCGAAACACTGGTTTTTAGTGCGTCAGATCTCTATAATCTCGCGCAACCTATTTCCCCCTCGAACACTTTTTAAGCCGTAGATAAACAGGCTGGGACACTTCACATGAGCGAAAAATACGTCGTCACCTGGGACATGTTGCAGATCCATGCACGTAAACTGGCAAGCCGCCTGATGCCTTCTGAACAATGGAAAGGCATTATTGCCGTTAGTCGTGGTGGTCTGGTGCCGGGCGCATTGCTGGCGCGTGAATTGGGTATTCGTCATGTCGATACCGTATGCATCTCCAGCTACGATCACGACAACCAGCGCGAACTGAAAGTGCTGAAGCGTGCCGAAGGCGACGGTGAAGGTTTCATCGTAATCGATGACCTGGTTGACACCGGTGGTACCGCCGTTGCGATTCGCGAAATGTATCCTAAAGCGCATTTCGTCACTATCTTCGCTAAGCCGGCTGGTCGCCCGCTGGTGAATGATTATGTTGTTGATATCCCTCAGGATACATGGATTGAGCAGCCGTGGGATATGGGCGTGGTGTTCGTCCCGCCGATCTCTGGTCGCTAATCTAAAAATTTTCAACGCCTGGCAACTGCCGGGCGTTGTTCTTTTTGTGCTGTGTCAGGTTACACTATGCCTTAGTGAGTACTCATGGAGGCTGCAATCATGTCACAGGCTAACCTCAGCGAAGTCCTGTTTAAACCCCGCTTCAAACACCCTGAAACGTCAACACTGGTTCGTCGTTTTAATCACGGCGCGCAGCCGTCCGTACAATCTGCCCTGGATGGCAAAACCATTCCGCACTGGTATCGCATGGTGAATCGCCTGATGTGGATCTGGCGCGGCGTCGACCCGCGTGAAATCCTTGAGGTGCAGGCACGTATCGTGATGAGCGAAGCCGAGCGTACAGATAAAGAACTCTACGATACGGTTATCGGCTATCGCGGTGGGAACTGGATCTATGAGTGGGCGAAGCAGGCGATGGACTGGCAACAGAAAGCGTCTATGGAAGAGGATCCGCAGGTGAGCGGACGCCACTGGCTGCATGCGTCTACGTTGTACAACATTGCCGCTTACCCACACCTGAAAGGCGATGAGCTGGCAGAGCAGGCACAGGCTTTGGCGAATCGTGCCTATGAAGAGGCCGCACAGCGATTACCGGGCACGCTGCGTGAGATGGAGTTTCCCGTCGCTGGCGGCGCGCCGATCACCGGCTTCTTACATATGCCAAAAGGTGACGGTCCGTTCCCGACGGTGCTGATGTGTGGTGGCCTCGATTCCATGCAAACGGATTACTACACCCTGTATGAGCGCTATTTTGCCCCACGGGGTATAGCCATGCTGACGCTGGATATGCCGTCGGTTGGTTTCTCGTCAAAATGGAAACTGACTCAGGATTCCAGCCTGCTGCATCAGCATGTATTAAAAGCGCTGCCTAATGTTCCCTGGGTGGATCACACTCGCGTGGCGGCCTTCGGTTTCCGCTTTGGCGCTAACGTGGCGGTACGCCTGGCGTATCTGGAATCATCACGGCTGAAGGCGGTGGCCTGTCTGGGGCCGGTCGTGCATGCGCTGCTGAGCGATCCGCAGCGTCAGGCAAGCGTCCCGGAAATGTATCTTGACGTTCTGGCCAGCCGCCTGGGGATGCATGACGCTTCCGATGAAGCGCTGCGCGTTGAGCTTAATCGCTATTCATTAAAAGTGCAGGGCCTGCTGGGTCGACGCTGCCCGACGCCAATGCTCTCAGGATTCTGGAAGAACGATCCGTTTAGCCCGGAAGAAGAGTCACGTTTAATCACATCTTCATCTTCAGACGGTAAGCTACTGGAGATCCCCTTCAACCAGGTGTATCGCAATTTTGACAAAGGGCTGCAGGAAATAACCGGTTGGATCAATCAGAGATTGTGTTAAAAGTTTGCTAAATTTTAGCGATTTGGTAAAACAGGTGCTTCACCTAAGGAGATCGTAATGACGTTACCGAGTGGGCATCCGAAAAGTAGATTGATCAAGAAATTCACCGCGCTTGGCCCGTATATCCGGGAAGGGCAGTGCGAAGATAATCGATTTTTTTTCGATTGTCTGGCTGTTTGCGTCAACGTGAAACCCGCCCCTGAGAAACGCGAGTTCTGGGGCTGGTGGATGGAACTGGAGGCGCAGGAAAAACGCTTCACGTACAGTTATCAGTTTGGTTTGTTTGATAAAGACGGTAACTGGACTGCGGTGCCGGTGAAAGAGACTGAAGTGGTAGAGCGACTGGAATACACCTTACGTGAATTTCATGAAAAATTACTTGGCTTGTTAACGACGCTGAATCTGGCGCTGGAACCTGCTGACGACTTTAAGGATGAACCGGTTAAGTTAACGGCATAATGAACAGTAAAATGCCGGATGGCGGCGCAACCCCATCCGGCATTTTTTTATGCTATACCCTAAATAATTCGAGTTGCAGGAAGGCGGCGACGCAGCGAATCCCCAGGAGCGTACATAAGTACGTGACTGGGGTGAGCGAGGAAAGCCAACGCACATGCAGCTTGAAATATGACGGGTATAATTAGAACTGGTAGACCATACCGACAGCAACGATGTCATCATCGTTGATGCCCAGTTTATTATCGCTATCCAACTGGTTGATTTTATAATCAACAAACGCGGACATATTTTTGTTGAAATAATACGTTGCGCCCACGTCGATATAATTCACCAGGTCTTCATTGCCGACGCCTTCAATATCTTTCCCTTTAGAAAGCACATAACCCAGTGACGGACGCAGACCAAAGTCAAACTGGTACTGAACAACCGCTTCGAAGTTCTGTGTTTTATTGGCGAAGCCGCCGGAAATTGGCGTCATATTGCGTGTTTCAGAATAGAACGTCGCAATATAAATATCGTTAGCATCATATTTTAAGCCGGTTGCCCAGGCTTCAGCTTTATCACCCGTACCGCGAGTTTGCAGATTCTGCTGGTTGGTACGATCGGAGTTGGTATAAGCGCCGCTCACCGCGAAATCGCTGCCGCCAAAGTCATAAGTAACAGAAGTACCAAAACCATCGCCGTTCTGTTTTTTCACATCGCGATCCTGGTTTTTACCCTGGTATTGCAGGGTCAGATCCAGGCCATCCACGACGCCGAAGAAGTCGGTGTTGCGGTAAGTTGCCAGACCGCTGGCGCGTTTGGTCATAAAGTTATCGGTCTGTGCGGAGGAGTCGCCACCAAATTCCGGGAACATATCGGTCCAGGCTTCCACGTCATACAGCGCGCCCAGGTTACGACCATAATCAAACGAGCCAAAATCTTTTAATTTCACACCGGCGAAGGCCAGACGTGTTTTTTGTTGGTTAGAGTCGCTTTCAGCTTTATTGCCGGCAAACTCTGCTTCCCAACGACCATAACCGGTTAGTTGATCGTTAATTTGCGTTTCGCCTTTAAAACCTAAACGGATATAGCTTTGGTCACCATCTTTGCTGTCATAATCCGTCATGTAATGCATGGCTTTTACTTTGCCGTACAAGTCCAGCTTATTACCATTCTTGTTATACACTTCCGCTGCCTGTACGGATGCTGATGCAACAATTCCCATCACCACTAATGCCAGAGTGCTCTTTTTCATTTTCATTCCTGATTAAAAGTACGCGCTAATATTCACTGGGTGTGATCCCCGTTAAAAGACAGGAGGGTTTTTAACGTCTGGCAATGAACGTTTTATGACAAAGTAAGAATATTTTTAAAAAAGGATGTTTTTTTGTTTCTGTAATAAATGCGTCAAAATCTGCCGCTACGCTTGCTGATCCTGCGCAATAAAATTTCATGCTTTGTGCGCTGGTTGTTGGCAACCGGGGCCAGTCCTGCTAAAACGTTCGTTTGATATCATTTTCCCCAATTTTGAATGGCAGAGAATCATGAGTGACAGCCAGACGCTGGTGGTAAAACTTGGCACCAGTGTGTTAACGGGCGGATCCCGCCGCCTGAACCGCGCCCACATCGTAGAACTGGTTCGCCAGTGCGCGCAGCTCCATGCCGCAGGGCATCGTATTGTTATCGTTACCTCTGGTGCGATTGCCGCCGGACGTGAGCATCTTGGTTACCCGGAGCTCCCGGCAACGATAGCTTCGAAACAGCTGTTGGCGGCGGTCGGGCAGAGCCGACTGATTCAACTGTGGGAACAGCTGTTCTCGATTTACGGTATTCATATCGGGCAGATGCTGCTGACGCGTGCAGATATGGAAGACAGAGAGCGTTTCCTCAATGCCCGCGATACACTCCGCGCGCTGCTGGATAACAACATTGTTCCTGTCATTAATGAGAATGACGCCGTAGCGACCGCTGAGATTAAAGTCGGCGATAACGACAACCTCTCCGCGCTGGCGGCGATTCTGGCCGGAGCCGATAAGCTGCTGCTGTTGACCGATCAGCAGGGGCTGTTCACCGCCGATCCGCGTACCAATCCGCAGGCGGAGCTGATTAAAGACGTTCACGGTATTGACGATGCGCTGCGCGCCATTGCCGGGGATAGCGTCTCAGGTCTGGGAACCGGCGGCATGGGCACAAAACTGCAGGCCGCCGATGTCGCATGCCGCGCCGGGATTGACACCATTATTGCCGCAGGCAGCAAGCCGGGCGTGATTGGCGACGTGATGGAAGGCGTTTCCGTTGGGACGCGTTTTCATGCTCAAGCCTCTCCGCTGGAGAACCGTAAACGCTGGATCTTCGGCGCGCCGCCTGCCGGTGAGATTACCGTCGATGAGGGCGCGACCGCAGCAATTCTGGAACGCGGCAGCTCATTACTGCCAAAAGGCATTAAAAGCGTGACAGGTAACTTTTCTCGTGGTGAAGTGATCCGCATCTGCAATCTCGAAGGGCGCGATATTGCCCACGGCGTCACCCGCTATAACAGCGATGCGCTGCGCCGTATTGCCGGACACCACTCACAACAGATCGACACCATTCTGGGCTACGAATACGGTCCGGTTGCTGTCCATCGCGACGACATGATCACCCGTTAAGGAACAAGCATATGCTGGAACAAATGGGCATTGCTGCCAAAGCCGCGTCATACAAGCTGGCGCTGCTCTCCAGTCGCGAAAAAAATCGCGTACTGGAAACCATTGCTGATGAGCTGGAAGCGCAAACGGAAAGCATCCTCAGCGCGAACATACAAGATGTTGAGCAGGCGCGAGCCAACGGCCTGAGCGAAGCGATGCTCGACCGCCTGGCGCTGACGCCGGCGCGTCTGAAAGCGATTGCTGACGATGTGCGCCAGGTCTGTAATCTTGCCGACCCGGTAGGGCAGGTGATTGACGGCGGCCTGCTGGATAGCGGTCTGCGTCTGGAGCGTCGTCGCGTCCCGCTGGGCGTGATTGGCGTGATTTATGAAGCGCGTCCAAACGTCACCGTTGACGTTGCCTCCCTGTGCCTGAAAACCGGCAATGCGGTGATTCTGCGCGGTGGGAAAGAGACCTACCGGACCAACGCCGCGACCGTGGCTGTTATCCAAAAGGCGCTGGAAGCCTGCGGTTTACCCGCGGCTGCCGTACAGTCAATTGATAACCCGGACCGCGCGTTGGTCGCTGAAATGCTGCGGATGGATAAGTACATCGATATGCTGATCCCTCGCGGTGGCGCGGGTCTGCATAAGCTGTGCCGTGAGCAGTCGACGATCCCGGTCATCACCGGCGGTATTGGCGTATGCCATATTTATGTTGATGATACCGCGGAGATCGCCCCGGCCCTGAAGATTATCGTTAACGCCAAAACCCAGCGTCCAAGCACCTGTAACACTGTAGAAACTCTGCTGGTGCATCAGGATATTGCTGAGCGTTTCCTGCCTGCGTTAAGCCAAAAGATGGCGGATAGCGGTGTTACGCTGCACGGTGATGAAATCGTGATGCAAGTTCTGCATGGCCCTGCCAAACTGGTGCCACTAAAACCGGAAGAGCTGGATAACGAGTTTCTGTCTCTGGATCTGAACGTTGTGGTGGTCGAAAATATGGATGGTGCTATCGCCCATATTCGCGAACACGGTACCCAGCACTCGGACGCCATACTGACGCGCACGCTCAGCAACGCCAACCGTTTCGTGAATGAAGTGGACTCTTCTGCCGTGTATGTAAACGCCTCTACTCGTTTTACCGATGGCGGCCAGTTCGGATTGGGTGCGGAAGTGGCGGTGAGCACGCAAAAACTGCACGCGCGTGGCCCAATGGGACTGGAAGCACTGACCACATATAAGTGGGTTGGCTTCGGTGACGACACGATTCGTGCGTAATTAAAACTGGGTGATGCAATAATAGCCATCTGATTTAAAAGGCTATTAAGGCATCACCCAGTTAATTCTAACCTTCACCCCGCTGCCGCATTTTTTATCCTGCGTTTTTAACATCATCCGCACCAGTCTGGTTCTGACCTATGCATTCTCTGGCGCCAGAAAGGCGGCGTATCACAGAATTTTCCCTGCCTGCATGAATTTTCCTGGTCTTCGTTTCACGTATTGTTCCCATGGCCCGATCTATTAGAATCAATCTCATTTTTATGAGGAGTTGTTGCGTGAAATCGGATATTCACAAACTTAGTATTCCTGTTGTGCCGCTTGGCAACCCGTTTCCTCCCCGTCATTGTTCGCTGTGCCCAAAGGGAGCGGCGATTGACCGTGATAATCAATACAAATTAATAGACAAAAGAAGGCGGTTTAAAGCTGGGGAGATACTCGCTCGGCAGGATGAAACCGCGGAGATGCTTTTTGTTATCCATGAGGGGTACTGCAAGTCCAGTGTGGAATGTGGCGATAACGTTTTTATCAGCCGCTTTTATGTTCCGGGAGATATCATGGCGCTGGATGCTGTCGAAGGGGGGAAGTACCTGACAACGATTAAGGCGGCAACGGCTGCGGAAGTTTGCCACATTGATATTGCGCGGTTGTTCAAGGTAGCAGAGAAGGAGCCTTCGGTTGCTGCCGCAGTCATCAAGTTTCTCTGCAGGGATAATGGATTCATTGTTGAAAAACTGCGGCGCTATGCGAATAAACATGCTGAGGCCAGGATCGCGGCTTTCCTGGTGGAATTTTACGAGATGCATTTGCGCATCGGCAGGCCAGAAACGACGCTTCGCTTGCCATTTTCTCGGGAGGAAATTGCCAGTTATCTCGATCTTAAAATTGAAACCGTTAGCCGCTCATTAAAATCACTTGAACAGCAGAATTTGATTACCTTACATAGGGTACGTACCGTAACTATTAATAGTTATCTTGGTTTAAAACGTTTTATCTAATTTTCTATTTAACGATAATCATTATCTCTCCTGATAAGCCAGGAATATTCATTTTATATGGAAAATTCCTGGTTTTAATTTTGTCAAATAATTATCAATTAGAATGTAGTTTCTGTAGGTGAATGATTTTTTTATAAGAATATTCCCTCGCAAATGGATATATCATGAGAATTTTCTTGCGGCGTTAAAAATTTAGCATAATTGCAACAAATAATAAGCATTATAGAGAAACTATGGAGGTGTTAATTATCTTTATGTTTTGTAAGGGTTTTGCTCTCGTGGTATTTGTATGATCTTTTTGATATTTATCAAAAACATAAAAAAGATGAATTGTTTGATTTGTCTTATTTATTTGGGGGATAGTTCTGGCTCATGGTGCTATTTAAGTAAATTAAACTTAGGAAACTTCTTAGATTATCGTTTTAGTGGGAAAATTCTTAGTCTTTTTGTAATTTTTGCGTTTCAGGGTTTGTTGAGATGTTACTTAATTCAAATGATAATTTTTGGGCGCGGCAATTCTGGCTCGCAATTAATGGAACCGCTGGAGTGACTTAATAATAAGACTCGGTGGTGAGTTTGTTCTTAGGAGAAGATAAAAATGAAAAAATTATTATTAGTGACCTCTCTGGCGTCTGTATTTGTTGCGGCAAATGCAATGGCAGATGTCACTGCTTCTGCAACGGCCTCGTGGGACGCGACGGCAACAAAAGATACCACCAGCATGTTGGTCGTCACTCCGCTGAACTCTTTGACTTTCCAGTATGCGGAAGGTCTGAATGGCTTCAACTCCCAGGATGGCGCGTTTGATGTGACTATTCAGGGCCAGGAAACGGCAACTGATTTTGAACTGACCGCTCAGATTATTAGCAATACTCTGACCAACGCCAGTGGTGATGCGTCTACCCTGAACGTAGGGGTGGCATGGAATGGCACCGCGTTGACTAATTCATCAGATACTGTCCTGGTAAATTCCAGCTCGACTTCTGGTCTTGAAAGCCTGATGGCTGATGGCGCTTACAACGGTGCTGACCGCGTCAGCGATCAATCCAACTTCAAATTCACCATTGCGTCTGCGACTTCTGATGGTAGCACACCGGTAACGGATTACTCTGCACTGCCAGACGGCTATTGGACTGGGGATGTAAAAGTACAGTTCAATGCAACCTGGACGACTCCGTCCGCCTAAGAAATAAAAGTTCGGGAGGAGAATTTCTCCCGAATTTATCAGGAATGGTGTCATGAATAAATATTTACCGGCGGCAATGTTGGTAGGGTTGGTAATATCTTTTTCCAGCTGGGCAATTAACGTCGGTGATATCACGTCGATAATGACTTCTACTGAGAGTTCATTATCGAAAGAAATCACTAATACGACAGATTCGGCTCGTTATGTCAGCGTATCGGTAAAACAACTGTCATCACCCTTAGCGGGCGGAGTCGAAATAAAACCCGTTAATTCCGGGGAATTACTCTCTACGCCTGCCAATCTAATTCTGCCTGGTCAGGCAAAGGATGTTTTTCGCTTCTTTTATAAAGGGCCAATTGATGATATCGAGCGTTATTATCGTCTGCAATGGATAGATGAGCCGGTCACCGAGAGCGCGGAAACCAGGGCCAATAAATTGGCTGTTGCGACAGCGTCAGCAGAAATTGGCACGATTTTGGTCGTTGCGCCGCGAAAAGAGCGTTTTGAATATAACCGTAATGGTGATGTTATTAGCAATACTGGCAATGTTTCATTTCGAGTAATCGCCTATGGAGCTTGCAAAGATAATGCTCGCGATCAGGGGCGGGGCTGTCGTGAACGTTATTACATTATGCCAGGTACAAAAATAAAACTGCAGTTCACCGACATTAGTAATAGCCGCTCACGCATCGGTATCTGGCACGGTAAGCAGTTTATTACAGTGAAGTGATGGTCAATAGCAGCCATCTGTACGGGAAAAATAAAAATACCGGATTGTAAGGATGCATATGACAACAACATATATTGTTGGCGGTAGCATTTGTCTTTTTCTTGCGCTGACACCAGGAACTTCACATGCAGCCCCAGTAAAAGTGGGTAATTACGTTATTCCCAGCGCTTTCGCCCGTTCACTGGAGCAGGGAATGACGGTGCCGGTTTATATCCGTTACAACGAGACTGATGAGAAAAGTCAGCAAAAAATTGCCGATGCGGTGATTTCGCTTGTTGATGGCAATATTACAGTTAAAGCACTGACTCTTGCTGAATTGCCCAATAATGCTGTGTTATCCGAGAAAACCCGCGCGTTAGTGGAAAAAATCCGTGATGTAAAGTTTCACGATAATACGAATATTGAACTGTCAGATGATGCTCGACTGCAACTTAATGTCTCATCATTTCACCTGGAGATGATTGTCAGCAAAGATGCGTTAACTGAAGCGATTGTCGCGCGCAGTAGCTTGCTTGGGCCTTCCAGCGTTGAAACTCTGTCTAACGTCCTGAACTACAACTTTGGTACCTACTACAACGATTACCGAAATGGCAGCAGTACCCGCAGCTATCTGACGATGGACAATACAACATCGCTGCGGGAGCACCACATTAATGTTAACGGTTCGTTTTACGGTATCGGTGACAGCAATGGTACCAGTAAACTTTATCGTGCGATGTATGAGCGCGATTATGAAGGGTATCGACTGGCGCTGGGGATGCTTGATACATGGAATGTCCAGTCTATTGCCAGCCTGAATGCGCTGAATGGTGGGAAAATTTACGGTGTGAGCTACGGGAACAATGGAAGTACGGTTGTTGAGAATACCGCGCTTTCACTCACGCCGATTACCGTATTTTTGCCAGCCGCTGGTGAGGTTCATGTCTTCCGCGATGGACGTTTGCTCAGCGTGCAGAACTTTAATATGGGCAGCTATGAAATTGATACCAGTCGCTTTCCGTATGGTGTTTACGACGTCACGGTAGATATCGTGGTCAATGGGCGGACAATTAATAGTCGTGTCAGCCGGGTTAATAAGATCTTTGCTCGCCAACAAGCTGCCGGAGTTCATCAGCTCTCATGGCAGTTTTTTGGTGGTTCGCTGGATTATGATCGGGTGAGCTATAAGCGTAACCACTATCAGGATTTGGGTAGTGAGCAGACCTGGATTGCCGGGGGGGCCGCATCGGTGACGCTGGCGATATTGTCGGGGCTGGGCCTGAAATCAACGATCTACGGTTTTGACAACAATGCGGTTAATGAAACGGATGTCACGCTGAATGTGAATGAATACGTCAGTATTGGCAATCAGATGTTGGTAGCGAACGATTCATCATGGCGAAACATCAGTAACATTAATCTCAATGTCCCTGAGGGATATGGTTCCCTTTGGGCATCTCGTGAAGACAGTAAAATTGGCGATCGCTTGCCTATGCAGGAGCGTGATAACTATTCCATTGGCGGAACTCTTAACCTCGGAAAGTTTATTCCTCATGGTGGTTCACTCACTGTTAGTCAGACGGAGAATCGTTACTCAGGCAATAAATACCGTAATCTGGATTACAACACGACTCTTTATTCTGGAAGGTATGCCACGATTGGGTTACGTGCAGGAATTCAGCGTTATTACTACAACAACCGAAATGACGATGGGCGACAGGAACGTTATGTCAGCCTGGACTTATCGTTGCCGTTGGCGACCTGGTTGAGCATGGGCGTCTCCCGAGATCGCTATGGCAGCACCCAGGGTAATCTCAGTGCACGAAAACAGTATGCTGAAGGGCCGATTAAATCGGTCGGATTATCGGCATCAACGCGTCTGAGTGGTGAACAGTATTACGACAATAATTATTCGGTAAACGGCAATCTAAGTTATGACACGAAATATAACGCTGGCACCGTATCGGTAACACGTTCTGCTGACAACTCCACCAATATGAACTTCTCTTCCCAAGGTTCTCTGGCATGGGCAGGTAAAGACTTCGGTCTGAGTAAAGAGAGGCAGCGTTCTGGCGTTATCGTAAAAACAGATTTGACCGGCGAGGGGAAACTGGCTGCGAAGATTAATAACCGCAATTATCGTCTCAGCGGTAAATCAAACTTCATTGCACTGCCGCCCTATGCTCAGTACAAGCTGGAAATCCTCAATGATAAAAACTCTGAGGACAGCTTCGATATTGTTTCAGGACGCAAACAGGAGCTGACGCTATATCCGGGTAACGTGGGAGTTATCAACCCTGAAGTGAAAAGCATGGTCACCGTATTCGGTCGCATTCGTTATCCCGATGGACAGTTGGCTGCAAATACCGATATTCATAACCACATCGGTAAAACACGTACGGATGCAAAAGGTGAGTTTGCCATCGATATTGATAAAAAGTATCCGGTTATTACGTTAATTTCTGCCAATGGCAGGATATGTGAAGCCGATCTGGATCTGGAAAAAGCACGCGGCGCGGCGTGGGTTGGCGATGTGAAATGTGCAACGCAAACCACGATGGCACAACGATAAGGTATTAATAATGAATAAATCTCTTTCCCTTATTCTCGGCTGTGTCTTTGCCGCGTTATCTCCATCCGCCTGGGCGCTCTCGGCTTCCACTCAGGCGGCGGTCAACAACAACTATTTGTTTATAGAAAACAATGTTGATAACGAATACTTTATTACCCCGTCCTCTCTCGATCCTCGCATTAGTGGGTCGAACACCTGGGTAAAATATGGAAACGACCAGGATAGCCTGGGATATATGGGTATCGTTGGTTGGGTAGCCAATACCTCATATTATAAAGATATGTGGATTGATAATTCGCCAATCAGTGAACCATTTCGGGGTATTCGTTGCACCACTGGTGCTAATTGCCCTGCATCTGGCTATATTGCTGCCGAGCTAACCGATCAATTTGGTTTTTATCACACCAAAGCAACCGGATCCGGAATCGCCGGTGGATACTATGGTTTTGCATCGCTGACAGACTCGGCGTATGAATACTTCCGCAATATGTCGGTCGGAAGCGCAGAGACATATAACCTTAATTTTTGTCGAACCACGATTGATTATGATTATGCGGCTGGGCAACGTTGTAAAGACCAGAGCAGCGGTAATTGGTATATCAGACCTTATACATTAAATAAAATAGGTCATTTATCTTTGGTTTCTACCAATGCATTTCAGGAGTTATGGGTTGCCAGTGATGGCACCCCGAGCATCACTAAAGACAGTGGTTATTGTGAGCTGGGTGTGGTCAGTCGTGAAGATGGTGTTATCTGTAAGATGATTTCATATAATTTAAATCAAACCAGCAATCTGACGGCTTCACTACGTATTCGTATGTACGCGGATAGCGGTTTGCTCGGTTTTACGCCTGCGGCTGCCACAATAAAATATTCTGGTGATGGTCAAACCTGGACTAACTTTAGCTCGACGTCGGTTTATTATAATATTTTTAGTAATAGTGGTGAGTATGTCTATGTTTTTCTGTCGAAAACATTCCTGAAAAATATGGTGGATCGTGGCGTCAGTATCACCAACAGCCAACCATTTACATTTGCTTTTACAAATAGCGTGACGCCAGAGTCGGGGTATTACCAGTTTACGCCTTCGCTACAGCTCAATATTGTGCCAAAGGAATATGGGATCAGTATTATCTCATCGGATAACAGCACCTCGGCAAGCGGCAGCGGCACAATTGGCGAGACCGCTCCGATTGAGATGGATTACACCGTGACGGTCTCGGGGCCTCGTCAGGCTGATAGCATTACCGCACAAGTTATTGGGGAAAGTACGACGATAAACAATGTGCCTTATTGCCTGTTCACTTCTACGCAAGGTGGGTTATCTGTCCCAATTCCCGCCTTTCTTCAGTACAACAGTCAGTCGGGTGGTGTGGTACAGAAACGAAATAGCTGTAGTGAAGCGGCGATCAGCATGAGAGATGCGCAATGGCAACAGACGCCCTGGGACGCAAATAATACAGATGATGGAACCTACTTTGCGACTGATTTAAAATTGCTTTTCCCAATGAATGATTCGCGTTCGATGTTGACCGTTTCCGGTGCGGATTGGGAAGGTGTTGTCAGTGCCAGCGGAGAGATAAAAGTGACGGCTAATTGGGTGGGAGTGACGCCATGAGCCACTGTCGTTTGGCGCTAAGATGGATATTGGTCTTGCTTTCCGGGCTAACGGTGTTCTCCGCTCACGCCGTCTACCTGGAGTCGACTATTTATGAGATGCCATCGGATAAATCATTTATCAGTAAACGAATCTATAACGATAGCCAGAAACAGAACGTGTACAGTATTAGTGCAGTTAAAATAGATAAACCGGGACCGGGAGGTGAAAACAGAAGTGCTATTGCCGAAGGCGAACTTTTGTTTACTCCGCTCCGTTTTTCACTGGCACCGCAGGCAAGTGAGTTTTTTAAGATTTTCTATCGTGGCCCGCAGGATGATAAAGAACGCTATTACCGAATACTGTTTCGTGAAATGCCGATAACGCTGTTTACCGAGCGTAATCAAGGGAAAGGCGGACAGGCTCTCCCGGTGATCGCTATGGATACCATATTGGTCGTTCGTCCGAGGAAAATGAACCTGGCCTACACCATTGATGAGATAAACGGGACGTTGAAAAACACAGGGAATACTTTTTTCAAAATTATCGTACACCAGGGGTGTCACTCAACTGATGATGAAGCCACCATGCGTTATGTGTTACCGGGGGAAACCTGGCATAGTAGTGAGTTGAAAACAAAAAACCGGAAATTTATCGTAGCGTTGCAGAAATACTTACCCGTGGGTCAGGGTTGCTCAAAAATTAATCATTAGAGGTGTTGGGTCTGAACCAATATGCCCTGATTATATATTGAACCTATACTGTCACTCGCTATAGAAAATGTAGAAATAAATTTAGAGTCGATGAAACAATATGTCGTGCATATTGCCGGAAATGTTTATGAATACAAGATCTACGACATCCTCTCTTAGTTTGTCGGTCAGCATAAACTACGGTAATATGTTATTCTGTTGGTCATTGTAGTTATATGTTTTGTAAATTTTGTATTTATAACTTTTTGTTTTGTAATGAAGTGAAAGTGAGTAAAGGGATTTGTACTGATTAAGAAATGGAGTTTTTTCTTTTTCAATTTTTAAATGGAATTTACGGTGTGATGAGAATACTCATATGGATAACTGTGATTATAAATTCTGAATTTACGTGATATGGCTTATGGATAAAGTTATATCACGAATCGCCTTATGATTATTGGAGGTCGAAGGTGTTGTATATTCTCTCGTGAATAGAGCGAGGGACCTGCTATGCCATAAATTTAAGTTGGTGATAACTATGAATACGAAAAAAATTTTTCTGCTCAGTTATGATACTTTCCTTTTTTCAGGAATAAAAGCATGGTTACCAAATCTGGTATTGATCGATGCACGGACATTTATTTCTGGCACGCAGTCAGTTATGTCGCAATATCCGTCCTGCTTGCTGGTGATCGATAACCGGTTGCCATTATTATTGGTCAAAAAATGGCTTCAGAGAAACAGTACACAGTTCATCAACATACACTGTATTGTTCTGCGGATGTGCGAAACCCTGCCTGTTAATCGGGGATATGAAGACTATTCCTTTATCAATGGGGGTGAATTGTCGGAGCAGTTGATCGCTCAATTAAAAGAGAGTCTATTGGCACCTAACAAAGATGTGGAAGTCAATAAAGATTCACCGATGTTTACTTTTAACTTGACTGAATTTGAAGAAGAAATGCTGTATTCATCATTCACAAAAGAAAAACTGCATGATTTCTGTATTGCTAATTCGCTAACAATTAAGTCAGTGTATCGATATCGGGATAAAATTACTGCTCGCCTCGGCTTTTCCAATTTTAATGAAACTGTTATCTTTTTAACCCGAAATAATTTATTAAATGAAAGCTCTATAATCAATAATAATGTGAATGGGGATGCAGTTTACACTGACGCATATGATGTTTCGGATACTAGTAGACTGAGTATGGCAATAAGGAATGAGGAGATCATTCCTTATTTTCAGCCCATCGTGAATATCAGGGGCGACGTTTGTGGTGTTGAGGTATTGGCTCGTTGGCCACAGGGACATAACTATGCTATTTCTCAGCGAGAGTTTATTCCATTGGCTGAAAAAAGTGGCTTAATCAATGAGTTAACTAGCTATTTAATGACCGCTGTTGCGCGCAATCTGGTCTCTGGAGGCGCAAGCATTAATAAAACTCTGTTCGTTTCTTTTAATGTCAGTCCGTCAGGTTTAAATAATCCCGTATTCTATTGGGAATGCCTTAATTTTATGGAGATAACGCAAGGTCTGCCGATAAAATTGATGATAGAGATAACAGAGAACCAAACGTTCACGATCACTCCTGCAATCAAAGAACTTATTCGTTCGTTACGAAATAAAGGTGTGTTGTTTGCTTTGGATGATTTTGGTACTGGATACGCTAATCTCTGCTATCTCAATGAGTTGGACCTGGATGTAATCAAAATTGATAAAAGCTTCATTAAGGAAATTAAAGAGGTTGATCAATATATCCCTATGCTCGAGTCAATTACTCACCTTTCAGGACTTCTGGGGTTACGTACGGTGGCCGAGGGCGTTGAAAATGACTATCAGCAACAATGGCTGGGAAAAAATAATGTTGACTATCTGCAGGGGTATCAGTTTCTACCGCCAGTGACATTTAATGATTTTATCCGGTATTACCAGCAGTCTGTAGATTTGTTTGAATCAGCGTCGGATTCACCTTTATCTACGTAATTCATTTTTGACACGGTTTTTACATATGAAGGGTAAAACCTTTAAACGAGTATGTGCTCTGAGCTGACATGGCCTGCAGCATGATTTTTTCCTGAACACCAGGGGCAGACGCCTCTGGTATTGGCGTCTTTGCATCGCTGCCTGTCTGTCTGGTTAAGTAAAAAGTCCTACAGTGAAGTATGCACCGTTTGTTTATGTATCTTAAACGGGGTATTTATAGTGATATCAGCGTTAATCAAACAGGTACTGAGGGTAGCCCGTAGCCATGCGTCCTTTCCTGACAAAATTAAGAGTCTGGCTTCCACCACCACTCATCCTGGTATTATTCCTCATCGCGGATGCGTTGACGGCGATCCCGCGTTTCACATTTGGCGCGGTGACTATCGTAATAAGTGCATTGTTGGCTAGCGTCAGTCTGGCGATGATACTGCATACCGCGTGGCAGATGCGGAAGAAACGTACGACGCTAAACCCACTGCATGCAGAGAAATCGACCACACTTATTACTGGCGGATGTTATGCCTGGAGCCGCAATCCAATCTATCTTGGAATGAGTGGACTCCAGTTAGCTTTTTCTCTCTACGTCGGTAGCCTGATTGGAATATTGGCTGCACCGCTGTTTATACTGGTGGTTGCCAGATTACATATTGATTTTGAAGAGGAACAACTGCGAAAACATTTCGGGCCGGAATGGATACGCTATGAGCAGCGTGTTCGCCGCTGGTTATAGAATACCCTTGCCGCGTACAAGGAAGCCTGTGACGACACGATTCGTGCGTTATTGAAACCGGATGATGCAAAATTAGGCGTTTGATTCGCAAGGCCATTGACGCATCGCCCGGTTAGTTTTAACCTTCTACCCCGTGTTCACATTCGTGGGCATGTCCTTATCAGGGCCGATATAGCTCAGTTGGTAGAGCAGCGCATTCGTAATGCGAAGGTCGTAGGTTCGACTCCTATTATCGGCACCATTTCAACTTCCCCAAACGTCCGTATCCATCCATAAGTACCCTGATTTATAACGATTTTACTGCTTTTTAGTCCATCATTTTCCGTAACCATCCGCTAGAATCCGATACAGAATGTGTATAGGATTGTGTATATGTTCCTGTTCGGTCTTGGATTCCTATACACATGCCTTTAAACGATATGCAGATTCGCCGCGCTAAGCCTGAAGATAAACCTTATACGCTTGGGGACGGGCAAGGCTTGTCATTGCTTATAGAACCTAATGGAAGCAAGAGCTGGCGGTTCCGTTATCGCTATGCCGGTAAACCTAAGATGATCTCGCTTGGCGTTTACCCAACGATCACCCTTGCCGATGCTCGTTCTCGTCGTGATGAAGCTCGAAAACTTGTGGCAGAAGGAAAGAATCCGAGCGAAGTTCGAAAAGAGCAAAAGTTGGCTCTGCAAATAGAGTCAGAGAACGCCTTCGAAAACATAGCCAGAGAGTGGCACCAACTTAAATCTGCTAAATGGTCGACAGGTTATGCATTAGACATCATGGAAGCGTTTAAGAACGACATTTTCCCTTATGTCGGAACAAGGCCAGTGGGAGAGATTAAACCGCTAGAGCTGCTGAACGTACTGCGTAAAATTGAGAAACGTGGTGCGTTGGAGAAAATGCGCAAAGTGCGGCAGCGTTGTTCCGAAGTGTTTCGTTACGCAATTGCAACGGGTAGGGCGGAGTACAATCCTGCGGCTGATCTCTCCAGCGCTCTCGAAGTACACCAATCCAATCATTTCCCATTCCTAAAAGCTGATGAGATACCTGATTTTCTGCGCGCCTTAGAGGGGTACTCCGGGAGTAAACTTGTCCAGATTGCAACGAAATTACTGATGATAACGGGCGTGAGAACCATCGAATTACGCGCGGCATTATGGCAAGAATTTGATCTTGATAACGCTATTTGGGAAATTCCAGCAGAAAGGATGAAAATGCGTAGGGCACACCTTGTACCACTATCGACTCAAGCGTTAGATTTACTCAATGAACTCAAGATCATGACAGGGAACTATCGTTATGTTTTTCCTGGGCGGAACGATCCGAACAAGCCTATGAGTGAGGCTAGTATAAATCGTGTTATCAAATGTATAGGTTATGCTGGGCGATTAACCGGGCATGGGTTTAGGCATACCTTATCAACAATTTTACACGAGAAGGGCTTTGAGTCGGCTTGGATAGAAACCCAGCTTGCTCACATTGATAAAAACATGATTAGAGGTACGTATAATCATGCTCAATATCTTTCTCAAAGACGTAATATGATGGAATGGTACTCTAATACTATTGTAAACAGGACTTAATATGGAACTTGATCAAATTTATTATGATGCTTTAAAGGGAAACTGTTTTCTCTTCTTAGGGGCGGGGTTTAGTTATGAAGCAAAGAATGCTGCTGGCGAAAGATTTCCAAGTGCAGATAAATTAGCTACACAACTCCAAGATAAATTAGATTATGATGAGGAACGTCCTCAACTTAAACAGGCCTCTGAAGATTATATCGATGAGTTTGGTAAAGAGGCTCTTTTTAAAATAATATCTGATACATTTAGAGTTAAATCGACAAATGTTGATTATTCAGTACTAACTAAAATGAGGTGGCGGAGATTTTATACCACAAACTATGATGATCTAATTGAGCAAACTTTTAGGGAAAAAAAAGTAAATATTCATTCATTGTTAATAAACGATGAGCCATCTCTAATGATTCCTGGAGAAATATCCTGCATTCATTTGAATGGTTTCGTAGAAAAGATGGAGTTAAGTAAGTTTGATAGTGAATTTAAGTTAACTGAAACTAGTTATTTGACACAAATGTTTACTAACAGTAAATGGAAGACTGTTTTCAACGCAGATTTAAGAGAGTGTGATCGTGTATTTTTTATAGGTTATTCTTTGTACGATCTTGACATTGAGAAGATTCTAGTTGAAAACCCAGATATTAACCGTAAATGTGTTTTCATAACAGAAGAAAAACCGTCTTTGAGCCTTCATAAAAAATTAAGTAAATATGGAAGTGTATTGAAGATAGGAGTAGCTGGTTTTTTAAATGGGTTAAAAAATTCAATAGATGTATTAGGAGTTGTAACGTCAGAATTTAGATATGAAAATGTCCATCGTTATGATTCCGTTATACCAGACTCTAGTGTTACAACAAAAGATATTATTTCTCTTTTCTTGTATGGTAGTGAGAAACAATCAGCTATAAAAGATTCTATATTATCTGGCAACTCAAATTATTATATCTTCAGAAGAAAAATAAAAGATTTAGATCATGATCTAAAACGACACTCATGTGTAGTTGTCCACTCAAAATTAGCAAACGGCAAATCTATGTTTTGCTTAGGAGCTATAGAGTACCTGACGTCTCTCGGATACACAGTATTCTCATTGAATAATAGTAAGGATATAACATCTGCCGAGATAGAGAATTTAAAGAAAGAAAAAAAACCTGTTTTGATTATTGAAAACTATCATCGATACATTCCATCTCTTCAGTTACTCGGTGCAATGAATACCGATAATATCAAAATCATTCTTACTTGCAGGACTGAGCTGCAAGAGATATATGTTGAAAATTTAGATGATCTCGGATGGTCTAGTTTCGAATTGGATGTTAATTATTTGACCAAAGAAGAGCTTACTGCAATAATTAATATCATGGGGTCAAATGGCCTTTTTGGTGAACGTTCAAATTTGAATGAAAAACAGAAGCTTGATTATCTAACTAAAAATTGCCGCAGAGAAATGTCTCTTATTTTAGCAGATATTTTAAAAGCGCCGCAAATTACTGAAAGGATTAATGAGTTATTAAGTAAAGTGCGAAAGGATAGTGAACTTGAAGAATGTTTGCTTGCTTGCTCTATAGCCTCATATTTAGGTTACGAGTTCGATAGTATAGATATCCAAACTCTAACTTCTGCCAGGGGAATAGATAAAGTTAAGTATTTAAAGGATGAAACAACATCTCAAATACTAGAAAAAAACTCACAAGGATTAGTTGTTTTAAAAAACCCAGTTTTAGCTAAGCATATTCTAGCAGCTAAGGTGGAGACCAATTCAAATGAATTCTTGAAGTTTTTAGTTGAATTCTACGGGAAATTAAATCAATACTCTTCTTATGAAAGAAAGTATTATGACTTAATGAAAGATATTAATGTTTTTTCAAATCAGCTAAAGTTATTTGGAGAAAAGAATTGCTTCATTATCAATGATTTTTATGATAGGGTGCGATTATATTCTGATAATAGCAGAAATCATCATTTCTGGTTGCAATTTGCAATAGCAAAACTTTCAATCAAAGAATACGATGATGCTAAGACATACATTAAAACAACTATTTCCTTAGCAAAGGATCGTCGTTACAATTTTGATTGGGTAAACTGTCAGTACGCACGCTTAGTTATTGAAACCGCTCATCTTGTTGATAATACAAAAGAAATTATTGAAAGATTAAAGTTTGCATCTAGTTTGATTATAAATCAAAACAATAGGCATTATCCATTCCGGGTTGCTTGCAGTTTTGTATATTATGCAAGAGATAATCAGGCCACAATTGATCTTGAAACGAAGAAAGCTATTGCAGAGATATTAAGGCAGTTTGATGCAAAATACTTTAAAACGATTTCTCAACTTAGGAATAAAGAACACCCAGTTATGGCCAATTTTAAATCTACAATAGGACAGTTTTTTAAAAATAATCCTAATCTTTAAATATATAGGAGGTGGCGCAATGCTCTCCCCGCCACGCCTGCCCGCTTAAGGAACCGCTTTTAATGCAGGTGCAAAGGTGGCCTCAGGCCGCGCCGCGACTGGCGCAGGCAGAGGGGCAGGGGAGGGAAAACGCATGCAAAACCATGCACCTTATGGATGCATGGCTTATTTCGTTAAAAATAGCGGGATTTGCGGGGATTTTTTGACAGGCTACTGCGCGGCCAGTCCGGCGCGTCGGCGGGTGTAAATCATGCTCTGTGCCGGGGTGAATTTTTCACGATTATCATCCCGTGAAGGCGCGTCAGGCCTGTATCCAATGGTCGTTAAAATATCGCTGTCCTGTGCAGAATAATTAATGTCATTTCCTGCGGTCAGCCAGATGGAAAGGGCTTCACGGAGATATGCCATCGAACGGTCAAGCGCACGGTTTTTTATCATCGCGGGCTGGTTCTTAATCCCAATCAGTTCTGGTGCCAGTGCGGCGGCCAATTCAGCTTTACGGTTCAGCCACGCAGTTTTGTTTGTCTGACAGGCCTCAAACGCCTGCTCTAAGGTCAGAGTGGTCACGGGTTGTCTCTCCTGATTAGTGGCGGAATGGTGAGCTGTAACAGCCTTTCACCTGACGTGGAGCGGCGGGTGCTGTCGGCGCCGGCGCGGGTTTCTCATCGACGACCAACGAGCGTACCACTTCAAAGATGGACTCATGCGTTTTGAATGTCGCCGAGCAGTGCACATTCTGGCACTGCAGATAACTCTCTTTGACGCTGTCAGACATATAGCGGCTGGTGCGAACGTGGGCCGCCGTGCGGCAGAAAGGGCAGCGCATCATGACAATAACCCCCGTGCTTTTGAGCCCCTTTAAAACAGCACCACGTTCTCCGTATCGCCATTCTTGGTTGGTAGTTCAGAGGCCGTTAATCAGGCCTCGTCGAAATGGCTGATAATATCGAGCGGCCCTGCGCCAGGGCCGATTCGTTTACTGAGCAGATTCAACAGGATGTAAATGCAATACGCTTCAATCCCTCTACCGCTTTTTCGAGGTAGGCGCGTGGACATCCCATGTTCAGGCGGATAAAACCTTTTCCAGCAGGACCAAAGCCATTTCCCATTGAAGGCGCAATACCGGCAACATCAAGCATTACCCATTTGAGCTGCTCATCATCCAGTCCAAGCGCTTTGCAATCTATCCACAGTAGATACGTTGCCTGGGAAGGAACAACCCGAGCCCATGGGAGATATTCATCAATTTGTTGAATAAACCAGCGTCGATTTTCAGCCAGATAGCCAAGTAACTCGTCTAACCATGGCGCACCATGTTGCCATGCAGCCGTACTCGCCTCGACGGATAGCGCATTGAATACATCAAGTCCATGCGCATCCAGACGGCGTAAAAAGTGTTCACGCAATGCCGGTGCCGGTATCAGAAAATTAGCAATACGCAATGTCGACAAACCAAACGTTTTACTGGCTGAAGTGGCTGAAATTACACGCGAATGCCAGCGTTCTCCCAGATGCAGAACTGAAGTAAATTGTTCTCCAGGAAGCAATAAATCTGCCCATATCTCATCAGACAGCAACGTCACATCATAGGTCTCGCATAGCGTAAGTAGCTGTTCCAGCTCCTGTGCAGACCAACAACGACCGGTTGGGTTATGCGGATTACATAAAATCATTAATGGTGGACGTTCAGTCCGGAATAACATTTCCAGGTGGGCAAAATCCATTTGATAACCGGTAGCCGGGTCCTCATACAACGGATTTTCCAGCAGCTGTCTGCCGTTCAGAGAGATAATTTTAGCGAATGAGCCATAATAAGGTCCCTGAACGACCACGCCTTCACCGGGTTGACTCAGCATTTGTACGAGTAGCGATAATCCCGGGACAACACCTTCAATACTGCAGATCCACTCTTGCTTGATTTCCAGCTGATGCCGGGTTGAGAACCATGAAATTAATGAATCAAAGTAGCTTTGTGGTCGTTCGCTGTAACCAAAAATACCGTGCCCGACGCGATGAGTTAAAGCTTCCTGAACAGCGGGCGGGCAAGTAAAGTCAAAATCAGACACCCACATTGGCAACAGTTGATGTGTATCCTCGCCGAAATATCGCGCCATAAAGTCCCATTTCAGCGAGGCGGTATCGTGACGATCGATAATCTTATTAAAATCCATTACATGCTCTCCCTATTCTGTTGCCGTGATATTTTTTTCTGTTTCTGCCACTGATGGTGCCTTCGCAATACCGATTCCCGTGAAACCGTAAATCAAGGCGAAGAAGATTGCGGCATAGCACTGAATCGCCCATGGCAATAAATCCAGCGTGCTCACTCCTAATGTCGTGGCCATATAAACTCCGGCAGCGGTCCACGGCAACAACGGCTCAATGACGGTGCCAGCGTCTTCAATGGTGCGGGACAGATTTTTGGTATCCAGTCCCATACGACGATATGCGTCTTTAAACAGTTCAGCTGGAACCAGAAGAGCCAGCTTGCCGTCGCTTGTCGCTCCGGTCACCAGAAGGGTGGTACCAATGGTTGCCGCAATTAACTGACCGACACTGTGAATGACCGTCAGTAAGCGGTTAATGATAATGTTGAGTGCGCCGGTTAACGTTAAGGCACCGGCAAAAGAGAATGCGCAAAATACCAGAAGGATAGTGCTCATCATTGAGAACATTCCGCCGCGGTTCAGCAGGCGCGGAACATCAGCAATAATGCCCTCACTCCCTTGCGGGAACATAGTAATGTTGAATCCATCTATAAAGGCATCCAGTCCCTGCTTGATGCTGAGTCCTTGCATGACAACGCCCAGAATCAGGGCTAATACGCATGCACTCAGCATTAAAGGAATGACCGGCTTTTTACGAATTGCGCCCCACAACACAATAACCGGCGGCAAAATCAGAATGATATTGAAGTGGTATAGCGACTCCAGAGCGTTGACAATGTCGGTAACCCGTTGTGGCGTGGCGACCTCGCCGAGCATATTGCTGTGGCCGGCAATAAGATAAACCACGGCGGCAAGCAGAAAGCTGGGAATAGTGGTCCACAATAAGTGCTGGATATGCTCGAAAAGGGTGGTATCTGCAACAATGGCCGCAAAGTTGGTGGAGTCTGACAGCGGCGATATCTTGTCACCGAAGTAAGCGCCAGAAACAACGGCACCTGCCGCTGCTGCCATCGAAACATCCAGTCCGGCGGCAACGCCCATCAATGCTACGCCAACCGTTCCGGCGGAACCCCAGGAGGTTCCGGTACACACCGATACGACGCTGGTCAAAAAGAAGGCGGCGATGAGAATGTATTCGGGGCTGATGAGTTTAAGTCCCCAGTACACCATGTAAGGGATGGTGCCGCTGAACATCCATGTACCAATCAGTCCGCCAACACAGATAAGAATCATGATAACTGGCATTGCTTTGGCGAGTTTATCAACCACCGAATTAATGATGTCTTCCCAGCAATACCCTTGCCACCAGGCCATGCCCGCGGCGACTGCAGCAGAACATAGCAACAAGGGCTCAATACGTAGCCCCATGATGCCGTAGCCAATAATTAGCAGCAGTAGCATGGCTAAAATAGGGATCACTGCCAGTCCAAATGAGAGTGTTTTTTTCTGATTTTGAGAGGCATTCATTCATGAATCTCCAGTCTGTAAGGTCGCTCAAGAGTAGAGAACACCCTTTTGCCTGACTGTGATCGCTCATTGGCCCTCATGTAAGCGATTACATGAAGGCGTTAAACTTGAAGTCGGTCACAATTCAGGGGCTTGACGATTTACACATTGATTTCAGAGAGAGGGGGGAAGAACAGAATCGCGGATCACTAAATCCGCAGCGAAACTATTCACGCTGGGACGCTGAGTTGCGCCCTTAAAAAGCTGTATCGCCAGCTGCGAAGCGCAGCGAGCCATGCGCTCAACGGGATAATGCATTGTTGTGAGTGCGGGGTAGAGATAGCGGGCCATCACCACATCATCAAATCCAACGATCGAAAGCTGCTGCGGAAGTGTAATTCCCTGCTGATGGAGGATGCGCATAATCCCGGCGGCCATTACATCATTAAACGTCACTGCTGCGGTGAAAGGAATGCCGCAATTAAGCAGCTGGTGTGCAGCGCGTTCGCCACCTTCTTCATTAAAGGGCACGCTAATCACCCAGTTTTTATCTGGCGTAATGCCATATTCGGCCAGCGCCTGGCGATAGCCTTCCAGCCGCTCACGGCGATCGATAATCGGTAAATCACTTGTCACGCAGGCAATACAACGGTGCCCCTGTTCCAGGAGATGTAGCGTGGCTGTTTTAGCTGCCTGACTATTTTCCAGCCACACGCAGCGATTGGCCATCCCGGCAATATAGCGGTTCACGACCACCATGGCAGGAAAATGAGCGGCATATCGCAACAGTTCCTTTTCAGACAGTCTACTGGCATGGACCACAATAGCTTCACAGCCCTGGTTTATCAGAAAATCGAGTCCTGATTTTTCCATTCCTTCATCGTGGCCACCGCTGCATACCATCAGCCGAAATTGCTGCTGGCGTGATACTTCTTCCACGCCTCGGGCAAGCCTGGCAAAAAAGGGATCGGCAAGGTTGCCGGTCAATAACCCGAGCATGTCACCGCTGCGTTTCGCTAATGCAATAGCGGCGGCATTGCGATGATAGTTCAGTTCGCGCATGGCTTTTTCAACACGCTCACGCGTCACGGGTTCAACCCATGCGGTTTGATTAATAACACGTGAAACTGTTGCGGTGGACACTCCCGCTAACTCTGCAACATCCTTTATCGTTGCCATGCTGGCTCTTTACCTTTTTGATTCTCAAGAATTTGCTTATCGCTGGTTTTTTTCCTTATCTTATTCAGGTTGGGGGGATTTGTCACCGAGACATCCTCTGAGTATATCTACTCAGAGGCTTATTTTTAGTACTGAATAATTAAATACTATCCTGAGTATTATTATCCTTACATACGATATTCGATCATCCCGCTCTTTTGGGCCACCCAGTCATACAGACGTTGTCCACGGAGATTGGTTTCATGCGTATGCCAGTATAATCTTGACGCGTGGTGTTTTTTGGCTTGTTGTTGGACATACTCGATAAGCTGTTTACCGATATGTTGACCACGTACCTCTTCGCTAACAAATAAATCTTCGAGATAGCAATAGTTGGATTCTGCCCATGTTGAACGGTGAAAGAGATAATGCACCAGTCCCACTATTTTTCCATCATATTTGGCAACAGCACAATAAACAGGTTCGCTCGGGGTAAGGAAACGCTCCCACGTTAATTTTGTTACTTCATCTGAAATTTTAGTGCGATAAAATGTTTGATAGTTTATCCATAAAGGAAGCCAGCAGGCGTAGTCTTTTTGTTCTGCACTTTCAATAGTAACGGTATTCATGTTAGTCATATATATCCTGATATTTTATACGAGTAATGTGTTAGTATGATGATACTAAGAACTTTATAAATTCTCGTAAAGAGACACTTTCGATATATTGATAGGATCCACTTTTAGTATAAAGGTTAATACAATGAAGAAAAACAATGCGCCTTTATTTCAAGGATTTGTTTTAGGAAAAGGCGCGGTTAAGGAGCAGGTTTACCACATCCTCCGCGATCACATCCTCGAAGGGCGATTGCCGCCAGGAACAAAAATGCCGTCAACCAGGGCATTGTCCGAGATGATGTCAATTTCACGAAACTCAGCGATCGCCGGTTATGACAGGCTATTAGATGAAGGGTATATCCTGACCCGTAAAGGGTCTGGAACATATGTCTCACATAATATTCCGGATCGGAGTATCAGCAATAGCTATCCAAAGATGGCGTCGGGGGGCGTCGTCTCGCCTGATGAACAGGTTCACAGCCGAAATAATCCTGTTCGCGATTTGTGGTCAAATGAGTATGAAGGGCGCGGCATGAACCGCCTATTTGCGGTTGGTGTCGGGTGTACGGATCTCTTCCCGCATGCGTTATGGGGAAAGCTACTGCAACGTGTCTGGAGACAATCCCGGCATCAACTGGGCGCTCACACTCATCCTTGCGGGTACCTTCCTTTGAGAAAAGCGGTTTGCCGCTACATTAAAACAACGCGTGGAGTGAACTGTAACGAAGATCAGATAATCATCGTAAATGGTATTCAACAGGCATTGAACATTACTGCACGAGCATTGCTGTCGGCAGGAAGTGACGTTTGGCTGGACGACCCGGGTTACAAAGGCGCTCGCGGAGCCTTCATGTCAGTTGGCGCGATGGTGAGGCCGGTACCGGTAGATAGCGAGGGAATGAACGTCCGCTATGGTATTGATCATTTTCCTGACGCTAAGCTGGCCTATGTCGTCCCGTCGGATCAATATCCATTAAGTGGAACGTTAAGTTTATCCCGGCGTTTTGAGTTGCTGGAATGGGCGAAGTCGAATCAGGCATGGATATTTGAAGATGACTATAATAGCGAGTTCCGTTATGCCGACCGTTCTTTACAAGCTCTGCAAGGATTAGATCAGAATCAACGCGTAATCTACGCCGGAACATTTTCTAAAATGATGTACCCGGAATTCCGTTTAGGTTTTTTAGTTGTCCCGCCGGGTTTACAAGAACAGATTATGGTGACGAAATATTTTTCCGATCTTGGCACCAGTTATCTTGAACAGGCTGTGATGGCGAATTTTATTGAGGATGGTCACTATGCCAGTCATGTGCGCCGAATTCGTAAGGCATGCTATGAAAGAAGAACTGCGCTGGTCAATGCTATTCAAGAATACCTGGCTGATAAAATGATTGTGCAGCCTTCTGACTCTGGCGTCCATATTGTGTGCTGGCTACAAAACGGATTAACCGGAAATGAAGTTGAGGAGCAAGCCAGATTACTAGGGATGGGAATACTATCACTAAGTCGTTATTACCAGAGCGATGTATCACGACAGGGGATTTTGATTGGTTTTGCAAATCATCCGGTAGAGGCAATTGTTGATGGGATTCGTCGTTTGGCTCAGGTTATTTAAATTATAATTTATTCAGCTCTTAGCATTAATGCAGTAAATACGTTTCTTTCGCTACGGGCAAAAATATAGAGTTTGTTTTTTGTACAATTAAATAGTGTGGATCCGTTAAAAACACGCATTGTGGTTCTTTTGGACTGCTCAGTTTGATCATACCCTGCGCTGGTTTAGTTCTGTTTTGTAAGAGGTACAGATATGCCGGGCGTCTTTAATCAATACCAACAACTCGTAGGTATGACTTTGTCTGACTGGAAAGGCGCACCCTTTCCACAGGCTCAGCAAATTACAGGTCGCTATTGTAAGCTTGAACGCATTAACACCGAACGTCATGCAAAAGAGTTGTATGAAGCGTACTGCGAAGCAAGCGATTGTCGTGACTGGACATATCTGGCGGTCGGACCTTTTGAAACTTTTGATGCCTTCCTGGTTTATTTAAAAAACATGGAAGAACAGACAGATCCAATGCATTTTGCCGTGATCGATTTAACCAGTATGAAACCTGTTGGTACGTTTGCACTGATGCGGATTGATCCCGCAAATGGTGTGATTGAGGTAGGGCATGTTTCTTACTCCGTACGCATGAAACGCACGCGAATCTCAACGGAAGTCATCTCATTGCTTTTAAAGTACGTTTTTGAGGATCTGGGCTATCGCCGCTTTGAATGGAAATGTGATGCCTTCAATGCGCCTTCCCGTAGGGCGGCAGAGCGCTTTGGTTTCAGTTTTGAAGGTATATTTCGGCAGGCTATCGTTACCCGTGGACGAAATCGTGATACCGCATGGTACTCAATCATTGACAGTGAGTACCCGACACTTCGACCTGCCTACGATCTGTGGCTCGATGAGCGTAATTTCGATAACCAGGGACGGCAGATTCAGCGTCTTGGCGAGCTGATGGAAAGGGGATAAAAAAGCTCCCCGAATAAACCGGGGAGCCAGAAAGCGTAGCGTACGCGCAGAATTATTTCTGCCGCGACTCCAGCCAGACCAGCGCCAGCGTGGAGAGTGCGCACATCAGCAGAATGCCGACAAACCAAAACAGATACCACATCGTACGGTCCTCCCTAGTAAAGTTCGTGATTGTGGCGGCGGATCGTTTCTACATTGATTCGTCCCAGCATTTTGTAATAACTCCACACGGTATAAAGCAGAACGATCGGTAGAAAAATCAGCACAATAACCAGCATGATACTGAGCGTCATCTGGCTGGAGGTACTGTCCCACACCGTCAGGCTGGAGAGCGGATACGCGCTTGAAGGCATCACAAACGGAAACAGGGTGATTCCGGCGGTGAAGATCACGCAGGTCTGGGTCAGTGAAGCGCACAAAAATCCCCATACGGCCCGACGTTGCCCGCAGGCATAGATCGCGAGCATCGGGAAAATCATGCCAAGCAGCGGAATAATTAACAGCAGTGGTGACTGATAAAAGTGCGCCATCCATGCGCCCGGTGAGGTCGTTACCATTTTTAATAGCGGGTTGGAAGGACCATTCGGCTCCTGGCTAAGTAGCACATAGCCGTCGATCCCCGTCCATAGCCAGTAACCGGCTAACAGAAAGCAGAGCACGACCAGCATTGCGCTACGACGGGTAGCAGAGAGCGCGCGTTGGTGAAGAATGCCGTCGGTCTTCAACTGGATCCACATGCCCCCTTGCAGAATAACCAGCATCAGGCTTAATGCGCCGCACAGCAGCGCAAAGGGGGTGAGTAACTGCCAGAAAGTGCCCAGGTATTGCACATGAAGCTGTGGTGTGAAGATAAAAGGCACGCCCAGGAAAAGGTTGCCGAACGCGACGCCGAAGATAACAGGAGGGACCAGGCTCCCGATAACCAACCCGGTGTCCCACATAGCACGCCAGCGTGCATTGGCTATTTTGCCGCGATAATCAAAGGCCAACGGGCGGAAGAAAAGGGCACACAGCACCAGGATCATTGCCACATAAAACCCCGAAAATGCGGCGGCATAGACCCGCGGCCAGGCCGCGAATAATGCACCACCCGCCAGAATAAGCCACACCTGGTTACCTTCCCAGTGCGCCCCGACGCTATTGATTAACACCCGTCGCTCGTCATCGTTTCGCGCGATCAGCGGTAACAGGCAGCCGACCCCCATATCAAACCCGTCAGTGACCATAAAGGCCACCAGAATGATGCCAATCAGCAGCCACCAAATGAGCCGCAACGTTTCATAATCCAACATGATTGTCTCCTTTATCCCTGTTGTTGCGCTGGTTGCTGGTTATGCATTGCATCTGGACCAAGGCGCGCGTATTTCTGCATCAGGTAGACCTCAGCAATTAAAAACAGGGTGTAAAGCGTGAGAATTAGCCCCATCGAGAAGGCCAACTGGCCTGCGCTCAGCGCGGAGTGGGCGTACCATGTCGGCAAAATATCCTGAATCGCCCATGGCTGGCGGCCAAACTCCGTCATAAACCAGCCAGCTTCGATGGCAATCCACGGGAACGGCAGGCTCCATAGTGTCATGCGCAGTACCCAGCGATGCTGGTCGATACGCCAGCGTAAGGTCTGTATCAACGCAATCGCCATCACCAGTAGCAGCAGCGAACCGCAAGCAATCATGATGCGAAAGCTCCAGAACACGGGGGCCACCTGCGGAATTGCGCCGCGTTGCGCGGCCTGATATTGCGCGGGGGTCACATGATTCATATCAGGCGCGTAGTTCGCCAACAGGATGCCGTAACCCAGATCATTTTCTACGGCGTGGAAAGCCTTCAGCACCTGCGGCGTGCGGTTACCTTTGGCAATTTCCTGCATCAGTAACCACGCCTCCAGGCCCCGCTGCAGGCGTGGCAACGCGTCCGCCATCAGATTTTTGAGTCCTGGAACTGGGGTATCTAAAGAGTGGGTCGCCAGAATACCCAGCAGGGCCGGTATCTTCACGGCAAAGGCGTTACGCTCTTTCTCCTGCTGCGGCCATGCGATGACATGAAAGGGCGCGGGGGCCGGTTCGGTTTGCCATTCGCCCTCCATTGCCGCCAGTTTTACCGGCTGGAGTTGGGCGACCTCATAGGCTGAGCTATCACCCAGTTGTAGCGTGCCGAGGATAGCCAGCGTGCCAAAGACGGAACCCACCGCGAAGGAGCGCCGGGCGAACTCGCGATTGCGACCACGCAGCAAATACCAGGCGCTAATAGACATCACGAACATGGCGCCGGTGACATAACCGGACATCACGGTATGCACAAATTTCACCTGGCTGACGGGGTTAAAGACCAGCTCGCTAAAGCTGCTCATCTCCATGCGCAGGGTATCAATATTAAAGCGAGCGCCTGTCGGATACTGCATCCAGCCGTTGGCGTTGAGGATCCACAGGGCCGAGATGTTAGAGCCAAACGCAACCAGCCAGGTCACCAGTAAATGCTGATACTTGTTTAAGCGCTGCCAGCCAAAGAAGAACAGCCCCACGAAGGTGGATTCAAGAAAGAAAGCCATCAGGGCTTCCATCGCCAGCGGGGCACCGAAAATATCACCCACATAGTTGGAATAGAGCGACCAGTTAGTGCCGAACTGAAACTCCATGGTCAGGCCGGTTGCCACGCCGAGCGCAAAGTTAATACCGAATAGCTTTCCCCAGAAACGCGTCATGTCGCGGTAGACTGTTTTGCCGGTCACCACGAACAGGGTTTCCATGATGGCCAGCAAAAAAATCAGCCCCAGCGTCAGGGGAACAAACAGAAAATGGTACAGCGCGGTCAGCGCAAACTGCCAGCGCGATAAGTCAATGACGTCCCACATGCGAACTCCATCAGGCATTAGAGAGTGAATAGGTAAGGAAGAAAACGCCAGACCCGCAGTAGAAAAGTACGCGGGTCTAAAGAGGGGGATCAGGCAGGCGGGCCGGATGCCAGCCAGCCGCAGACTTCATCCAGGCGCTCGAGCGAGTCGAGCAGATCTTCCGGTGCGGCCAACACCAGTTCCGGCAACGGACAGATCTCATAACTCTCAAGCAGAAGCCCTTTCAGGGTATCCAGACAGCGAACATGCCAGACATGGCGCAGCGCCATGGCATCGATTTGGCTCTCGCCGTAGCCGATGGTGCGGATTTGAATGTGTCCTTCGCCGCACAGGCGGGCGAGGAACAGGCGATCCGCGTCGCTAATCGGCAGTTGGGTGAGATTAATGCTATGGGGTTGCGCTGCCGGATCGCGCACGTGCGCCAGCAGTTCCTGGGCCAGCGTCAGGCCATTCATCAACCCATCTATAGGCGGAGGCAGCAGGCTATCGTCCGGCAGCGTATTGATTGTTGCCGCCTGCCACAGCGCCCGTGGCGCGCTACCTGCTTCCAGATGTTCCTGCCATTGCCCCTTGTCATTCTGACAACGCACCCGCCAGATACCGCAGAAAATCGACTCCTGAATCTCGCTCGCCCTGCCGTCAGCATGCTGAATGCGCACGGAAACTTCGCCTTCGCCGAGTAGCGTATTCAGAAAGGTGAGATCGTCTGCATTGAGCGCGGATAAATCCCATCCCAGCACATCCTGTTTGGCGGGAATTCTCTGGGTGAGCTGGTGGCGCACATCGGCTAACAATGCCATCACCGCCGGGCTGTGCGGACAGTTTTCCAGTGTTGCCATGCTGGGGTCGCTGTTGACCTGGCAGGTGAGGGGCAAGGGATTCATGCTGAAGCTGTCATCACCCGGCTGCGTTCCCGGCCCCAGCAGATGAAAAAAGGAATCGCTCATCATGCAGACTCCGGCGGTATGCGTTGTTCAACGAGGGGACGCATCAGGTTGAGCAGGTCGGCCCACGGGTGGATACCGCTGAGAATGCCGCGCAGCTCACCCTGGGTAAACACCAGGGTAGCCGGAAAACGGAACACGCCAAAGCGATCGCCGATCGCCTCGCTGTGTTCAAGATCCGCCATGGCGATGTGCCAGTCAAACTGGGGAAACTCGCGGAGCAACTCGGCAATCATGACCGGGTTATCGCTGACTTCCGGTGTACGGCGAGGATCGCTACTGAGCAGGACCACGCCATCACGCACGCGGGTTATCCAGTCATCCAGTTCAGATGCGCTCAGCGGTTGCCAGCCCTTAGCCAGCATTCGCTGCCATAGCGCAGAAAACGGTTGGTCATTCAACATGTTAATTATCTCTCCAGCGTTACGCGATACTGGCGAATACGCACGCCTTCATAGTTTTCCATCGACAGGCAGTCATAGTTCAGGCAACGCGTTTCATCGCTTATCTGTGGCGCAATACCCCACGCGGCCAGTTGCGTAAGCGCGGCCTGTTCTGCCGCCGGGAGCTGAGCGCGCGCGATGTCGGTCAGGCTGCCGCCATAGTCGTCCAGCTGTACAGGCTGTAGTCCCACCAGAGCGATGTGCGCGGGGAGATGGCCGCGAATATCCGCCAGAGCCAGCACTTCAGAGAAGCTGTTCTGATGCAGACTCATTTTTTTGGCGCTGAGGTAACTCGGGACTTTGTCTCCGGCGTAAGTTTGCAGGGTGCCTGGTGCGAGCCCGTAGTCGATGGCGTCAAGCAGCAGCAAATGGCTGGCCTGCTCAACGTAGCCCAGCAGATTCAGTCCCTGCGTGCCGCCGTCAACAATCTCTACCGATTCAGGCCAGTGATAATGAGCGTACAGGCGCTCAGCGAGGCGAATACCAAACCCTTCATCTGCCCACAGCAGGTTGCCTAAGCCCATCACGATGACGTTAGGTTCGCTCATGACGCCTCCTTATCGTGCTGACCCTTAGGAAACTTATGACTACGAAAGCCGTTAATCATGGTTGAGATGACGGTCTCGTCAGACATGATGTCCTCACGAATCGCCATATACACATGGCCTACGATGAAGGCGGCGATGAACCACATCCCTAACCGATGCCAGCTGTGGATATCGAGAGAGTTCCCGCCGGTCCAGTAGAAAAACTCCGTCACATAGCGGAAAGGGGTAAAAATGGCGTACTGGCTATGTTCGCTGTATAAGGCAAAACCGGTGAGGATCATAAAAACGGAAAGCAGGAAATAACCGCACATCGCCGCCTGCGCGATGGGGTTATGACCGATATCATCTCCCGGTTTTTTTTCCAGAAACAGATACCAACGCACCACAGAATACGCACCCTGCCACCAACTGCGCCGCCAGACCGGCACGATAAACAGTTCGCGTGAATAACGGTTACCGACGAAGGCCCAGTAAATGCGCATCAGCAGTATCACCGTGAACACCATGGCGGCGGCGAAATGCACCAGCCGAATGTCGCCCATATAGAACAGATAAGTGGCCTCACCGCTGACCGACGGCAGCGGTCGGCCAATGAAGTATCCGGTCACCATCAACACCAACATGCAGCCCACCGTCAGCCAGTGCCACAAGCGTACTGGCGCTTCAAACACATAGTGGCTGGTGGCGGTATCACGCGCCTCCCCGACGCGTGGGGATGTTTTTCCAGTCATCGTTCCGTTCCTTAACGCTTAGCGAACCTGGACGGCGATAAGTTCGCTGCCGTCGTCGCCGAGTACGTGGGTTGAACATGCCAGGCAGGGGTCGAAGCTGTGCAAGGTGCGCAGGATCTCCAACGGTTGATCCGGTATCGCCATTTGGGTGCCCATCAGCGCCGCCTCGTAAGCGCCAATTTGTCCCTTTGGATCGCGCGGGCTGGCATTCCAGGTGGTCGGCACCACGCATTGATACAGGTCGATCTTCTGGTCGCGAATCGATGCCCAGTGGCCTAATGCTCCGCGCGGCGCTTCGGTAAAACCGATCCCGCGACAGTGCTGCGGCCAGCTTTCAGGCTCCCACTTTTCGGTATTTGCGGTAGCCAGATTGCCGTTTTTCAGGTTGGTCATCAGCTTGTCGAAGAAATATTGCAGCTTGCTCACGGCCCACTGCGCTTCGTGCGCGCGGCACAGAATACGTCCCAGCGTTGATTGCATACCCGACAGCGGCAGCTTGAGGGCGGACATCATGCGATCCACGGATTCAATCGTGGCGGCATCCCCTTTGTGATAGGCAATCAGCGTACGCGCCAACGGCCCAACTTCCATAGCGTGTCCCCGCCAGCGCGGGGCTTTAATCCACGAATAGCGTTCCTGTTCGTTGAGCTGCTTGATATCGGTATCGCTGCCTTTGACATCGCCCGGGTTGTACCAGGGTTCAGTAATCCCTTCGAACGGGTGGCGACCTAATTGATCGTCCGGATAACGATACCAGGCATGATCGACAAACTCCTGAATTTGCTGCTGATCGTCCAGGTCCACCGGCATGACGTTGTTAAAATCACCATTAATCACCGCGCCGCCAGGCATCAACAGGCTCTTCGCGCTGAAGTCATTGGCGATATCCGGGAACGCGCCGTAGCTTAAGACGCACTTATCAGAAAGCCCGGTGCCAATCTGGCTCCAGGGTTTATTGAACTGGCCGATAGCCAGCGCGTCAGGCACCATGACGTTGTTGATGAAATCAGCGGTGCGGGTGATGATCGACTGCACCAGGTTCAGGCGTTCCATATCGACTGCGCCTACCGCGCCGCTCTGATCGATATTGATAGCGCACGGCATCCCACCGACAATCCAGTTCGGATGCGGATTCTTACCGCCAAACACCGTATGGATTTTGATGATCTCGCGCTGAAAATCGAGCGCTTCCAGATAGTGGGCAAAGCCCATCAGGTTGGCCTCTGGCGACAGCTTGTACTGCGGATGTCCCCAGTAACCGTTGCGAAAAATCCCCAACTGACCGCCTTCGACAAATTTCTTAAGGCGATTTTGGACGTCAAAGAAGTAGCCTGGAGAAGACATCGGCCAGGCTGAAAGGCTTTGTGCCAGCTGCGATGTGGCGCGCGGATCTGCTTTCAGGGCATTCAGCACGTCAATCCAGTCCATTCCGGCTAACTGGTAAAAGTGCACCAGATGGTCGTGGCACCACAGCGTCGCCAGCATAATATTGCGAATGATGTTGGCGTTGTCGGGCACCTTTATGCCAATAGCGTCCTCAATGGCATAGACCGAGGCGAGCGCATGTACGCCGGTGCACACTCCGCAAATTCGTTCGACGAATGCCCAGGCATCGCGCGGGTCGCGCCCCTGTAGAATGATCTCCAGCCCGCGGAACATGGTGCCGCAGGAAACCGCGTTGGTGATGATGTTTTGCTCATTAATGTTCACTTCACAACGCATATGGCCTTCAATGCGCGTAATGGGATCCACAACCAGACGGCGACCGGCATTATTGACTGTATATCCCTGGGTTTGATACGAATTGCTCATGCCTGTTTATCCTTATTGTCTGGAGACTGTTGTCCGGCGTCGGCTAGTTGCTGTTTGTGGCGGTTGTGTTGATTGACGGCGCTGGCGACTGCGTGAACACCGACACCGGCCGCCACGACGCCTAGCGCGGTGAGGCCCACGGTATCGGCGGTTGAATGCGTCCCCATTTGTGGAATATCAACCACGCGGCTGTAGAACGAACCGCGATCCCAGAAGCCGTTTTCCGAACATCCCAGACAACCGTGGCCGGACTGGATGGGGAAAGAAACGCCACCATTCCAGCGGGTGGTGGAACAGGCGTTATAGGTGGTTGGCCCTTTGCAGCCCATTTTGTACAGGCAATAGCTTTTGCGGGCGGCGTCATCGTCCCAACTCTCAACGAACTCCCCGGCGTCAAAGTGGGCGCGGCGGTAGCATTTATCGTGAATACGCTGACCATAGAACATCAACGGACGCCCCAAACGATCGAGTTCAGGCAAACGATCAAATGTCACCATGTAGGTAATGATGGCGCTCATGACATCCGGAATCGGCGGGCAGCCGGGCACTTTCACGATCGGCTTATCGGTGATCACCTTATCGATCGGCGTAGCCTGGGTAGGGTTAGGCCGGGCAGCCTGCACGCAGCCCCAGGAGGCGCAGGTTCCCCAGGCGATAATCGCGCTGGCTCCTGCTGCGGCTCGTTTTAACTTTTCAATAAAAGGGCGCCCGCTGCTGATGCAAAACATCCCTTGCTCGCCCAGCGGAGGGTTGCCCTCGACTGCCAGAATGTATCGGCCGTGGTAGCGGCTCAGAATGTCTTCAAATACCTCTTCGGCCTGCGTTCCGGCGGCGGCCATCAGCGTGTCGTCGTAATCGAGGGAAATCAGAGAGAGGATGACGTCTTTGGCGAGTGGGTGCGAGGAGCGAATAAACGATTCGGTACAGCAGGTGCATTCCAGTCCGTGGATCCAGACGACCGGGATCCGGGGTTTGTTCTCCAGCGCCCAGGCTATTCGGGGCGTCATTCCAGCCCCTAATCCCAGCGATGTTGCGGCGAGGCTACAGTATTTAAGAAAACTGCGTCGGCTCACTCCCTTCCGGCGCATCGCCTGATAAAAGGTCTCCTCATTATTCGTATTCATAACACGCGTTTCTTCCCCCGTTGAGTTCTGGCGCATGCCGCCAGCGATATCTAAAAAAGCGTATCCGATCGGAAGGGAGAAACAATGCAAAGAGTGTGGTTATGTCCTATTGCGATATTTTCGTACCTGTTACCTGTTTTTCGCTTTCCAGGAATAAAAAAACGCACAGGGGGAATCGCCCTGTGCGTCGGGTTTATCGCGGAAGAACTTAAACCCCAAGGCGATCGCGTAAGCTGTAATATGCCGCCCCCATGGCGGTAAACGGAATGCGCAGGCTGCGGCCTCCTGGGAACGGGTAGTGCGGCAGTTTGGCGAACGCGTCAAAGCGCTCGGCATCCCCGCGCAGCAGTTCGGAAATCAGGCGCCCTGCCAGGTGAGTACAGGTCACGCCGTGGCCGCTGTAGCCCTGCATATAGTAAATGTTGGTATCAAGACGGCCGAACTGCGGCATACGAGACAGCGTTAACAGGAAATTACCGGTCCAGCGGTAATCAATTTTTACCCCCTGCAATTGCGGGAAGGTCTTCAGCAGTTTCGGCATCACCAGACGCTCAATATCGTCTGGGTCGCGAGCGCCGTAGACTACGCCACCGCCGTACAGCAGGCGGTTATCGCCGGTCAGACGGTAGTAATCGAGCAGGTAGTTACAATCTTCCACGCAGTAGTTTTTCGGTATCAGCGAGCGCGCAATCTCCGCCGACAGCGGTTCGGTGGTTAATACCTGCGTGCCACACGGCATGCTGCTTTTTGCCAGCGCAGGTTCGAGTTTGTCTCCGAGATAGGCGTTGCCCGCGACGATCACAAAGCGGGCCGTCACCTGGCCTTTTTCAGTGCTGACCACCGCCGGGCTGGTGTGCTGAATACGGGTGACTGGCGACTGCTCAAAGACGCGTCCGCCGTTCAGACGAATGGCGTTAGCTTCGCCAATCGCCAGGTTCAGCGGGTGAATATGACCACCGCTGTGGTCGAGCAGCGCGCCGACATAACGATCGCTGCTGACTTCGCGACGAATTTCACTGCTGTCTAACAGTTCAAGCTGCGTGTTGCCGTAGCGTTCCCAGTTCGACTTCTGCTCTTCCAGCGTTTCCATCTGTTTGTGGTTCAGCGCTACAAACAGCCCGCCTGGACGATAATCGCATTCGATCTGATAACGCTTGATGCGTTCGCGGATGATATTGCCGCCTTCAAACATCATTCCACCGAGCATTTTAGCGGCGTCCGGGCCATAGGTACGTTCGATGACGTCGATATCGCGACTGTAGGAGTTCACCAACTGACCGCCGTTACGTCCGCTGGCCCCGAAACCAATACGCGCGGATTCCAGTAGCACCACGTCGTAACCCATTTCCGCTAAATGCAGGGCGGAGGAAAGTCCGGTATAACCACCGCCCACGACGCAAACATCACAGCTAACCGATTCGCTAAGGGTCGGAAACGGTTCGTACTGATTGGCGCTTGCGGCGTAATAACTGCTGGTATGTTCAGTCATGATTAAGACTCCAGGGAGATCCAGATGGTTTTCAGTTCGCTAAATTTTTCCAGCGCATGCAGGGATTTATCGCGTCCGTTACCGCTTTGCTTATAACCGCCGAACGGCACGGTCATATCACCGTCGTTGTAGTTATTCACGAAGACTGAGCCGGCTTTCAGGCGACGGCTCATACGATGGGCACGCGACAAATCGCGGGTCCAGACCGCGGCGCCGAGGCCGTAGTCACTGTCGTTGGCCAGCGCCAGGGCTTCGGCTTCACTGCTAAAACGGGTGACGACCAGTACCGGGCCGAAGATTTCATCGCGGCTGACGTGGGCCTGCGGCGCGGTATCGACAAAAATAGTCGGGCCGATAGCGGCCGGATGTACGTGGCTGCGGCCATCCAGCGCCAGCGTGCCTTGCGCTTCACCGTCGCGAATAAAACCGTGCACGGTGTCGGCATGCGCATTGTCGATAAGCGTGCCCATCGTGGTTTCCGGATCCAGCGGGTTGCCAGGCTGCCAGTTTTTCGCCTGCTCTTTCAGCAGCGCGATAAATTCGTCGGCAATACTCTCTTCCAGCAGCAGGCGCGTACCGGCGATACAAACCTGGCCCTGGTTATAGAAGATACCTGCCGCTGCATTAGCGGCGGCTTTCGGCAGATCCGGACAGTCGGCAAACACGATATTGGCGCTTTTACCTCCGGCCTCCAGCCAGACGCGTTTCATGTTGCTGTCGCCAGCGTCTTTGAGCAGTTGCTTGCCGGTACGGGTCGAGCCGGTAAAGGTGATCACATCAACATCCGGATGTTGTGACAACGCCTGACCCGCTTCGTGACCATACCCGCTAACAACGCTGAGAACGCCATCTGGCAAACCTGCTTTTTTAGCCAGCGCAGCCAGGCGAATGGCGGTCAGCGGTGATTTCTCCGAGGGTTTGAGGATCACGCTGTTACCCGCAGCCAGTGCCGGGCCGAGTTTCCAGCAGGCCAGCAGCAGAGGAAAATTCCACGGTACGATGGCGGCAATCACGCCCACCGGTTCGCGCACAATCAGTGCCAGATCGTTCACCGAGGTAGTGGCAACTTCGCCATAGACTTTATCTATAGCTTCGGCATACCAGCGGATGGCGCGCGCCGCGCCGGGAATATCATCACGCAGGCTATGGCGAATCGGTTTACCGGTATCGAGCGTTTCCAGTAGCGCCAGCTCCTCGTGATGCTGCTCCATTAAATCGGCGAGTTTGTGCAGTACCGCTTTGCGCTCTGCGGGTGATGCTTGCGACCAGTCTCCGCGTTCAAAGACGGTACGGGCTGCGGTGACCGCGCGGTCCACATCCGCTTTTTTACCGCGGGCGACTTTAGCCAGAGGACGTTGTCCTGCCGGATCCAGCGTAATAAAGGTTTCGTTATCAGCGGCGGCACAATATTCGCCGTTAATAAATAAACGGGTCTCTGGTGAATAATGGCTGGCTTTCTCACGCCAATATTTAAGATTCTGAAAGTTCATAGCTACTCCTTTTATATCAATAAGATAAAGTTCGTTGCTGATCTTTTTCAGGCAAAATCAGGCTGCACGATGCCCCAGGGATGTACCCTGTTAATGCGCGTTATTTAAGAAGGCCTGAGAAACTCAGGCCGCTACTTATTAGAAAGTGGTGGGAGTGTGGGCACTGATGATGCGGCAGATCCCTGCCGAGGTGTTGCTGAAGCTGTGTGGTATGCCGGTGTTAATGGCATAGCTTTGCCCTGCAACAAGAGGATACGTTTGACCGTTGATGGTCAGTATCACTTCACCTTCCAGTATTGTGCCAATCTCTTCACCCTGATGTTTAATTCTCTCCCCGGTTGTCGTGCCTGGCTGATAGGTTTCAAACATCATTGCCAGCGTACGATTCGGATTTCCGTTGTGTACCAGCTTCATGGATACTCCCTGACTCCCGATCTCAATCAAATCATCCTGATTGATAACCACCTGCGGTTCGTCAGGCTTTTCCGGTTCCGCGAAGAACTCGGAGAGCGACAGCCCATATACTTTCAATAGCTTTTGCAGCGTACTGATGGCAGGACTGACTTTATCCTGCTCTATGGTGCTGATGGCGCTATGCGTTAACCCAGACAGTTCGGCGGCACGACGCTGCGAAAGACCCAATTGCTGGCGGATCTCTGACAAACGTTTACCCGGCGCCAGGCCGTCATCGCTCATAATTGCATTTCCTTAACTGTAGTGGTCAGAGTCGCTGTTTTTCAGCGAGGTGGTTCTGACAAGCGGTGATAAAACCTTCAAGTAACAAACGCGACAGGGCGTATTCGCTACTGTTCCATTCCGGGTGCCACTGCACGCCGAGCGCGAAAGGATGGTCATGGACGCTGGCAGCTTCCACTAATCCATCCTGCGAGCGTGCTTCCACGCGCAGCTGCGGGCCAAGGGTTTTTGCGCCCTGACCATGCAAGGAGTTAACCCAAAACGTGCTGCAACCTGGTATTAACTGAGATAGCAATCCTCCCTGTTGAACCTGGACTTCATGAGATGGTGCATATTGCTGCTCCACCGGGAGTTCCGCATCTTCACGATGTTCCAGGAACTGTGAGTGATCGCACAGGCGACGATACAGAGTCCCGCCAGTGGCGACAACTAATTCCTGCAAGCCCCGGCAGATGGCGAAAATGGGAATGCGCCTTTCGAGCCCGGCGGTAATTAGCGCCATGCTCAGAAGATCACGCCCGGGATCGGCGTCAGACTCATCGCCATTTTCACCATAGAGGTGCGGCTGCACATTGCTTGGGCTTCCTGGCAGGAAGATACCGTCCAGTTTCGGTAACAGCGCGTTCAACAATTCGGGTTCCGCAAGCGCATGGGGAAGCGCTATCGGTAATCCACCGGCATTTAATACCGCATTCAGGTACTTTTCTTGCAGAGTCTGGGTCTGGTGACCCTTAAGCCTGTTCCTACACATCACTACACCAATAACTGGCTTGTCAAATATATTGCCCATGATCGACCTCACGTTTTGGAATAAATTATTGCCAAACGGTTCCTTGTTGTGCCATTCCGTTCATTATTTTCTCAATCTAGCAGCGGAATAACCTTCTAGCAAACTTAATTTAACATTTGACAAACAATTTGTTTGCATCCAGAGTCGAAGGGTGGACATTATATTTAACAGTCAAATCACAGAACAGCTTACCAGGCCAACGGCGGTGAATCATGGAAACCAATATCGTAGAAGTTGAGAATTTTGTTCAGCATTCTGAAGAGAGACGAAGTAGCGCGTTTGCGCGCGAAGTTAAGCAGTATCTGGAACGCTATCCTAATACGCAGTATGTGGATGTGTTGTTAACCGACCTTAATGGCTGTTTTCGCGGTAAGCGCCTTCCCGTTGCGGGATTGCATAAGTTAGAGAAAGGCTGCTATTTCCCGGCATCCGTTTTCGCGATGGATATTCTGGGCAATGTGGTCGAAGAGGCGGGATTAGGCCAGGAGCTTGGCGAACCCGATCGGACCTGTGTACCCGTGGCAGGTACGTTAACCCCTTCGGCTGCCGATCCGGAATTTATTGCGCAGATGATGCTGACGATGCTGGATGAAGATGGCGCTCCCTTTGACGTTGAGCCGCGGAACGTACTAAACCGACTCTGGCAGAAACTTCGCCAGCGCGGTCTGTTCCCCGTCGTAGCGGTAGAGCTGGAGTTCTATTTACTCGATCGTAAGCGTGACCCCGAAGGTTATCTGCAGCCGCCATGCGCGCCGGGAACGGATGATCGAAATACCCAAAGTCAGGTTTATTCGGTTGATAACCTGAACCACTTTGCTGATGTGCTGAACGATATCGATGAACTGGCCCGTTTGCAGCTGATCCCGGCCGACGGCGCGGTGGCTGAAGCCTCCCCAGGGCAGTTTGAAATCAACCTCTACCATACCGACAACGTGCTCGACGCCTGCGATGACGCGCTGGCGCTGAAACGTCTGGTACGGCTGGTGGCGGAGAAACATAAGATGCATGCCACGTTTATGGCAAAACCTTATGAGGAGCATGCCGGTAGCGGGATGCATATCCACATCAGCGTCATGAATAACAAAGGTGAGAACGTGCTGGCTGATGCGAATGGCGATGATTCCGCGTTATTAAAGCGTGCGCTCGCTGGGATGATTGATCTGATGCCCGCATCAATGGCGCTTCTGGCGCCGAATGTGAACTCCTATCGCCGCTTCCAGCCGGGGATGTATGTTCCGACCCAGGCGTCCTGGGGGCACAACAATCGTACGGTAGCGCTGCGGATTCCCTGCGGCGACCGTGATAACCATCGGGTTGAATATCGCGTAGCGGGGGCTGATGCCAACCCGTATCTGGTGATGTCGACCATTCTGGCGGGGATCCTTCACGGTCTGGATAACGAACTGCCGTTACAAGAAGAAGTTGAGGGTAACGGTCTGGAGCAGGAAGGGCTGCCGTTCCCGATTCGCCAGAGCGATGCGCTGTGGGAGTTTATGCAAAATGACAGTCTGCGTGAACTATTGGGTGAGCGGTTTAGCCATGTGTATCACGCCTGTAAAAACGATGAGCTTATCCAGTTTGAACGTCTGATTACCGACACTGAAATTGAGTGGATGCTGAAAAACGCCTGACCGTTGTACAGGTCATTGAAAAAGAAGTCGCATCATGCGGGCTGAGCGGAGCCAGCCCGTAAAAATTGCAGGAATACCTGCCATTTCCCGGATGTCGCGTAATGGAGCGCGGGCGACAACGGGTCTTCAGATAACCGACAGAGTTTGTGACGAGGAAATGTGATGATGCCAATGTTTAAAAACCCGCCCCGCGTGAGTATTCATGGCTCCCGCAGTAAATACGGACCGCATCTGCGCCGTACCACATTGACGCCTTTTTTATGCCATTCCTCCCCGACACGACCCAGGTCTGCTGTACCCACGTTTCGAACGCAGATCTGGACTCGTAGCGGGGAGGAAAATTATGTCGACTAACTCTTCTGCTGATCATTCTGCCCAGCCGGGCAAAGCACAGCTGCGTAAATCCCTGAAGCTGTGGCAGGTGGTGGTGATGGGGTTGGCCTATCTCACCCCGATGACGGTGTTTGACACCTTTGGCATTGTTTCGGGTATCAGCAATGGCCATGTTCCGGCCTCCTACCTGCTGGCCCTGGCGGGAGTACTGTTTACCGCCATCAGTTATGGAAAGCTGGTGCGCCAGTTTCCACAGGCCGGTTCGGCCTATACCTATGCGCAGAAAGCCATCAATCCGCACGTGGGGTTTATGGTCGGCTGGTCGTCACTGCTTGACTACCTTTTCCTGCCGATGATTAACGTCCTGCTAGCGAAAATTTACCTTTCCGCGCTGTTCCCGGGGGTTGCGCCATGGATTTGGGTGGTGATGTTCGTCGCGATCCTCACCGCGGCCAATCTGAAAAGCGTTAATCTGGTAGCCAACTTCAATGCGCTGTTTGTACTGGTGCAGGTGGCGATCATCGTGGTGTTCATTTTCCTCGTGGTGCAGGGGCTGCACAAAGGGGAAGGGGTTGGGACCGTCTGGTCGCTGCAACCGTTTATCAGCCAGAATGCGCATTTGATCCCGATTATCACCGGGGCGACCATCGTCTGCTTCTCGTTTCTCGGCTTTGATGCGGTAACGACACTATCTGAAGAGACGCCGGATGCGGCGCGCACAATCCCGAAAGCTATTTTCCTCACCGCGCTGTACGGTGGGCTGATCTTCATTGCCGCCTCGTTCTTCATGCAACTGTTCTTCCCGGACATTAGCCGCTTTAAAGACCCGGATGCGGCGCTGCCGGAGATTGCGCTGTATGTCGGCGGCAAGCTGTTCCAGTCTATTTTCCTGTGTACCACCTTTGTGAATACGCTGGCTTCAGGTCTGGCGTCGCATGCCAGCGTTTCGCGTCTGCTGTACGTGATGGGCCGCGATAACGTCTTCCCGGAGAAGTACTTTGGTTATGTCCATCCCAAATGGCGTACTCCCGCGTTGAACGTCATCATGGTCGGGATTGTGGCGCTGTCGGCCCTGTTTTTTGACCTGGTGACTGCCACGGCGTTGATTAACTTTGGTGCGCTGGTGGCCTTTACGTTCGTTAATCTCTCCGTGTTTAACCACTTCTGGCGTCGTGAAGGACGCAAGCATACCTGGCAGGAGAAATTACACTATCTGGTATTGCCAATGGTTGGCGCCGCCACGGTTGCCGTACTGTGGGTGAATCTTGAGGTGACATCGCTGACGCTGGGACTGGTATGGGCCGGCGTTGGGCTGGTGTATCTTGCCTGGCTGACCGGACGTTTTCGTAAGCCGCCGCCGCAGTTTGACGCCGCGAAATCTGAGCGCGCCTGGGAGTGATGGAAGCTGAATTGGCCGTAGCATTCGGCTGAGTTGAGTTAAAAATGAAACACGGTATGTCGCGGCAAACGGCCGCGGTATACCTGCTTTAATTAATATACCGCTTGTTTTAGGGAATAAAAAAACCGGCACGGGAGCCGGTAAGTAAATCAATGTAGGAATATAATTATTATTATAATTACTGAATTATAATTCAGCCAACTCAATAGGAACGGGTTTCCCTATATGGTATCCCTGTAACCAACCAATACCCATCGTAATTAGCATCTTTTCAATTTCCTCATTTTCAACAAACTCAGCGACTACTTCCATGTTTTTGAGTTTTGCTACTTCGCAGAAGGATCTGACGGCGCATCGACTAAATTCATCGGTCAATATATTACGGATGAATGAACCATCAATTTTCAGAATGTCTGCGTCTAACGTTCGTAGTCGTGAATAGCTTGATGCTCCTGTGCCAAAATCATCAATAGCAATTTTAGAACCGGCTTTACGTAGCGCTCTCAGAACATCAGTGACATTAGCGTTGTCAATAATATCTGATTCAATGACTTCAAATATTATACGTTCAGGTGCTATTGAGTATTTTCTAAACAATGTAAAAACATTATCAAGAAAATCAATTTTATTAAGCGAGTCAGGCGTCAGATTAATGGAGAAGTGACTGTTTGGGTCAGATTTCTGCCGTGACTGTATAAAACGAAATGTTTGCTCTATAACAGTGATATCCAGCGCAGGAAGTAATCCTGCCTCGCGAGCAACTGGTAGGATGGTGTCTGGAAAGATTAACTTACCATCAACCATTTTTATCCGAATAAGTATCTCGTGATAACGTGTCAGTCCCGTGGTTGAAACGATCGGCTGAACAACCAGCATCGTTGATACGATGGGTTGAGCCATAAGCTCAAACGACTTTCTGTCAATTGCCTTTTGCAACATATGACGAATGACAGCCTGGCTGACAATTTTATCACCTGGCACTTGCGGGCTGAGTAACAACGGTTGCCCCTGCATTAACGAGATGTAGCTTTGGGTATTAAGATGCTTAATTGCTTGTGATAAATTTTTAATCAGGTTTTTCTCGGTGGTATATGCCACACCACAAGATAGCCCTAATTGGTAGTCCTTCCAGATAAAACGAAAAGAGTTTAGGTCCTTGTAGAGATCAGGAATGTCAGGGACAACATTAAGGCGAAGAATTATTCCATGACCTGGTGCGTAATAAATGTCACCTGTACCCTTAATCAATTTACGTACATATGCGCTTAGCGCTTTTACAAATTCAAAACGGAATTCTATTCCGTGAGTTTGCTCCAGCGTATTCAACTCTGTACAACGGATGTAACACAAGCACTCTGTTGCGTGTTTACGGATGTCCATTTGCAGGGCCTGAAAGTTAGGCAGTCCGGTGTTAGGCTCTGATCTAAAAAGTTGTTTGAGGCGGCGGAGATATTTTCGGTTATGAACCACAAGTACACCGGTAACAACAATCGTAATAGAAAAGACAAACACTATCGTGGAGGAAATCACGAGGCTATGTAAATAATTATTATAGTTAGCAGGTGGAATATAACTGTTTATATAATATCCCAACAGGATAAGCATTGTTACCCATACAGGGGATATCAAAGCATGGCCAATACAGATCACTCCCCATAGCATTACTGGAAGTAACCACAGTAATGAATAGTCTGTAAATATAAGAATATCCTCTCTGATGACGATCAAAGCGGACATAATGCACAGTAACAGCACCAGCCATAATACTTGATACAGAATAGGAGGGCCGGATTTTATCAGCGCCTTTACTTGTCTAATGTATAGAATGCACCATGCAGGATTTTGAACGCTTCTAAGCAACAGATAACAAAAAGGGATGCCAGTCAGGCAAGAGTTCATCAGCCACTGTAAGTTAATTAATGTTTGTAGTGTAAAAAGGTTTGCGATCGGTGCAGAGGCTGTGTTCGACTGGAACCAGTGATCAATCGAGATGAATAGTAAGGCGTTGCAACACACGAGCCAGACAATACGCAGGGTTGTAAGCTGGCTACGACCAAAGCTAACCGCGCCTCGTTTGCCTGTCGAGAAAAAGTAGAGTGTCTGGCTAATGAGAGCAGCCAGTAGCTGAGCCGTTAGTGTGAATACCGAAGATAAAGAGTAAGAGTAAAGCGCATACAAGAAAAAGGCAGCCAAAATTGGCAGCGCCTTTTGCCGGTATAAAACCAGCAATGCAGAAATGAGAGGTAAAGTGAGATCGTAAAAATGCAGTGTTATACCCGCAACATCCTCTTGCTTACTGAGATGACCAGCGACCAGCTGTAATGCAAAAAACGCGATACCGACACAAAAATAGTCTCTAAATGTATTAATGAAATTTATATTTTCCGCTTTTCTTAGCAATATCATCATTCGCAATTCTCAGTGAGTTATCACCGTTCTCGATTTAAGTCATCTACTTAAAACAGGTTAGACTAGAGGTTCGAAATGTGTATTTTTGGATGTTTTCGCTAATTGAAAACCATTCTAAAATATGTTATGTGAATTTTTTAAAAGTAACCCTCGATAATTTCACTGTGTTTCACAACGCAGGGGAGAACAATCTTTGTGGCTGTACTGATAATAAAAGTTCTGTCATTAGTCATTATTTAAGACAGAATATACGATCGATAATAACGATCAATATAAATCTTTTGATAGATTTTATCGATAGGTTTAGCAGATCATAAATACCATGAAAGATCGATGAAAGCTATTAAAGTGTTATCTTTTAATGGTATTTATTTCATAAATGTTAATTAAGTGCTTTGTTTATTAAAATTTAACCTACGGAGGCATCTTTCTAAGGGAATCATTCTGTTATTGTCAGGAAAGTGAGTTTCCCCACCTTCCCACAACACACTCAATTGTTAATCATTAACGAGGCTGCTGCTGTGTCGCGCAGTGAATACCGCCGCCACCGGCAGCGATACCGTCGATATTCAACTGAATAATTTCACGATCGGCAAACAGCTCCTGCAAAATAGCATGGGTATTACGATCGGTGCGCTTATCGCCAAATTGCGGTGCAATGACGGCATCATTACACAGATAAAAATTGATATACCCCGCGGCGAAATCATCGCTCGCATAAGTCTGGCGGATGGTAGAAGGTCCTTCCAGCGTGACTACCTCCAACCGTCGGCCTTTGGCATCCGTGGCGGCCCGTAATATGTCCAGATGACGTCGGGTGATCGCGTAATCAAAGGATGACGGATCCTGCTCAAGACCCGCCACCACCGTACCCGGATGCGTGAATCGGGCGTAAAAATCTGTATGGCCGTCGGTAATATCCTTGCCGGCAATACCTGGCAACCAGATGATTTTCTCCAGACCTAGCAGTCGCTTAAGTTCTTCTTCGCATTCGGCTTTGCTGACGCCAGGATTACGGTTGGAGTTAAGCACGCAGCTCTCGGTGATGATTGCTGTGCCTTCACCATCTACCTCAATACCGCCACCTTCCAGAGTCAGTACCGAGGGGATAAACTCGGCATGAACGTAATCAGTAATAAATTCAGCCACATCGGCATCTCGTTCGTGCTCTTGCTTATTGCCCCAGCCGTTGAAATTAAATCCCACTCCGCCGAGCGCGCCGCTGGCACTTTTCACAAACACCGGCCCGGTGTCGCGGATCCACAGATCGTCTATTGGGTGAACCAGAAGATTGACTGACGACCCGCACAGACGCGCGGCGAGCTCGCTGTCTTCTTCGCGTACTAACATATTCACGGGTTCAAATGCGGCGATGGTTTTGGCAACTAACGCCAGGTTTTCCTGCACCACCGGTAGCAGATGAGGTTCCCAGATCTCCGCACTGGCACCAAACGCCATCCAGGTTGCCGTATGTGGTGCGCCTTCATCAGGCATTTGCCAGCGGCGGTTCTCTGTTGCGCGGGCAAATTGGCTAAAGCTGAAGCCCGTCATACCGGCGAGTAGCATACTCGTTGAAGTCACCAGGCCTTGTCTGACGAATGAACGTCTTGTCATCATAGGATTAACCTTTGCGTATTTTTACCTGATATCAGGTGAATAAAATAATAATAGATAATAAATATTCTGCGTATTTTAAATATTGAATAATAAATAAAATGATCGCGGGTAAATTTCACGCGAAATATAGCACAAGAGATATGCGTTGCAATCTCTTAGTTTTATATAATGAGTGAAACTGGCGACTATTAAAATTTATCAACTATATATTTATATATAATTTATATTTATCAGCATGAACATATGGCACGCCGTTAGCTCTGAGCCCCGTCTGACGGGCCTTGCCGTGGATTGTGATCTGGCCGATTGTTCTGTTGTATTTATTAATGACATGAACCGTGTGGACTATAGTAAAGATGGCCGTTATTTCTCATCATTAATAACCGTGAGTGGGGGATGTGAATGAAGAAGATACTGATGCTGGTCGGAGATTATGTCGAAGATTATGAAACGATGGTGCCTTTTCAGGCTTTGCAAATACTTGGGCATCGTGTGGATGCCGTCTGTCCGGATAAAAGTCAGGGTGACTACGTTCAAACCGCCATTCACGATTTTGATGGGGCGCAGACATACAGTGAAAAGCCGGGGCATCGTTTTACGTTAAATGCGAATTTTGCCGAGGTGCGGGCCGCCGATTACGACGCACTGTTGATCCCCGGCGGGCGTGCTCCGGAATATCTTCGACTGAATCCGGATGTCATTAAGCTGGTGCAAGATTTCAACACTGCCGGTAAGCCTATCGCCGCAGTTTGTCATGGGCCCCAACTGTTAGCGGCGGCGGGGGTGTTAGAAAACCGGACCTGTAGCGCTTATCCGGCCTGTGCGCCCGAGGTTCGTCTGAGCGGTGGACATTATGCCGATATTGGCATTGATCAGGCCCACGTTGATGGCAATCTGGTGACGGCACCAGCATGGCCCGCGCATCCGCAATGGTTAGCTAAATTTGTTGAAGTATTAATGAAGTAAGCGATGATGCGATGAAAAAGTCGGTATAACCTGCCAGGCTATACCGACTGCATTTATTATCTCTTCATGAGTGCGAATACGCCCCACCCAATATATTCCCGGGTGAATGCAACGTGTCGCACTGGTGAACTTCTCAGTTGCTCTCTGACTTCGGCGGCAAACTCATCGTCCGGATTTGCCTCCAGCCACCGGCGCATCGTCAACCATTTTGCCGCCTCGTATCTGTCCCAACCTTCCTGGTCAGCCAGTACCATTTCCACCACGTCATAACCGAGCAGGTCGAAAGACGAAACGAGTTCTGGCAGAGAAAGAAAATCGGCTACTGAAGCCGCGCCGCAAGCCATAGCGATCTCCTCCGTTGCGGGCATCTGACGCCAGTACGGTTCGCCGATGAGCAGGATCCCGCCTGGTTTGAGACTTTGTTCCAGCTGTTTGATCGTTCCGGCAACGCCGCCGGCAATCCAGGTTGCACCAACGCAGGCGGCAATATCGAATTTTTCTTCGGCGATATAACCTGTTGCATCGGCATGAATAAAACGCACGTGCTCAGTGACGCCTAATTCACTTGCCCGCATGGTGGCTTGCTCACTGAATAACTGGCTCATATCGATACCAACGCCGGAAATTCCATGATCGCGAGCCCAGGTGCACAACATCTCGCCCGAGCCGCTGCCGAGATCCAGGATGCGGGTTCCTGGGGGCATACGTAAAACCTGACCTAACGTCGCATATTTTTGCGCGGTGAACGGATTATGAATGCGATGTGCGCTTTCGCTGATCGTAAAAATCTTCGGGATATCCATCTCTCTCTCCTTAGCGATTATCCAGTTGGGCGCGAACGTTGTTCAGCCCGGTGGTATTGATGCGGTAGGGCTGACCATTAACGGATTTGATCAGTTTTTTCGTTCTGAGCTTTTTGAATACGTCGAGCGTGCAGTCGCAGAGCAGTAACCCTTCGCGGCTATAGCATTCGACGGAAGTGACACGACCAGATGCATCGCGGACGTGAGCAATACGGCCACCTTTGGCGAGAACGTGTAAGGTACGTTGTTCCTGACGGGATAAATTCATACTGGAAAACCTGTTTAATCATCATGTGCAAAACGTGCAAACACACAGCGGTGTCCGCATTCGATTTCGGCGCATTGATAACCAGTCCGGCCTGAAAAGGTCGGTAAGCTGATTATCTGATGATTACATTCTCCAGCATCAAAGCCTCGGGTTGAGTTGATAGGTATTTACCTGCTGAATCATACCAGCCTGGGCGAGTAGGGGAATCGTTCTGTCGGGAAAATGTGATCTATGACGAAAAATTGCGTTTAGCTTATTTTATAATTTTTTAACTCTCGTTAGCTGAGCGGTGTATGGATATATTAAATTTATTGAATATTCAGACATTGTCAGTAGCGGTATTGGCCGTAATGATGTGTTGTTAGCCCCACTTGCGTCATACTATAGATTAGTGATATTTAATTTTTCCCTATCCTAATTTTGTTTTATTTGATAAACATGTCTTTATTATAAAAAGGATTTTTAATGGTGTTTACTTTTAATTCTTTTTAGGAATTTTCTTAACGTCGTGAGGTGTGTATACTCAATCCAGCAAGAAGCTCTTCTGTTATCATCAAAACTATAAAAATGTCCTTAACACCCGTATTACCTCTGCCCTGAATCTCTTCTCAGGGGAGAGGTTTTTTTTGCCTGTGTATAATTTTGATAATCGTCATAAATAGATAATTTAATATTATTGTTCTTGTTGTTTTGCATTGGTGATGACGACAGGTTTTGTTCTGTGAACCATACGGTAATGTTGAAATAGTATCGCTATGAATCTATTTCATGGTGAATAGTGTGATTTCATCTTTATTTATATGGGTATTATATAGTTTTTCTTATAACTATCTGTTTTTAAGCGTTATGTTAATTTTCGCTTTTGAAGTAATTGTGATTTTGTTCACGGATTTTAGTGCGTTAAGTGGCTATTTGTAGAGAGGTGCAAACGGTTGCATGTTGCTGTTACAGCATTTGTTCATTAAAAAAATATAGCGATGGTATGTCTTGTGTCGGTATCGGGGGCAAGAATCTAAATGATTTTTATTATCCCTTAGACATACGAATGCCGTTTATGACTTCTGTTAGCTTAACACCATGGAAAATGTAGTAAAAACAGACAGGGAATATGATTTTATCAATCAAAAGGAGTTTTTAATCACTGGTGTAATTACTGGCCTTTTTTATCTTCCTTTATATAAATCGTTGTCGTAACACCCATAAAATCAGCGTTCTGGGATGAGCGCTGATTTTATTTTGTTCTCAGATTATTCAACCCCACGCTGTATGCAGGTCTTCTCTTGCAGTACCTCGTAAATGATACATTAAAGGATCTCCTGGAATGGATATTGTTGAACGCTTTATTAACTACACGAAAATCAATACCACGACCTCAAGGGAAAATGGTGCTAATGGGATAATGCCTTCTTCACCTGGTCAAATGGAACTGGCAAAACTACTTGCAGTAGAACTTGAATCATTAGGAATGGAAAACATTGAGGTTAGGGATACCGCTATTGTGACCGCGACCTTACCTGGAAATACCGATGACACGATCCCTGTCGTTTCCTTTTTTGGCCATCTGGATACCAGCGCGGAACAGACCGCGGACACAAATGCGCAACGTCTTCACTACAGCGGTGGGGATTTGTGTCTGAATCAAGAGCTGAATATTTATCTGCGTGAAAGTGAATTTCCGGAACTGAAAAATTATGTCGGCGATGACCTGCTGGTGACGGATGGTACCAGTCTGCTAGGGGCTGATGATAAAGCCGCCATCGCCGCGATTATGAATGCTCTGGAGTACCTGATCGCGAACCCGGAGATTAAGCATGGGCCGGTGAAGGTCGGTTTTGTTCCTGATGAAGAGCAGGGATTACGGGGAGCAAAAGCGTTTGATGTTGCGGCGTTTGGCGCTGGTTTTGGCTATACCCTGGACTGCTGCGGCATTGGAGAGTTTGTCTACGAGAACTGGAACGCGGGTGATGCGGAAATCATCTTTACCGGCCAGTCCGCGCACCCTATGTCGGCCAAAGGTAAGCTGAAGAACTCGCTGCTGATGGCGCATAAGTTTATTGCGATGCTGCCCGGAGGAGAGGCGCCTGAGTATACGGAAGGACGCGAAGGGTATTACTGGGTAAAACAGCTTCAGGGTAACAGCGCCCGTACGGTACTTAAGCTAGATATCCGGGATTTTACCGAAGAAGGGTATAAGGCGCGTATGGCATATATCCGCCAGCTTGCCGTCAGCACCTGCGCGCTGTGGGGAGAAAACAGCGTGGTCTGTCATTTAACCGATCGCTATGCCAATGTGTTCAATAGCTTGCAGGGCGATGCACACTACCCGATTGATATTGCGTTTCGCGCGTATCAGAAGTGTGGCATTACCCCGCAACCTGTCGCCATGCGTGGTGGGTATGATGGCGCAGTGCTATCGCAGAAAGGACTGCCTTGCCCGAATATTTTTACCGGTGCTCATAACTTTCATTCAATTTATGAATATCTACCGGTGCGTTCACTGCGAGCCGCCAGCGATGTGGTGGTAGCGGTCATTGAGGAAACCTTTGCTGAGTTCGCGCAGAGGAGAGCTCAGTCATGATTCAGGTGTTAATTGCCCTACTGGTTATCGTGGTGGTCGCGCGTCTGATACTGAAAGGTTATCGCGCTGAACCGGTGCTGTTCATTGCGGGCCTGGTGTTGATGATTTGTACGGCGTTAACCGGATGGGGTTCTGTATTACCGAAGGGCGTTGCCAGTACGGGGATTTCATTTCTCGATCCTTTCGAGGTGATGCGCGATCTCTTTAGTACGCGTGCTGCCGATCTCGGCCTGATGATTATGGCGCTCATGGGATTTGCGCATTACATGGATCATATCGGGGCAAATGAAGCGGTTGTGCGGGTCGTGACGAAACCTTTGCGCGCGCTGCGTTCGCCCTATGTGCTTCTATTTTTCTCCTATCTGCTCGCCAGCCTCCTGCAGTTGGCCATCCCATCCGCTACCGGGCTTGCCGTGTTGCTGATGGGGACGATGTTCCCCATTATGCTGGGGTTAGGGCTTTCTGCGGCCTCGGCTGCTGGGGTTATTGCCACCTCGCTTGGTGTGGCGTATACCCCGACGGCCATCGATGCTATCAGGGGATCTAAAGCGGTCAATATGGATGTGGTGGAATACGTTGTTTACCACCAGGGACCCGCAGCGCTGGCAACCGTGCTGGTCGTCGGCGTCTGCCATTTCTTCTGGCAGCGGCATTGCGACCGTAAAGCGGGGACGCTTCCACGGGAAATCGGTAGCGCTGAGGTGACTGATTCAGGAAAAGCCCCGGCTTTTTATGCGCTGCTCCCGATGCTTCCGATATTGATGGCGGTGGGATCATCGGAAATGTTCGTCAGTGGTATTAACCTGAATATTATCACCATTGTGCTCATTTCAATGGCTGTCTGCATGTTGATTGAGTGGCTGCGGGTGCGTGATTTAAAGTCAGTATGCGAAGGATTCAGCCATTTCCTTAAAGGCATGGGCACCGCCTTTACCGGGGTGGTTGGGCTACTGGTTGCGGCAGGTGTTTTTGCTCACGGGATTAAAGTTATTGGTGCCATTGATCAATTAATCCTGATGGCGGAGCACGTGGGATTACCTCCATTTGCTATGGCGGTGGTGTTTGCGCTGGTGACGCTGGCGGCAGCAATTATTATGGGATCGGGTAATGCGCCATTCCTTGCTTTCGTTGAGCTGATCCCGCAAATCGCGGCAAGTATGGGCGCTAACGCTGTTGCCATGATCCTGCCGATGCAGCAGGCATCACATATGGGGCGGGCAATTTCACCGGTTTCCGGCGTGGTGATTGCCGTTTCCAGTGGGGCGAAAATAACGCCATTTGATGTGGTTAAACGTACCGCCGTACCGTTGATTGTGGGCTTTGTAACGCATACCCTGATCATCGGTATTTTCTATTAACTTCGTCTGTAATAAGCAAACTTCCTGGTTGCTGAATGCCCGGTAGTTTGCTTTTTCTGTTTACAGGTCTCATCACAAAAGGTGATATTGATTACTGGTGATTATTATTAATCTTTATCTTTATCGCATTATTCTTATTAGTCATTGTTGAGCCACCCCAGATTAATGATTAATAAGTATGATGTATTATATTTGCACGTTTATTACATAGGGATAAGTTAATCTGGATCATATTTTGGCGATTTTAGTTGTAGTAATTTTTTAATAGAGTAATACAAGAATGACGTGGAATAACAATGATGATTTATTTGGGCAGGTTTAAGTGGTAAGGGATTCTGGAAGAGTTAGTACGTTACGACATCATTATCAGGATGATCTGGAAGCCTTTACCTGGAGTGCGTTAGTCGCAATTGGTATCGCAATAAAGGATCATAAAATCTACTCTAAAATGTCAGAGCATCTATTCATTATGCATTGGCTGGCTATTGCCAAAAAAAGAAAAATCTTTTCGAAGAGCATTGGCAGTGAGCTTCAGTGGTTAATTGATGAGGGGAAGAAAAAAAGCCTCAATGCACAACTTAAATTTAAAATAGAATATTTGTACGCCACATCGAGTGGTGATGTGACAATGCAAAACGACTATTTTAAATTTACTCACACGATTGAAGTGTTGAGAAATAATGGATGGGAGAGCTTTCTGCTCACTCCGGAGAAGTGGCAAGGCCTTAATGAGAGTATTAAGGTCAGAAAAGGTGACTTTATTTTTATGGATGACACCCGGCTTCAGGAGTGCTTTGGCGTGCAGGGGGAGATAGTCAAACCTTTCTGTATTCGAGTGTACGGCGATATTGAGTTTGCAAAGTTAACGTTCATCAAACATAACCTGCCGGTTGAATTTGTGAAACATATTTCGAATGAGTTTTATTACTTCAATTTTCTTTCTGTTAAGTAATGCTTAACTGATATGGGGGACAAATTTCTGTTTGTTCAAAGAGTGTATTGATCTACCTGTGAAGTTATCGGATATATACCACGCGCAAAGGACAGCGAATGTTTACTCGAAAGTTAGTGATTACAACCGAATGGATAAGGTTGTCGGATACGCCAGACAATGTATCCATTTCTTTTCGGGGCGTTCTTGAGATCGGTGAAAGCACGGTTGTGCCAGATGGCAACACGCCTCTACTTCGCTTAGAAAATGAAATGGCACCTGTCGCCGTTGATGCATTGTCATGGGTGAGGGTGCCAGTTGAACGCCAGGAAAATGTTATCGTCTATATTTTCTGAATCCTGGTTTATAAATCCATTAATAATGTTAATGTCGATTTGTTCTTATTTTATTCCTCCCAGTGCAAGATGAGATGTCTGGCTGAACAATTCGTTGGGGATCACATCGCGGGTGAGAGCATTTGTAGCGCGTGTACATTATAAATAATGCCAAACACCGCCACCGCGAGCAGAAACAGGGAGGAGATAAAAACGCTGCGTCTGGCAAACCGCTCTGGCATCCAGCGTTTGAAAACCATGATGTAAAAAGACAACACCGTAACATCAAAAATAACCCACACCAGCGTTAGCGTCAGAATGCTGGTGGTGAAATCTTGCGTAATGGCAATGAACTGGGGAAAAAATGCTACGAAAAACAAAATGTCCTTTGGGTTAGCGACCCCTGTCAGAAATCCATGGATAAGCCCGCTGTTATCGCGTTTTGGCGCACACAGTCCGGGTTTTGAGTCCCTGGCCCGCAGGCCGTTAATCGCCATCACACCGATATACAACGATCCCACAAGACCCAGTACGCCAAGCCATATCGCAGAGATTGAAACCACGCCAGCTAGCATCAGTGCAGCCAGAGCAATCAATACTAAAGAAGCGCCGTTAGTGCCAATCAGCGTGATAAAGGCCCGGCGATAGCCGTGCTGCGACGCGGTGGTGGTAATCAGCGCCACGACAGGACCCGGAGTTAACAGCAGGGTTACTACGCTGAGGCTATAGGTAGCCAGTAAAGTGAAATTCATACCTGATTATCCTGATGATATTTTCCATCAGTATTCCGCCTGCGTGGCGCATTGAAAAACGAATAAAACTGCGCTCTACTGTGAGTAAAACTCAACATAGAAGCTGAGAATGACGCTACCTCCGTTGTATGCCCTGAGGGCTTTTGAAGCCGCAGCCCGTCTGGGATCGTTCAGTAAAGCCGCTATTCAACTTAACGTGACGCCGGGCGCGGTAAGCCGTCATATTCGCACGCTGGAGGCATGGTTTGGTTGTGAGCTATTTGTCCGCAGCGGCCCGCGTATCGAGATAACGCCTTCTGGCCAAGGGCTGGCGCAGCAGTTGACGGCTGGGTTTCAGAGTCTGGAACACGCGTGTCATGCCTTTCGCAGCAGCAGTCATGAGCTACGGCTGAAAGCGCCGTCTACGTTGACGATGCGCTGGCTTCTGGACGTGCTGCGTCATTTCCGTGAAGCGCATCCGACCCCGGTTGTCGAAATTTCCAGCGTCTGGATGGATACCGATTCGGTATCCTTCGGTCGTGAACCGTATGACTGTGCGATCCTGTTAGGGAATGGCCATTTTGGTGACGATACCGACAGCCGGTTGCTGTTTCAGGAGTGGCTTATCCCGGTGTGCTCATCCGCACTGCTGGTGCAGGCGCAGCGCGATCTTTCTGCCTGTGAACTGATTCATCCCTCAGCGGATCGCCGTGACTGGCGTCGGTGGCTGCAACGCACCGGAAAGTTTCCGGCGTTGAATCTTGCGCGAGGCAAAGTGTTCGACACCCTGGAGCAGGGCAGTCTTGCCGCGATGAGCGGTCATGGCGTGTCCGTTGCCGACCTGCTGTTAAGCCTGGCGGCCATTCAGGCAGGGATGTTGGCGTTACCGTTTAAAGATGCGGTGGCGACTGGCGAGGGGTATTACCTTGTCTGGCCAAAGGCTTCAACACGGCTCAGAAATATTGAGCTGCTGTATCGCTGGTTAAAAGAGGCTGCGCCGTGTGTCTCCTCGGCAGATCTAAACTGGCTGGATTAAGCTGTTTATTCTGCTAACTATCATATTGATAATGGTTCTCATTATTATTGTCGTATTGCGCAGGTAATGGTAATGTTGCTTCAGTTATAAACCGTTAATCCCATTTCCTGTGCAGAAGACAGCATGAACAATACCACCGCCCTGAATGCCTCCGGACGCGTCGCTCGCACTTTCTCCGTCAGCGAGTTTATGGATTTTGGTGAGCGCTACGGGATCGATTACCGCTTTCCCCAGTTGGCACAAAGGCCGGATTTACCGTCTGGCAGCCCTGTTCTGCAAGGTGAAATTGAGGAGATGACTCTCCCATGTGGGATGTGCGTGACGCACTCCGACGTACAGGTATTGCAACCCTACGAAACCACCTCTCGTCACGACAGCCCTCTGTATATGCTGGTGGTACTGGAAGGCTGCGTGATCCTGACGCTTAACGGACAGGAGCATGTGGTGCGCTCCGGCATGGCGTTTAGCTCACGCCTGAGTGAGCACCAGACGATGCGTGCCCGTCATCATGCTGATTGTAAACTGCGGACATTATCGCTCGGTTTGTATCCCGACGGCGCGTGTCGCACGGGGTTGCTCGAATCGTTGATGCGTGAGTGGGAAAGATGCCAGACGCCGACGCTTATCTGGCAGGTGCCGGGGTTTTTACTCAGCGGACTGCAGTACGCGCAGCAGAGTACGATTAGCCATATTTCTCGTCAGCTGATGCTGGAAGGGCTGATATTACAACTGTTTGGTCATGGCCTCAGCGTGTGTCAGGTCGAGAGCGGTAAACGTCTTGCGGCGAGCGGTGAGCAGCAGCGGCTGGAGGTCGTTCGCCGACTGCTGGAGCAGAGTCCCGAAAAAGACTACACCCTTAATGAACTGGCGCAACGCGCGGCAATGAGCCCCAGTAGTCTGCGTAGCAAGTTTCGCGCAGCCTATGGCTGTTCGGTATTCGACTACCTGCGCGATTGCCGTCTGGAACGTGCGCGCGGCTATCTACTGGAGGGATATAGCGTACAGCAGGCGGCCTGGATGTCGGGTTATCAGCACGCCACCAACTTTTCTACCGCTTTTCGCCGCCGTTACGGCTTTTCACCCGGTGATTTGCTCAAACTTTGCTAATCCATATTTGCGTTTTACGCACGTGATTTCCTGACAATTTGGCACTGCGCATAGGCAACCTGGCATCCGGCATAGCTATCTCCGCCAGCAAAAAGGTAATAATTCTCACTTACAATTAGACATGCCTTTGGAGATATTCATGTTCGCGAAGACTCGCTTGGCGCTGCTGGTGGGATGGGTTACCGGCAGCGTGGCTTTTCCTCTGTTGGCGCAGGAAACAACAAAAAACGATACGGTGGTTGTCACCTCGCAGATGCAGAGCGGGGCCACGAAGCTTGCCACGCCGGATATTGAAACGCCGCAGTCGGTATCGATCGTTACCCGTGAACAGTTTGAAGAGCAGGGCGCAACCAGCGTGCGCCAGGCCGTCAGCTATACGCCGGGGGTGTACAGCAATCAGATTGGCGCTTCCAACCGCTTTGACTACATCGTGCTGCGTGGCTTTTCTGACGGTAGCCTGGATAACGTCTATCTCGATGGTCTGAAGATGATGGGCGACACCAACTCACACAGCTCGCTGGTGGTCGATCCGTGGTTCCTCGAAGATATCGAAGTCGTACGCGGTCCGGCTTCCGTACTGTATGGTCGTTCCTCTCCGGGTGGCATTGTGGCGCTGACCTCACGTAAGCCATCGTTTGATGCGGGCGGCGAAGTGAAGCTGTTTGCCGGCAACAATAACCAGCGCGGCGCGGCGTTTGACGTCACCGGGGCACTGGATGATAACGATCGCGTGGCGGCGCGACTGAGTGGGATGACGCGTTACGCGGACTCGCAGTTTGGTCCATTGAAGGAAGAGCGTTACGCGCTGATGCCCAGCCTGACCTGGCGTATCACCGACCAGACGCGTCTGGATCTGATGGCCTATCTGCACCGTGACCCGGAAGGCGGTAGCCACTCCGGTCTGCCGTATGACGGCACCGTGGTTCCGCATTACGGGCAAAAGATCTCCAACACCTTTTACGAAGGCGAGGATGATTACGACAAATACGATCGCCGTGAAAACATGGTGGGCTACAACATTGAGCATATGTTTGATAGCGGTTGGTCGGTGCGGCAAAAGCTGCGCTATCTGCATACCGACGTTGAGCTGAATCAGGTGTATGCGGCGGGCTGGCTGAATGAAACCGAGCTTAATCGCGGTTACTCCGGCTCCGATGAAAAAATGTCGGCGATTACGCTGGATAACCAGCTCGACGGCAGCTTTGATACCTGGCAGGTAAACCACCGTCTGCTGGTGGGGATCGACTATCAGGATCGCAGCAACAATACTACCGGTTACTACGGCGCTTTCCCGCCGATTGACGCTTTTAATCCAGTGTACGGCGCGAAGCCTGATTACATCGACATGTATGCGCGTGAGAAACACAAGCTGCGCCAGACGGGTTACTATTTGCAGGATCAGATGTCATGGGATCGCTGGCGTATTACGCTCGGTGGTCGCTACGATCAGGTCAGCGTTTCTAACATTGATAAGATCAAGGATACTCGCAGCGATCTGGATAAAAACAACTTCAGCACCCGCGCCGCGCTGCTCTATTTATTCGATAATGGCTTTGCGCCGTACGTGAGTTATTCCACTGCCTTTACGCCAACCAGCTTTGCCGATGAGAACGGCAATCTGCTGGATCCGATGAAAGGCAAGCAGTGGGAAGCGGGGCTGAAATATGAGCCGGAAGGACTTAACAGTCAGTTCAGCGCGTCGGTGTTCCGTATCAATCAGACGAATATTGCCACCAAAGAAGAGCCGACCGATCCGTACCGCTCGATTGGGGAAATTGAATCTGAAGGGGTGGAGCTGGAGGCAATTAGCCAACTGACGGATAGCTTCCGTTTGCAGGCGGCGTATACCTATACCGACATTCGCTATAAGAAAAGCAGCCCGGAAGAACAGGGCAAGCGCGCAGTGTACGCCCCGCGTAACCAGGCCAGTACCTGGCTGAGCTACGATGTGAAAAGCGGTCCGCTGGACGGCCTGACGTTGGGTTCAGGCGTGCGCTACGTTAACGGTATTACCAGCGATCGCCTGAATACTCACACCCTGCCGTCCTACACGCTGGTGGATATGGTGATTGGTTACGACTTAACGAATATCGGCATTAAAGGGTTGAGCGCGCAGTTGAACGTTAACAACCTGACCGACAAGCGCTACGTTGCAGCCTGTAACTCGCTCTCATACTGCTACTTCGGCGCCGAGCGCAGCATTGTCGGCAGTGTGTCCTGGAAATTCTGATGTTTTAGCCGGATGCGGCGCTGGCGCCTTATCCGGCCTACAGCAGCGTGCAAATCGTAGGCCTGATAAGCACAGCGCATCAGGCTTTGTGATTGCGGCTATTGTGTAAAACCGTTTTGCAGACAAATCTGCGCGCTGGCGCCTTATCCGGCCTACAGCAGCGTGCAAATCGTAGGCCTGATAAGCGCAGCGCATCAGGCTTTGTGATTGCGGCTATTGTGTAAAACCGTTTTGCAGACAAATCTGCGCGCTGGCGCCTTATCCGGCCTACGGCAGCGTGCAAATCGTAGGCCTGATAAGCGCAGCGCATCAGGCATTGTGATTGCGGTTATTGTGTAAAACCGTTCTGCAGACAAATCTGCGCGCTGGCGCCTTATCCGGCCTACGGTAGCGTGTAAATCGTAGGCCTGATAAGCACAGCGCATCAGGCATTGTGATTGCGGCTATTGTGTAAAACCGTTCTGCAGACAAATCTGCGCGCTGGCGCCTTATCCGGCCTACGGCAGCGTGCAAACCGTAGGCCTGATAAGCGCAGCGCATCAGGCATTGTGATTGCGGTTATTTTGTAAAACCGATCTGCATACAAATCTGCGCGCTGGCGCCTTATCCGGCCTACGGCAGCGTGCAAATCGTAGGCCTGATAAGCGCAGCGCATCAGGCAT
>NZ_JAOWGU010000041.1:0-32951 GCF_030332975.1 Citrobacter sp. Cpo032
TGGAGGCGCATTATAGGGAGTTTCCTGCGGCCCGCAACCCTTAAATGACAGAAAAATGACTGACTGCTGCATTCCACAGCGAAACCCCGCTTTATACCCATTTACACACAGAGTTATCCACAAACCACACGATCGTTTCTACGATCCTCTCGTTATATCAGCCTCCTTCAACAGAAAAAGAAGAGGTCAAAATCGAAAATTAAAAATTCGCGAGCGTTGCGCAAACGTTTTCGTTACAATGCCCCCGCAAAACAAGGATGCCCCGTAAGGGGCGTTAGCTGAGTTTTTAGCCAAGAATTCACCTAACGCTCTCTGTAATAGTCAAATCCAGGGGATTTACCATGCAACAACGTCGTCCAGTCCACCGCGCTCTGCTCAGTGTTTCTGACAAGGCCGGTATCATCGAATTCGCTCAGGCACTTTCCGCACGTGGTGTGGAGTTGCTGTCTACAGGTGGCACTGCGCGCCTGTTAGCGGAGAAAGGTCTGCCAGTGACCGAAGTTTCCGATTACACCGGCTTCCCGGAAATGATGGATGGACGCGTGAAGACCCTGCATCCGAAAGTCCACGGCGGCATTCTTGGTCGTCGCGGTCAGGATGACGGAATTATGGAACAGCACGGTATCGCCCCTATCGATATGGTGGTTGTAAACCTGTATCCGTTCGCCGAGACAGTGGCACGCGAAGGCTGCTCGCTGGAAGATGCGGTAGAGAACATTGATATTGGCGGCCCTACCATGGTGCGTTCCGCTGCCAAGAACCATAAAGACGTAGCGATCGTTGTGAAGAGCAGCGACTACGACGCCATTATTAAAGAGATGGATGCCAACGAAGGCTCCCTGACTCTGGAAACCCGCTTTGACCTCGCGATTAAAGCCTTCGAACACACCGCCGCCTACGACAGCATGATTGCCAACTACTTTGGCAGCATGGTTCCGGCTTACCACGGTGAGAGCAAAGAGGCCGCCGGTCGTTTCCCACGTACGCTGAACCTGAACTTCATTAAGAAGCAGGATATGCGCTACGGCGAGAACAGCCACCAGCAGGCTGCCTTCTATATAGAAGAGAATGTTAAAGAAGCGTCCGTTGCCACCGCGCAGCAGGTACAGGGCAAAGCGCTTTCCTACAACAACATCGCCGATACCGACGCGGCGCTGGAGTGCGTGAAAGAGTTCAGCGAGCCAGCCTGTGTGATCGTTAAGCACGCTAACCCGTGCGGCGTGGCGGTAAGTACCTCTATTCTCGACGCTTACGACCGCGCCTATAAAACCGACCCGACCTCCGCATTCGGCGGCATCATCGCTTTCAACCGCGAACTGGATGCCGAAACCGCGCAGGCAATTATCTCCCGTCAGTTCGTGGAAGTGATCATCGCCCCGTCCGCAACCGAAGACGCACTGAAAATCACCGCCGCCAAACAGAACGTTCGCGTTCTGACCTGCGGTCAGTGGGCACAGCGTGTACCGGGCCTCGACTTCAAACGCGTTAACGGCGGTTTGCTGGTTCAGGACAGGGATCTGGGGATGGTGAGCGAAGGCGAACTGCGCGTGGTGTCCAAACGTCAGCCGACCGAGCAAGAGCTGCGCGATGCACTGTTCTGCTGGAAAGTCGCCAAGTTCGTGAAATCCAACGCCATTGTTTATGCCAAAGAGAACATGACTATCGGCATAGGCGCAGGCCAGATGAGCCGCGTGTACTCCGCAAAAATCGCCGGGATTAAAGCGGCTGACGAAGGTCTGGAAGTGAAAGGCTCTGCAATGGCCTCTGACGCCTTCTTCCCGTTCCGCGATGGTATTGATGCTGCCGCCGCCGTTGGCGTGAGCTGCGTTATCCAGCCAGGTGGTTCTATCCGTGATGATGAAGTCATTGCCGCTGCCGATGAACACGGTATCGCGATGATCTTTACCGACATGCGCCACTTCCGCCATTAATCCACGGAGCAGACGATGAAAGTATTAGTGATTGGCAACGGCGGGCGCGAGCACGCCCTGGCCTGGAAAGCCGCACAGTCCCCGCTGGTTGATACCGTTTTTGTTGCACCAGGTAACGCGGGCACCGCACTGGAACCAGCACTGCAGAACGTGGCTATCGGCGTCACCGATATTCCAGCTCTGCTGAGCTTTGCCCAGAACGAGAAAATTGACCTGACCATCGTCGGCCCGGAAGCGCCGCTGGTGATTGGCGTGGTCGATGCGTTCCGCGCCGCTGGCCTGAAGATCTTCGGGCCAACCGAAGGTGCTGCACAGCTGGAAGGCTCCAAAGCCTTCACCAAAGATTTCCTCGCCCGTCACCAGATCCCGACGGCGGAATATCAGAACTTCACTGAGATTGAGCCAGCGTTGGCCTATCTGCGTGAGAAAGGCGCGCCGATCGTCATCAAAGCTGACGGCCTGGCTGCTGGTAAAGGCGTTATCGTGGCGATGACGCTGGAGGAAGCAGAAGCCGCCGTTCATGACATGCTGGCAGGTAACGCTTTTGGCGATGCGGGCCACCGTATCGTGATCGAAGAGTTCCTCGACGGCGAAGAAGCGAGCTTTATCGTAATGGTCGACGGCGAGCACGTACTGCCGATGGCCACCAGCCAGGACCACAAACGCGTAGGCAACGGCGACACTGGCCCGAACACCGGCGGTATGGGTGCTTACTCACCAGCGCCGGTGGTAACTGATGAAGTGCATCAGCGCACCATGGAACGCATTATTTGGCCAACCGTAAAAGGTATGGCGGCGGAAGGGAATACCTACACCGGTTTCCTGTACGCGGGTCTGATGATCGACAAACAGGGCAATCCGAAGGTTATCGAGTTCAACTGCCGCTTCGGCGATCCGGAAACCCAGCCGATCATGCTACGCATGAAATCGGACCTGGTGGAGCTTTGCCTGGCCGCCTGCGACGGCAAGCTGGATGAGAAAACCTCCGAGTGGGACGAACGCGCCTCGCTGGGTGTCGTCATTGCTGCCGGAGGTTATCCGGGCAACTACAACACCGGAGATGAGATCCACGGTCTGCCGCTGGAAGAAGTAGAAGACGGAAAAGTGTTCCATGCAGGCACTAAACTCGCCGAAGACGATCGCGTGCTGACCAGCGGCGGTCGCGTGCTGTGCGCCACCGCCCTGGGTCATACTGTGGCTGAAGCGCAGAAACGCGCTTACGCCCTGATGACCGACATCCGCTGGGATGGCAGCTTCAGCCGTAACGACATCGGCTGGCGCGCCATTGAACGCGAGCAACGCTAACGCGAAATTTTCGCCAGCAGCGTTTTACGCGTAATGCCTAACTGACGGGCGGCTTCCGTTTTATTGCCGCCCGTTTTTTCCAGCGCCGCCAGAATCACCTCTTTTTCGACATCCACCAGCGGTTGGATCTCGCCACTGAATTCCGTTTTTATCGGCGTCGCGGCAATCGCCATCGGCAGCTCGCGTTCGGAAATATATTCTCCCGTCAGCAGCACCACCGAGCGCTCAATCGCATTTTCCAGCTCACGAATATTGCCCGGCCAGTCGTAGTGGATCAGCAGATCCATCGCCTGCGGAGTAAAGCCTTTCACCGCTTTACGGTTACGCGCGGCAAAACGCTGGAGAAAATGTTCGGCTAACAGCGGAATATCTTCCCGGCGCTGGCACAGCGCTGGCATTTCAATGGTGACGACGTTCAGGCGATAGTAGAGATCCTGACGAAAGCGCCCGGCACTGACTTCCTCGGCCAGATTACGATGCGTGGCGGCGATCAGCCGGACATCAACCGCAATAGTCTGATTGCTACCAACACGCTGCACTTCTCGCTCCTGGATAGCCCGCAGCAGACGCACCTGCATCAGCGGTGAAATATCACCGATTTCATCAAGAAATAACGTGCCGCCATCGGCTTCCACAAAGCGACCTTCCCGCCGTTTATCCGCCCCGGTAAACGCCCCTTTCTCGTGACCAAAAAGTTCGGACTCCAGCAGCGATTCATTAAGCGCCGCGCAGTTGAGCGTCACCAGCGGTTTATCGCGACGGGCGCTGCTGGCATGCAGCGCCCGGGCCACCAACTCTTTCCCCGTACCGGAGTCTCCGTGAATAAGCACCGTAGCATCCGAGGGCGCAACCATCGCGATTTCATTGAGCAACTTCTGCATCGCCGGACTGCTGCCAATCATGCCAAACTGCGCAGCCGACGCCGATGGCAGTTCAGCGCCCGTTTCCCGCGTATGCGCCAGCGCCTTTTCCAGCGTCTCCTGCAGACGGTCAAAATCCAGCGGCTTGATTAAGTAGTCCAGCGCCCCGGTTTTAAGCGCCTCAACGGCGGTCTCCACACTGGAGAACGCCGTCATGATCAAGACCGGAATCGCCGGATTCAGCGCTTTAACCTCTTTCAGCGTTGCGATGCCGTCCATCTCCGCCATGCGTACATCACACAGTACTAAATCAAATACGCGTTCGCGCACCTGTTCCAGCGCCGCTCGCCCGCTATAGGCCAGCGCGACCTCATAACCCCAGCCGCGCAGCAGCGCCTGTAAAATGGTGCAGTGGCTGATATCGTCATCTACCACCAGAATATTGATTTTTCCGCGCGTCATCCTTGTTAATCCTGTTGTTTCGCTTTGGTCGGCAGCCAAAGGGTAAAGGTCGCGCCTTTGCCCTCAACGCTTGCCACCTGAATGGTGCCACCGTGCTGTTCGATAATGTTCTGCACTACCGCCAGCCCGAGGCCGGTTCCGTCAGCTTTGGTCGTATAGTAAGGCGTAAAAATGGCCTCCAGCTGTTCCGCCGCAATCCCCTTCCCACTATCGGTAACCACAATTTTAACGCGATCGCCGCTGCTTTCATTCGCTTCAACCGTGATCGTGCCCTGACGACCAATCGCATGAATGGCGTTCAGATACAGATTCAACAAAACCTGAGTCAGTCGGTCAGGATCGGCCTGGATAGCGGGTAGCGTAGAATTAGCCGAAAAGCGGAGCTGGATTTCCCGGCTTGCCGCATCCTGACTCACCAGGTGTAATGAGTGGGTGATAACCTCATTGAGATCCACCTTTTGCAGCGTCAGATGCGCAGGTTTCACCAGCTCCAGCAACTCACTCACCACCCGATTTAAACGATCCGCCTCTTTCGCCATCACCTGTGCCAGCTCGTGCGACTCGCCTCCTGCCGGGGTTCGCTCGGCAAAATACTTCGCTAACCCTTTGATCGATGAAAGCGGGTTACGAATTTCATGCGCCACCCCAGCCGCAAGATGACCGAGCGCTAACAGTTTTTCTTTACGCTTCATCGCATCCTGGAGTTCTTTGTACGAGCGCTGATAGCGCTGATACCAGAAGAACGTCAGCACGGTGGCCAGCAACACAGCCGCCAGCGCAGAGAGGACTATCAGTGTGTTACGCCACTCCCTTGCCTGAGTCGCTGTCAGATCGCTGGCATCAAAGGCGATAAATATGGTTTGTGCAGGGGTGATAAGCTGCCCGTCATTGCTGGCACAGCGCGCCATGCCGTGGCGTCCTGGACCATACATCGGCTGAAACTGGCGATAAATTTCCAGTGCTGGCGTTTTTTCACCATCCCTCGCTGGAATTTCAATATTCCGCCAGCTTTCTTGCTCCCCAGGACTAAGCTGTCGCAGGACATCCGATGAATAGAGCGTTTTGCCGACCATCGCGGAATTGCTGTGGGTAATAATGACACCATGCTCATCGACGACAGCAAACCATAGCACGCCAGGCTGTACAGCCATTTCCTCCAGTAGCGTCTGCTGCTGGGCATGATGCATGCGCATCCCCATGCCTACGCGCGTACCAGACTCCAGAGCGCGAATGAGCACACTGCCTTTTTCCAGTAGCGTTTGCCGCGCGGCGCCACTTTCCCGCCCATAGTCCCGAATGGTCATAATCGAAAACCAGCCGACCAAAACCAGGATTGCCGCCAGCAAGAGTCGGCTCAACCACTTTGCCACCGTATCCTTATAAAGACGCATACGCTCTCCCTTCACCCCGCTTGTTCCTTTCATCGTTGCAGGTATACAGCAGAAATCATGCCATTTTTTCCCCCTGATAACCCTGCCCTCAGACACAAACAGCTGAAAGTAACGAGTAAAAATGACTCGCTGGCGCGTTCTGGCGAGTCATTTTTACTCGTTTCCCTGCAAAGACGGCGGGTACAACGCCCCGCAGGACTCGGATTGCCGCTTTGGCACGGAAGATGCAAAAGGGAATGTAAGCTAACCAACAGGAGAACGAACGATGAAACGGAACAACAAACTGGCACTGATTGCACTTTCTCTTATCGCACTTGGCTCCACCCCGGTACTGGCACAGAATCACTGGGGATATGGTGATGGAATGCAGCAACGGGGCGGTACGCCAATGACCGCTGAGCAGCAGGCTGCCGCACAGAAAATCTATGATGATTATTATTCCCAGACCAGCGCGTTGCGCCAACAGCTGACATCCAAACGTTATGAGTACAACGCACTATTAACGGCCAGCTCGCCGGACACGGCAAAAATTAACGCCGTTGCAAAAGAGATGGAAGCGTTGAATCAGTCTCTGGACGAGCAGCGCGTTAAACGTGATGTCGCAATGGCGCAGGCTGGCGTGCCACGTGGAGCGGGAATGGGCTACGGCGGATGCGGCGGTGGCGGTAACCATCGCGGCGGCGGTCATATGGGAATGGGCCACTGGTAAAAGACTTAATGCCTGATGACGCTATACGGATCAGGCCTGCTGATTTCCTGTATTCAGGTTTTCAGAAAGTTTTTGCTGTAGGCTGCCAGTGACAAAAATCTTCATTGGCGACCAGCAGTAGCTGCGACCCTTCGGGCGCTTCCAGCCATGCCACACTCACCTCTACGGATGAATGTCTCTGGCGGCGCTCGATATGGTTTATCGCCCACGACTCCAGGTCTGGCTTCAGCGTTTCACCTTCACAGGTTGTGACCGTGTTATCCGCATGCCAACGTCCCTGACGCAATATCACCCGTCCCTGACGCAGCGCATCGCTGGTCTGGCGAATTTGATCGGCACGATAGCGGTAAAGCGCGATTTGATCGCTGGAAAGCTGCTGCTTTTGCCCGTCGACTTCACGCTGCATGAAGCTCAGTTCGCCCCGGTCATCGAAGCGTATACGGACATGTTCAGCCGGTTTACTGTAAACGTTGAGTTCTATCAGAGAGAGCGAATCACCCTGCCAGCGGTATTCACTGGTAGTGGTTTCGCCTTTACGCCACGGACTAAATACCGAGAGCAAGTGAACATCGTCACCGGAGTCTTTGCGCCAAATGCGTACCGCCCCCTGATCGCCAACATAGCCGCTGGCCGTGAACGGAGGAAGCTCAGAATGGCTACCGCAGGCTGACAGTAACAGAACACCTGAAAGCCAAAGCGAATGACGCCAGATGGACAAAAGGGGCGAAACCGCCCCTTCGTTAAAACTGTTCACTGCCACGCGAATTACTTAACCGCGTCTTTCAGTGCTTTACCAGAAACAAATGCCGGTACGTTAGCTGCGGCGATTTTGATTTCTTTACCGGTCTGCGGGTTGCGGCCAGTGCGCTCAGCACGGTGGTTCACTTTGAAGGTACCGAAACCAACCAGTTGTACAGCATCGCCTTCTTTCAGAGACTCAGTAATAGCAGCCAGAGTGGATTCCAGAGCAGCTTTAGCCTGTGTTTTAGACAGTTCTGCTTTGTCTGCAATTACATCAATCAGTTGAGTCTTGTTCATAAGTTATCCTTACAATGTGTTTATCGCTTGCTAAGCATCGAGTGCGACGGAAATGCCAGAAAAGCACTCTCCTGCATACACGCACCGATAGCCACTTTTTTTCGCCCCCCAAATGTAGACCAGACCGGGGGCGGATGGGAAGCCTTCAGGCACGACAAATCAGGCGTTAAATCACGTTTTGTGGTGTCATTGCTGAAAATTTATACCAATATTGCTCTCGCCAGCCTCGCGCAGGTCTGCACGCAGCCCTTTTATCAGCTCAATATCGCGTTCTTCACAGTCGGCTAAAAGTCGGAAAATTTCCCACTGAATATCCCATTCTTGCTCAACGGCAGGGTTATCTTTGAGCTCTTCATCGGTCATTTCACGACCAGCCTGAGTCATTTCCAGCATCGCAACCGTCGTAATCGAAGCCTTACTCACTTCGATTGCATGCTCCAGCGTTTCACCGCTAAGACGCGAATGCATCAGCTCGCTTAATGCTACACAGGCATCAATCGCCGGATAAACACCGTACAGATCGTAATCGTCTGCAGAAGGAATGGCCTCTTCAAATTTTTCCAGCTGGCTGTCGAAATTGATTTTCGCGTCTTTAACCGTCAGCGCTTCCCAAATCAGATCCAGAATTCGGCGGTAAATCTGTCCATCGCCAAATTCAGTTTGCTTGCAGAACATGGCGTAGTTTGGGTACATGCGTTCGCACAGACAGGCCATAAACGTGACGTGCTGCCAGCTTTCCAGCTTCTCCAGACGCAGGTGAATCGGATTTTGTAACATGATGAGTTCTCAAATACGGAAATTAGCCGCAGTTTACCCGATATAGGGCGTTTTTGCTGCAAGCCGAGTAAAAGCCGGGCGTTCGGATGCTACCGCATCTGCCCAGCGTGTTGGTTCCGGCAAACGATAGCCGTTCATACAGCGTTGAACCCACGCCAGTGCGCTGTCCATACTCACGCGGTGGCCCGTGGAAATAAACAACGGGTTACAGCGCGCTTTGCTGCGCCAGACCCATGCCAGTTGTTCGCCTTTATCCAGCAACGGCGCTAGCGCACCAGGTTCAGCAGCGAGCGGTTCAAACTTGCCGCACAGCCGCTTTTTCGCCACGCCGATCGTCGGGACATCCACCAGCAGACCAAAATGACTGGCCACGCCCAGACGACGCGGGTGAGAAATGCCATGCCCGTCAACGAACAGCAGATCTGGCTTGTGCGAGAGCAGTTGCCAGGCGGCCATCAGCGCGGGAGTTTCACGAAAGGAGAGAAAACCGGGAATGTAGGGCATGGTGGTGGCGATACGCGCCACCTTGTATTCGACCAGTTCAAGCGTGGGATACTTCAGCAAAACCATTGCGGCTCGCGTCACTTCGCCACCCTGCTCAAACCCAACGTCCGCCCCGCCGATCAGATCCGGCGGATCGTTCTTCAGACGATCCTCGCGGATCACTGAAGAAGCCAGTTCAAGCTGCTGCGCGCGTAATGACGCGAGATCCATGATAACTCCTTAGCGGTGGTACTGTTCGGACAACCGATGTACCGCCTCCACAAAGACACCCGCATGTTCTGGCGGGACGTCCTGATGAATGCCGTGGCCCAGGTTAAAGACATGCCCTTCACCCTGACCGAATCCGGCCAGAATTGTCGCCACCTCTTCTTCGATGCGGGCTGGCGGCGCATACAGCATGGACGGATCCATATTGCCCTGGAGCGCCACTTTATGACCTACACGACGACGCGCATCGGCAATGTCAGTGGTCCAGTCGAGACCTAACGCATCACAGCCGGTTTCCGCCATCGCTTCCAGCCACTGACCACCGCCTTTGGTAAACAGCGTCACCGGTACGCGACGACCTTCGTTCTCGCGCAGCAGGCCATCAACGATTTTGTGCATGTAGTACAAAGAGAACTGCTGATAGTCGCGACCGGTCAGCACGCCACCCCAGGTGTCGAAAATCATCACCGACTGCGCACCCGCTTTGATCTGCGCGTTCAGGTACAGCGTGACGCTCTTCGCCAGCTTATCAAGCAGCAGATGCAGCGCTTTAGGATCGGCGTACATCATCTTTTTAATCACGGTGAAGGCTTTGCTGCTGCCGCCTTCAACCATGTAGGTCGCCAGCGTCCACGGACTACCGGAGAAGCCGATCAGCGGCACTTCGCCTTTCAGTTCACGGCGGATAGTACGCACCGCGTTCATCACGTACCCCAACCCATCTTCCGGATCCGGGATCGGCAGTTTGTCGACGTCAGCCTTGCTGGTAATCGGAGAGGTAAAGCGTGGACCTTCTCCTGCTTCAAAATACAGCCCGAGTCCCATCGCATCCGGGATCGTCAGGATATCCGAGAAGAGGATCGCGGCATCAAGTTTATAGCGACGCAGCGGCTGCAACGTGACTTCGCAGGCCAGCTCGGCATTTTTGCACAGCGCCATAAAATCGCCCGCTTCGGCACGGGTAGCTTTGTATTCCGGTAAATAGCGGCCTGCCTGGCGCATCATCCATACCGGAGTGACATCAACGGGCTGGCGCAGCAGCGCACGCAGATAACGATCGTTCTTCAGTTCGGTCATTTTTGCAGTTCCTTATTGCGTCAGTCCATCAGTGTATCACCACTCGCTCTTTACTCGTACTCAGCCCGACACATTGCCACAGTATCTTCAATCAATCGACGCGCGACAGTACCCGGCGGGGGTAAGAGCGGTAAGTCGTCATAGCGATACCAGTTCGCTTCCAGCAGCTCTTTCGGGTCGATGACGATTTCGCCGCTATCATACTCCGCCATAAATGCGGTCATCAAAGACTGTGGGAATGGCCACGGCTGAGAAGTGACATAGCGCAGATTTTTCACCTTAATCCCGCTTTCTTCCATAACTTCACGCGCCACCGCCTGTTCTAAGGTCTCACCTACTTCGACAAAACCCGCCAGTACGGTATGCACGCCGTTACGATGGCGAACATGTTGGGCAAGCAGGATGGAATCATCTCGGCGAATAGCGACGATTATGCACGGGGCAATTTGCGGGTAATAACGTTCACGGCAGTGGCTACAGAGCATCGCCCACTCCGTTTTACTCGGGTGCATGGGATGGCCGCAGTAGCCGCAGAATTTATGCGAGCGATAGAACTCCGCCAGCTGTACGCCGCGTCCGGCCAGTTGAAACAGGCCAACATCCTGGTCAATGACCTGGCGCACCGACCCCATATCGTGTCGACGCTGCTGCTGCACCAGCCAGACAGTCTCCCCTTCCCACTCGCCTATTGGCAGCGCGCGCTGCCCGGTCAGATCAAAACGGGCTGCGTCGCCATAAGGTAGCTCGCCATGAGGTAACCATAACTTTTGCTCATGACTGACGATCCACCAGCCGCTATCTAATTTTTCAATTATACGATCCATATCTCTTGCGCAACCTTTGCTTCACAGGCATGTTGTTTACATTATTTTTACATTTACGGGTGAGCAGTTCCTAAACACCATCTTGCGGAGTCAATCATGCTAAACCAGCTGGAAAGCCTGACGGAGCACGTCGGAGGAAGTAATAAACTGGTTGATCGCTGGCTACATGTACGTAAGCACCTGCTCGTGGCTTACTACAATCTGGTTGGCATTAAGCCTGGCAAAGAATCGTACATGCGACTCAATGAAAAAGCGCTGGATGATTTTTGTCAGAGCCTGGTCGATTACCTCTCCACCGGACACTTCAGTATTTATGAACGTATTCTCCATAAATTGGAAGGGAACGGGCAGCTTTTAAAAGCCACAAAAATTTGGCCGCTGCTGGAAGCCAATACGCAGCTGATCATGGACTACTATGACTCCAGCCTGGAAACTGCGATTGATCATGATAACTTCCTTGAATTTCAACAGGTTTTATCGGATCTTGGCGAGGCACTGGAAGCCCGATTCGTGCTGGAAGATAAGCTGATCATGCTGGTATTTGACGCAATGCACGAGAGTAGCACTCTCAAACGTCATGCTTGAGATTTACGGCATTAACGCGTAGTTTACATTCATTACCTCTTTACTGAGGTTACTTCTTGTCGGAGTGCTTATTTTCCACAGCAGCATGAGTGGAAAAGGCTGAGACCGTTAATTCGGGATCCGCGGAACCTGATCAGGTTAAAACCTGCGAAGGGAACAAGAGTCAATCTGCAATAGCATCGCCCCCGGGCGAGCTTCTCTCTTGCTTCATCCGTCGTCTGACAAGCCATATCCTTACTTTTATTTGGAATGAGCTATGTCTGCCACTACTAAACCATCACGCCGCGAACAGCGCGCTCAAGCCCAACAGTTTATCGATACCCTGGAAGGGACCGCCTTCCCTAACTCAAAACGCATTTATATTACCGGTTCGCAGCCGGATATCCGCATTCCGATGCGCGAAATTCAGCTCAGCCCAACACTGACTGGCGGTAGCAAAGACAACCCGCAGTTCGAAGAGAACGAAGCCGTTCCGGTATACGACACCTCCGGACCGTATGGCGATCCTGACGTGGCGATTAACGTCCAGCAGGGTCTGGCAAAGCTGCGCCAGCCGTGGATTGCGGCGCGTAACGATAGCGAAGAATTAGACGACCGGAGTTCCGCTTATACCAAAGAACGTCTGGCCGACGATGGCCTGGACGAGCTGCGTTTCACCGGCCTGCTGACGCCAAAGCGCGCCAAAGCGGGTAAGCGAGTCACCCAACTGCACTACGCCCGCCAGGGAATAGTGACCCCGGAGATGGAGTTCATCGCCATTCGTGAAAACATGGGTCGCGAGCGCATTCGCAGTGAAGTGCTTCGCCACCAGCATCCGGGGATGAACTTTGGTGCACGCCTGCCGGAAAACATCACGCCGGAATTCGTGCGTGATGAAGTGGCCGCGGGCCGCGCGATTATTCCTGCCAACATCAACCACCCGGAATCCGAGCCGATGATTATCGGTCGCAACTTCCTGGTGAAGGTTAACGCCAACATCGGTAACTCTGCCGTCACCTCCTCCATTGAAGAAGAGGTAGAGAAGCTGGTGTGGTCGACGCGCTGGGGCGCGGACACGGTGATGGATCTCTCCACCGGTCGCTATATCCACGAAACCCGTGAGTGGATCCTGCGTAACAGTCCGGTACCGATCGGTACTGTGCCGATCTACCAGGCGCTGGAGAAGGTCAACGGGATCGCCGAAGATCTCACCTGGGAAGCCTTCCGCGACACGTTGCTGGAGCAGGCTGAACAGGGCGTCGACTACTTCACCATTCACGCGGGCGTGCTGCTGCGCTACGTGCCGATGACTGCCAAACGCCTGACCGGCATTGTCTCACGCGGCGGTTCAATTATGGCGAAATGGTGCCTTTCTCATCACAAAGAGAACTTCCTGTACGAACATTTCCGCGAGATTTGCGAAATCTGCGCCGCCTACGACGTCTCTTTGTCGCTGGGTGACGGCCTGCGCCCGGGTTCAATTCAGGATGCGAACGACGAAGCGCAGTTCTCCGAGCTGCATACGCTGGGCGAGCTGACCAAAATCGCCTGGGAATACGACGTGCAGGTGATGATAGAAGGCCCGGGTCATGTGCCCATGCATATGATCCAGCGCAACATGACCGAAGAGCTGGAGCACTGCCATGAAGCACCGTTTTACACCTTAGGACCGTTGACCACCGATATCGCACCGGGCTACGACCACTTCACTTCCGGGATCGGTGCGGCGATGATCGGCTGGTTTGGCTGCGCGATGCTGTGCTACGTCACGCCAAAAGAGCACCTCGGCCTGCCGAACAAAGAAGATGTTAAGCAAGGGTTGATTACCTACAAGATTGCCGCCCACGCAGCTGACTTAGCAAAAGGTCATCCAGGCGCGCAGATCCGCGATAACGCCATGTCGAAAGCGCGCTTCGAATTCCGCTGGGAAGACCAGTTTAACCTCGCGCTCGACCCGTTCACCGCTCGTGCCTACCACGATGAAACCCTGCCACAGGAATCCGGTAAGGTCGCCCACTTCTGCTCCATGTGCGGGCCGAAGTTCTGCTCGATGAAAATCAGCCAGGAGGTTCGCGACTACGCTGCCGCACAAACGATTGAAGTCGGCATGGCGGATATGTCGGAGAACTTCCGCGCCAAAGGCGGCGAAATCTACCTCAAAAAAGAGGAGGCGTAATGTACCAGCCTGATTTCCCGACCGTGCCGTTTCGCCTCGGGCTTTACCCGGTGGTGGACAGCGTGCCATGGATTGAACGCTTGCTGCAGGCGGGCGTACGCACGATCCAACTGCGCATTAAAGATAAGCGTGATGAAGAGGTCGAAGCCGACGTTATGGCCGCCATTGAACTGGGGCGTTGCTATGACGCCCGTCTGTTTATCAACGACTACTGGCGTCTGGCAATTAAGCACCGCGCTTACGGTGTACATCTGGGCCAGGAAGACCTTGAAACCACCGACCTGAAGGCGATTCAGACGGCGGGGCTGCGCCTGGGGGTCTCCACTCACGATGATATGGAGATCGACGTCGCGCTCGCCGCTAAGCCTTCTTATATCGCGCTGGGTCATGTTTTTCCCACGCAAACCAAACAGATGCCTTCCGCCCCGCAGGGACTCACGCAACTGGCAAACCATATTGAACGATTAGCGGATTACCCGACCGTCGCCATTGGCGGTATCAGCCTTGAGCGCGCCCCGGCGGTACTGGCGACCGGCGTCGGCAGCATTGCCGTGGTCAGCGCCATTACCCAGGCGGCTGACTGGCAGGTCGCCACGGCCCAACTACTGGATATCGCGGGAGTGGGCGATGAATGACCGCGACTTTATGCGTTACAGCCGACAGATCCTGCTCGGCGATATCGCCATTGAAGGCCAGCAAAAGCTACTCGATAGCCATGTGCTGATTGTCGGTTTAGGCGGGTTAGGTTCGCCTGCCGCGCTGTATCTGGCGGGAGCAGGCATCGGAAAACTGACGCTGGTAGACGATGACGACATTCATCTGAGCAACCTGCAGCGCCAGATCCTGTTTACCACTGATGATATCGCACGTTCAAAATCGCAGGTTGCCCAGCAGCGCCTGACGCGGCTCAACCCGGATATCGAACTGGTATCGCTCCAGCAGCGACTGAAAGGCGATGCGCTTCGGCATGCGGTAGCGCGTGCCGATGTGGTGCTCGACTGTACCGATAACATGGCCACGCGCCAGGAAATTAACGCCGCCTGCGTAACGCTCAACACCCCGCTCGTCACCGCCAGCGCCGTCGGCTTTGGCGGCCAACTGATGGTGCTGACGCCCCCGTGGGAACAAGGATGTTACCGCTGCCTGTGGCCGGACGATGTAGAGCCCGAACGCAACTGCCGTACCGCCGGTATCGTCGGACCGGTTGTGGGCGTGATGGGCACCTTGCAGGCGTTGGAAGCGATTAAATTGCTCAGCGGTATTGAGACGCCCAGCGGAGAGCTACGCCTGTTTGACGGTAAAACCAGCCAGTGGCGCAGCTTCGCACTACGACGCGCCAGCGGCTGCCCGGTATGCGGAGGGCAACATGCAAATTCAGTTCAATGATGAGCCGATGCAGTGCGCCGAAGGACAAACCGTCAGTGGGCTGCTCACTGCGCTTAATCAGCTTAAACCGGGCGCGGCGCTGGCGCTCAATCAGCAGATCCTCCCGCGCGAGCAGTGGGAGCAGAAAATCGTGCAGGAAGGCGACCAGATCCTGCTTTTTCAGGTTATTGCAGGGGGTTGATATGTTACGTATTGCCGACAAAACGTTTGATTCGCATCTGTTCACCGGCACCGGAAAATTTGCTTCATCGCAGCTGATGGTCGAGGCGATTCGCGCCTCCGGCAGCCAACTGGTAACGCTGGCCATGAAGCGCGTGGATTTACGTCAGCACAACGATGCCATTCTGGCGCCGCTGGTAGAAGCTGGTGTGACGCTGTTGCCCAACACTTCGGGGGCAAAAACTGCTGAAGAGGCGATTTTTGCTGCCCAGTTGGCGCGTGAAGCGCTGGGCACAAACTGGCTGAAATTAGAAATCCACCCGGACGCCCGCTGGCTGTTACCCGATCCAATCGAAACATTGAAAGCCGCAGAAGCACTGGTGAAAAAGGGCTTCGTGGTACTGCCTTACTGTGGCGCAGATCCGGTGCTGTGCAAACGGCTGGAAGAAGTAGGCTGTTCTGCAGTCATGCCGCTCGGCGCGCCCATCGGTTCTAATCAGGGGCTGGAAACCAAAGCGATGCTGGAGATTATTATCCAACAGGCGACCGTGCCGGTGGTGGTTGATGCAGGCATCGGCGTCCCCAGCCACGCCACGCAGGCGCTGGAAATGGGTGCCGACGCGGTGTTGGTCAATACGGCAATCGCGGTAGCCGACAGCCCGGTGATGATGGCAACCGCCTTCCGTCTGGCCGTTGAAGCTGGCTTGCTGGCACGCCAGGCGGTACCAGGAAGCAAAAGTTCGCAGGCAAGTCCCACCAGCCCGTTAACCGGATTCCTGGAGGCCTTCGCATGAAAACGTTCAGCGACCGCTGGCGACAGCTGGACTGGGACGACATCCGCCTGCGTATCAACGGTAAAACCGCCGCTGACGTGGAGCGCGCCCTCAACGCTTCGCATCTTAGTCGCGACGATCTGATGGCATTGCTCTCTCCTGCCGCCGCCGATTATCTGGAGCCGCTGGCGCAGCGGGCGCAGAAGCTCACCCGTCAGCGTTTTGGTAACACGGTGAGCTTTTACGTGCCGTTGTATCTCTCCAACCTTTGTGCCAACGACTGCACCTACTGCGGTTTTTCGATGAGCAATCGTATCAAACGCAAAACGCTGGACGAAGATGAGATAACACGGGAGTGTGCGGCTATCCGTGAGCTGGGCTTTGAGCATCTGCTGCTGGTCACCGGTGAACATCAGGCAAAAGTGGGGATGGATTACTTTCGTCGCCATTTGCCTGCCATTCGCCGCCAGTTCGCCTCTTTACAGATGGAGGTACAGCCGTTGTCAGAGGCTGAATATGCAGAGCTGAAGACGCTGGGGCTGGATGGCGTGATGGTGTATCAGGAGAGTTATCATGAGGCAACTTACGCTCGCCACCATTTAAAAGGGAAAAAGCAGGATTTCTTCTGGCGCCTGGAAACGCCGGACAGGCTGGGCCGCGCAGGGATCGACAAAATCGGTCTTGGCGCGTTGATTGGTTTGTCCGACAGCTGGCGGGTTGATTGCTATATGGTGGCTGAACATCTGCTATGGATGCAGCAGCATTACTGGCAGAGCCGTTACTCTATCTCCTTCCCTCGCCTGCGCCCATGCACCGGAGGCGTTGAGCCTGCATCGATCATGGATGAGCGACAGTTGGTCCAGACCATTTGCGCGTTTCGTTTACTGGCGCCAGAAATTGAGCTGTCGCTCTCCACCCGCGAATCGCCATGGTTTCGTGACCATGTGATCCCGTTGGCGATCAACAACGTCAGCGCCTTCTCAAAAACCCAGCCCGGTGGTTATGCCGATAACCACCCCGAACTGGAACAGTTCTCCCCGCACGACGATCGTCGCCCAGAAGCCGTTGCTGAAGCACTCATGGCCCAGGGTTTACAGCCCGTGTGGAAAGACTGGGACAGCTATCTGGGGCGCGCTTCACAGGTACCGTAGGTCAGGAGCAATCGCATAAACAAAAAAACCCGCTTTCGCGGGTTTTTTCTTCACTGGCACTTAACTGCTCGGGCTCTGGCCTTCATCGCTATCGTAAGCGCTCGTGAAATTATCGGCGATTACAGCGCGACAACGTTAACAGCAGACGGGCCTTTAGCGCCATTCTCCACGGAGAACTCCACCTTTTGACCTTCGTCTAACGTTTTAAAATCGTTACTCTGGATAGCGGAGAAATGCACAAACACATCCTTGCTACCGTCCTGAGGAGTGATAAAGCCGAAGCCTTTATCAGAGTTAAACCATTTTACTAAACCAGTCATTTTGTTAGACATAGATACTTCCTTTCATGTTTTTGAGCCGCTTATGCAGCGAAGATGGCCTGTTTTGCAGAAATTAACTTATGGGGCACTTAGGGAGGAGGCTCATGAAGAAGAGTATCTGAGGATAACGCTTGAACTGAGAACTGCTTTACTAAAACTGCTTGCATAAGGTCTGTGTTCCAAACCGATGCCGCTATAGTAGACCCACTTCTAATCATTAAGCAAGCATTAATTTTTTTAATACCCACTGAGTGATGCAATGTTGAACCATCGCGGCTAAGCATCCTGGATAACAGCTTGATCTACAATGAACAAAAGCCCCGACTATTGCAGTCAGGGCTTTACGTTACTACACACTTCAAATTTAACATTAATAAACTTAACGATTTAATACTGCTGATGGTACTACTTTAAAATGTACACGTTTACTACAGATAATATTGGATATTGATACTAACTAAAGCTTTCCTCTATTTACCGTTAAACACATTCCACCCGCTTGATAATAGAACTCAAGACTGGTGACCTAAACAAGTACACTTCCCCTCGCGACATATACTCTTTGATGCGTTGCCTTATTTCCCTTGTGATAACCAGAAAAGCAGAAACCACAAATATTTACTATAAAATCATGGCGTTACATCGTCGCGTTTTACTGACTTTTTGCGATTAGATATATCAACTACGTGGCCTGAAAGCATTGTCGAAGTGAAAAAATAGCGTTTTCAGCATCGACTATCCCATACAAAAAATACTTCGTGGCCTTTATCGCAAACCCCAATCAAGCTCTACTAACACTTACTACGTTAACAGCAAACTACAATTTCTCCGCTGTTAAGTATTAACATACGGGTTTAAAAAACGCTGTCAATACTGTTTTTTATAACATGTATTTATTGACAGTAATTATATATTCCAGCATGTGATAAGCGAGTCAAAAAGCCGCTGGCCCTGGTCCAGATCGCAGGGTTCCGCCTCTTTTTGTAACCGGTTTCAGAAAAAGCGGCTTTCTTTGTGATGCCTTGCACACAATCGTTGCAAAGCAGTTGTTGCTATGGCTGGCTCGCGATAATTATCAACTCACACATGTTGATCGAGACTGCTTATGAAAAACATCGTTTTATGCTGTGCCGCCGGAATGTCCACCAGCATGCTGGTGCAAAGGATGAAAGATGCCGCCCAGAAAAAAGGCGTCGACGTCACTATCAAAGCCGTCCCGGTGGCCGAGTTTGAAGAGAATATCGCTACAGCGGATATCGTTTTGCTCGGTCCACAGGTTAAGTATGAACAGGCCAAGCTACAGGCGATCGCCGACCCACTAGGCAAAAAGGTTGCCGTTATCGACATGATGGATTACGGCATGATGAAAGGCGATGCGGTACTGGATAAGGCGCTGAAACTACTGGAGTGATGGTATGGAAGAGATAGAAACGATCATCATGGAGTTATTGGTAAACGCTGGCGCTGCACGCAGCCAGGCCCTGACGGCATTGCAACTGGCGCGTAAAGGTGATTTCTCCGGTGCAGAACAAGCGATGACGGAATCACGCGAGTACGTCAAACAAGCGCATAAAATCCAGACCCAGCTGATCGGTATTGACGAGGGCACCGGCAAACTACCGGTTAATCTCATCACCGTCCATTCGCAGGACCACCTGATGAATGCCATGGTGATTCAGGATCTGGCCGGCGATATGATTGAGCTTTATCGGCGGTTACCACCGATAAATTAATGACACTGCCGGATGGCTTCGTAGACCTGATAAACGCCATCAGAAATAACATAGACATAAAAAAACCCGCCGAAGCGGGTTTTTTATTATGGCCGGCAACGATTAATCGTTGTCAGAACCGCCCAGGCCTGCGTTCAGCAGTTCTGCCAGGCTGGCAGACGCATCTTCAGCAGTTACCTGCGGTGCAGCTGGCAGTTCGCCCGCTGCGCGACGGCGCATACGATCCTGGTGGTACGCATAACCAGTACCTGCCGGGATCAGACGACCTACGATGACGTTCTCTTTCAGACCGCGCAGTTCATCACGTTTACCTGCAACAGCTGCTTCGGTCAGGACACGCGTGGTTTCCTGGAACGATGCTGCAGAGATGAAGGACTCGGTTGCCAGAGACGCTTTGGTGATACCCAGCAGATCGCGGGAGAACGTTGCACCCACTTTGCCGTTCGCTTCCAGCTCGCGGTTTGCGATCTTGACGCGGGAGTATTCAACCTGCTCGCCTTCCAGGAAGTCGGAGCTACCAGCGCTTTCGATGGTGGCTTTACGCAGCATCTGACGAACGATAACTTCGATGTGTTTATCGTTAATCTTAACACCCTGCAGACGGTATACGTCCTGAACTTCGTTAACGATGTAACGAGTTACAGCATGCACACCACGCAGACGCAGGATGTCGTGCGGCGCTTCCGGACCGTCGGAAACCACGTCACCACGTTCTACACGTTCACCTTCGAACACGTTGAGCTGACGCCATTTCGGAATCATCTCTTCGTACGGTTCGCTACCGTCTACCGGGGTGATAACCAGACGACGTTTACCTTTGGTTTCTTTACCGAAGGAAATGATGCCGCTGATTTCAGCCAGGATTGCCGGCTCTTTCGGACGACGTGCTTCGAACAGGTCCGCAACGCGCGGCAGACCACCGGTGATATCCTTGGTACCGCCGGATTCCTGCGGAACACGCGCCAGGGTGTCACCAGAACTGATCTGTACGCCATCTTCCAACTGAACAATCGCTTTACCCGGCAGGAAGTACTGAGCAGGCATATCGGTGCCTGGGATCAGAACGTCGTTGCCCTGAGCATCAACAATTTTCAGTGCCGGACGCAGGTCTTTACCACCCGCAGTACGCTCTGCAGAATCCAGAACCACCAGAGAAGACAGACCGGTCAGCTCGTCGGTCTGACGAGTAATGGTCTGGCCGTCGATCATGTCAGTGAAGCGGACAAAACCACTCACTTCGGTGATAACCGGCATGGTATGCGGATCCCAGTTTGCTACGGTTTCGCCGCCAGCAACCTGTTCGCCATCACCTTTCGCCATAACGGAGCCGTAAGGCACTTTATAGCTTTCTTTGGTACGGCCGAATTCGTCGATCAGTTTCAGTTCGGTGTTACGTGAGGTGATAACCAGTTTACCGCTGGAGTTCACAACCGACTTCGCGTTGCTCAGACGGATGCTACCTTTGTTTTTCACCTGGATGCTGGATTCAGCAGCCGCACGAGATGCCGCACCACCGATGTGGAACGTACGCATCGTCAGCTGTGTACCCGGCTCACCGATGGACTGTGCCGCGATAACGCCGATTGCTTCACCTTTGTTGATGATGTGGCCACGCGCCAGGTCACGACCGTAGCAGTGCGCACATACACCAAAGTCGGTGTCACAAGATACAACGGAACGGACTTTAACGGAGTCAACGGAGTTCTCTTCCAGCAGATCACACCACTGTTCGTGCAGCAGCGTGTTGCGTGGAACCAGAATATCCGCCGTACCCGGCTTCAGAACGTCTTCAGCAGTTACACGACCCAGAACGCGATCGCGCAGCGGCTCTTTAACATCACCACCCTCGATAACCGGGGTCATGGTGATGCCTTCCAGAGTGCCGCAATCGTCTTCAGTAACAACCAGGTCCTGCGCGACGTCAACCAGACGACGAGTCAGATAACCGGAGTTCGCTGTTTTCAGTGCGGTATCCGCCAGACCTTTACGAGCACCGTGAGTAGAGATGAAGTACTGGAGTACGTTCAGACCTTCACGGAAGTTCGCGGTGATTGGCGTTTCGATGATGGAGCCATCTGGCTTCGCCATCAGACCACGCATACCGGCCAGCTGACGAATCTGTGCTGCAGAACCACGCGCACCGGAGTCGGCCATCATGTAGATGCTGTTGAAGGAAACCTGCTGCTCTTCTACGCCGTCACGGTTAATAACGGTTTCGGTTTGCAGGTTATCCATCATCGCTTTGGATACACGATCGTTCGCCGCAGCCCAGATATCGATAACTTTGTTATAGCGTTCGCCTGCGGTTACCAGACCAGACTGGAACTGCTCCTGGATCTCAGCAACTTCAGCTTCCGCTTCAGAGATGATCTCGTGTTTCTTCTCTGGGATGACCATGTCATCAATACCAACAGATGCACCTGAACGCGCTGCATATGCAAAGCCGGTGTACATTGTCTGGTCAGCGAAGATAACGGTCGGCTTCAGGCCCAGAATGCGGTAACAGGTGTTCAGCATTTTGGAGATAGCTTTCTTGCCCAGCGCCTGATTGACGATGGAGAAAGGCAGACCTTTCGGTACGATCATCCACAGAATGGCACGGCCAACGGTCGTGTCTTTCAGGCTGGTTTTCGCAACGAATTCGCCGTTTTCATCTTTTTCGTATTCGGTGATACGCACTTTAACGCGCGCATGCAGAGAGGCCAGACCAGCGCGATAGATACGCTCAGCTTCTTTCGGGCCAGTCAGCACCATGCCTTCGCCTTTGGCGTTAACACAGTCACGGGTCATGTAGTACAGACCCAATACAACGTCCTGAGACGGAACGATGATAGGTTCGCCGTTCGCCGGAGACAGGATGTTGTTGGTAGACATCATCAGCGCACGCGCTTCGAGCTGGGCTTCCAGCGTCAGCGGTACGTGAACAGCCATCTGGTCACCATCGAAGTCGGCGTTATATGCCGCACAAACCAGCGGGTGCAGCTGGATAGCTTTACCTTCGATCAGTACCGGTTCAAATGCCTGGATACCCAGACGGTGCAGTGTTGGTGCACGGTTCAGCAGTACCGGGTGTTCGCGGATAACTTCGTCCAGGATATCCCAAACGACAGCTTCTTCACGCTCAACCATTTTCTTAGCGGCTTTGATGGTGGTGGCCAGGCCACGCAGTTCCAGCTTGCCGTAGATGAACGGTTTGAACAGTTCCAGTGCCATTTTCTTCGGCAGACCGCACTGATGCAGACGCAGGTATGGACCTACGGTGATTACAGAACGACCGGAGTAGTCAACACGCTTACCGAGCAGGTTCTGACGGAAACGACCCTGCTTACCTTTGATCATGTCGGCCAAAGATTTCAGAGGACGTTTGTTAGAACCGGTGATCGCACGACCGCGACGACCGTTATCCAGCAGGGCGTCAACCGCTTCCTGCAGCATACGTTTTTCGTTGCGTACGATGATGTCCGGCGCAGCCAGATCCAGCAGACGCTTCAGACGGTTGTTACGGTTGATAACGCGACGATACAGATCGTTCAGATCCGATGTTGCGAAACGACCACCATCCAGCGGAACCAGCGGACGCAGATCTGGCGGCAGAACCGGCAGAACGGTCAGGATCATCCACTCTGGCTTGTTGCCAGACTGTACGAAGGCTTCCAGCAGTTTGATACGCTTGGTCAGCTTCTTACGCTTGGTTTCGGAGTTGGTTTCGTTCAGCTCTTCGCGCAGAGTTTCACACTCTTGCTCCAGATCCATGCTCTTCAGCAGGGCCTGAATAGCTTCCGCACCCATCTTCGCGTCGAATTCGTCACCGAACTCTTCCAGCGCGTCCAGATACTGCTCTTCAGTCAGGATCTGTTGACGTTCCAGGTTAGTCATACCGCCTTCGATAACAACATAGGATTCGAAGTACAGTACACGTTCGATATCGCGCAGCGGCATATCGAGCAGCAAACCGATACGGGACGGCAGAGATTTCAGGAACCAGATGTGAGCGGTCGGAGACGCCAGCTCGATGTGGCCCATACGCTCACGGCGTACTTTGGTCTGGGTCACTTCAACGCCGCACTTCTCACAGATCACACCACGGTGTTTCAGGCGCTTGTACTTACCGCACAGGCACTCATAGTCTTTTACCGGCCCAAAGATACGGGCGCAGAAAAGGCCGTCACGTTCAGGTTTGAACGTACGGTAGTTAATGGTTTCCGGCTTCTTAACTTCACCGAAAGACCATGAACGGATCATGTCTGGCGAGGCCAGAGCAATTTTGATCGCATCAAACTCTTCGGTTTTAGTCTGCGCTTTCAGAAACTTTAATAAATCTTTCACGGATTTGCTCCCGTCGGAGTTAGCACAATCTGGCGCTGGCTGTTACGCCAGCACCAGTGACCTGTTTGATCGAGAGTTACTCGTCTTCCAGCTCGATGTTGATACCCAGCGAACGAATCTCTTTCAACAGTACGTTGAAGGATTCCGGCATGCCTGGTTCCATCTGATGGTTGCCGTCCACGATGTTTTTATACATCTTAGTACGACCGTTCACGTCATCAGACTTAACGGTGAGCATTTCCTGCAGGGTGTATGCTGCGCCATATGCTTCCAGCGCCCACACTTCCATCTCCCCGAAGCGCTGACCACCGAACTGCGCCTTACCACCCAGCGGCTGCTGAGTAACCAGGCTGTAAGAACCGGTAGAACGCGCATGCATCTTGTCATCAACCAGGTGGTTCAGTTTCAGCATGTACATGTAGCCAACGGTAACCTGGCGCTCGAACTGCTCACCGGTACGACCGTCGAACAGTGTGATCTGACCGGAAGTCGGCAGGCCACCCAGCTGTAACAGTTCCTTGATTTCAGACTCTTTCGCACCGTCGAATACCGGCGTTGCGATCGGCATACCTTTTTTCAGGTTTTCAGCCAGACGCAGAACTTCTTCATCGCTGAAGGTATTCAGGTCAACTTTCTGACGAACATCTGAACCCAGATCGTAAGCACGCTGGATGAATTCGCGCAGTTTCGCGACTTCTTGCTGCTGTTTCAGCATGGCGTTGATCTTATCGCCGATACCTTTTGCAGCCATACCCAGGTGGGTTTCAAGGATCTGACCGATGTTCATACGCGATGGTACGCCCAGCGGGTTCAGTACGATATCTACCGGCGTACCGTTAGCATCGTGTGGCATATCTTCGATCGGGTTGATCTTAGAGATTACACCCTTGTTACCGTGACGACCTGCCATCTTATCACCAGGCTGGATCCGACGTTTAACCGCCAGATACACCTTAACAATCTTCAGCACGCCCGGTGCCAGATCGTCGCCCTGAGTGATTTTACGGCGTTTCGCTTCGAGTTTTTTCTCGAATTCGTGTTTCAGTTCGTCGTACTGCTCAGCCAGTTGTTCCAGCTGATTCTGTTTCTCTTCGTCGGTCAGGCCGAGTTCTAACCAGCGGTCACGCGGCAGTTTGTCGAGCTTCTCAGCTTCAACACCACCGGAAACCAGCACTGCGTAGATACGGCTGAACAGGCCAGCTTCGAGGATCTGCAGTTCTTCAGACAGGTCTTTTTTCGCCTGCTTCAGCTGCATCTCTTCGATTTCCAGCGCACGTTTGTCTTTTTCTACGCCATCGCGAGTAAAGACCTGAACGTCGATAATCGTACCGGAAACACCGTTTGGCACGCGCAGAGAAGAGTCTTTAACGTCAGACGCTTTCTCACCGAAGATCGCACGCAGCAGCTTCTCTTCTGGCGTCAGTTGGGTTTCACCTTTCGGCGTTACCTTACCAACCAGAATGTCGCCACCGGTCACTTCCGCACCGATATAAACGATACCGGATTCATCCAGTTTGGAGAGCGCAGCTTCACCCACGTTCGGGATGTCAGCGGTGATCTCTTCTGGCCCCAGCTTGGTGTCACGGGACACACATGCCAGTTCCTGAATGTGGATGGTGGTGAAACGGTCTTCCTGGACAACACGCTCGGATACGAGGATGGAGTCTTCGAAGTTGTAACCATTCCATGGCATGAATGCCACGCGCATGTTCTGACCCAGCGCCAGTTCACCGAGGTCGGTGGACGGACCGTCTGCCAGCACATCACCACGTTCAACCGGCTCGCCCAGAGATACGCAAGGCATCTGGTTGATACAGGTGTTCTGGTTAGAACGGGTGTATTTGGTCAGGTTATAAATGTCGATACCTGCTTCGCCCGGGTACATCTCGTCTTCGTTAACTTTGATAACGATACGGGAAGCATCCACGTACTGAACAGTACCGCCACGTTTAGCAACTGCAGTAACACCGGAGTCAACGGCAACAGCACGTTCCATACCGGTACCAACCAGCGGCTTATCAGCGCGCAGAGTCGGAACCGCCTGACGTTGCATGTTCGCACCCATCAATGCACGGTTGGCGTCATCGTGTTCCAGGAACGGGATCAGGGACGCACCGACGGATACCACCTGCTGGGTGGATACGTCCATGTAGTCAACCTGGTCGCGGCTGAACAAGCTGGATTCGCCTTTGCTACGGCAGGTAACCAGATCTTCTACAAAGTGGCCTTCATCATCCAGGTTGGAGTTCGCCTGAGCGATAACGTAGTTGCCTTCTTCGATAGCAGACAGGTAATGAATTTCGTCAGTTACAACACCGTCGGTCACTTTACGATACGGAGTCTCGAGGAAGCCGTATTCGTTAGTCTGTGCATACACGGACAGGGAGTTGATCAGACCGATGTTCGGACCTTCAGGCGTTTCGATTGGACATACGCGACCGTAGTGAGTTGGGTGTACGTCTCGAACTTCGAAGCCTGCGCGTTCACGGGTCAGACCGCCTGGGCCGAGTGCAGAGATACGACGTTTGTGCGTAATCTCAGACAGCGGGTTGTTCTGGTCCATAAACTGAGACAGCTGGCTGGAACCAAAGAACTCTTTCACTGCTGCAGAAATCGGCTTGGCGTTGATCATATCCTGAGGCATCAGGGTATCCAGATCGCCCAGAGACAGACGCTCTTTCACCGCACGCTCAACACGTACCAGGCCAACGCGGAACTGGTTTTCCGCCATTTCGCCTACGGAACGGATACGACGGTTGCCGAGGTGGTCGATATCATCGACTTCGCCTTTACCGTTACGGATATCGATGAGCTTCTTCATCACTTCGATGATGTCGTCTTTGCTCAGGATACCGGAACCTTCGATTTCGTCGCGCAGCAGAGAACGGTTGAACTTCATACGACCAACCGCAGACAGGTCATAGCGGTCTTCGGAGAAGAACAGGTTCTCGAACAGGCTTTCAGCAGCTTCACGAGTCGGCGGCTCACCAGGACGCATCATGCGGTAGATTTCTACCAGTGCGCTCAGACGATCGTTGGTTGGGTCAACACGTACAGTTTCAGAAATGTACGGACCGTGATCCAGATCGTTAGTGAACAGCGTTTCGATACGCTTGTGACCAGACTGGCTCAGCTTAGCCAGCAGATCCAGGCTCAGCTCCATGTTAGCTGCGCAGATCAGCTCGCCAGTAGATTCGTCAACGTAGTCTTTAGCCGCAACTTTACCAGCAATGTATTCAACCGGAACTTCGATATGTTTGATATCGTCTTTTTCCAGTTGGCGAATGTGGCGCGCAGTGATGCGACGGCCTTTTTCGACGTAGACTTTGCCGTTAGCTTCAATGTCAAAGGAAGCGGTTTCACCACGCAGGCGTTCCGGCACCAGTTCCATCTGCAGCTTGTTGTCGCGAATTTCGAAAACAACTTTTTCAAAGAACAGGTCAAGGATCTGCTCAGTGGTGTAGTTCAGTGCACGCAGAATAATGGTCGCAGGCAGTTTACGGCGACGGTCAATACGTACGAACAGGTTGTCCTTCGGATCGAATTCGAAGTCCAGCCAGGAACCACGGTAAGGGATGATGCGCGCGTTATACAGCACTTTACCCGAAGAGTGGGTTTTACCTTTGTCGGAGTCAAAGAAGACGCCAGGACTACGGTGCAGCTGAGAAACGATAACACGCTCAGTACCATTGATTACAAAGGTACCGTTGTCAGTCATGAGCGGAATTTCGCCCATGTAGACTTCTTGTTCTTTAATGTCTTTTACGGTGCCTTCCGGCGCTTCGCGCTCGTAGATCACCAGACGCAGTTTTACGCGCAGCGGTGCGGAATAGGTCACGCCACGGATCTGACATTCCTGAACGTCAAACACCGGTTCGCCAAGGCGGTAGCTGACGTATTGCAGCTCGGAATTACCGCTGTAGCTCTGAATCGGGAAAACGGAACGGAAAGCTGCTTCCAGACCATACTGCCCTTCAGGATCTTGCTCGATGAACTTCTGAAACGAGTCAAGCTGGATAGAAAGGAGATAAGGTATGTCCAACACTTGTGGACGTTTACCAAAATCCTTACGAATACGTTTTTTCTCGGTATAGGAGTAAACCATTAGGGTTCCTCAGCTCGCTGACAAGTCGACCCATCTGTCCGACGAAGGGACAGTTTGTGCAACACTATTTTGTTGACCGGAAAATCGAATACTTTCCGCAATGCCTGTTGCTATCACGCTTAAACCATTTCATTGCGATTTACACAGAACTGATGCTCTGTCGCAGTATATTAAGACGTCGATAGAAACAAGCATTGAAAGGCACAGCAGTAGTCAAACAGTGTGAAATGCTACTGGCGCCTTACAGCGCAAAAAGGCTGGTGACTAAAAAGTCACCAGCCATCAGCCTAATTTCTTAGGCTGCAACCAGAAAAGTTGGCTTATTTAACTTCAACTTCAGCGCCAGCTTCTTCCAGAGATTTTTTCAGTGCTTCTGCGTCGTCTTTGCTGATGCCTTCTTTCAGGGCAGCCGGAGCAGATTCTACCAGGTCTTTAGCTTCTTTCAGACCCAGGCCAGTTGCGCCACGTACTGCTTTGATTACAGCAACTTTGTTAGCGCCAGCAGCTTTCAGAATTACGTCGAATTCAGTTTTTTCTTCAGCAGCTTCAGCCGGGCCAGCAGCTACAGCTACAGCAGCAGCAGCGGAAACACCGAATTTTTCTTCCATTGCAGAGATCAGTTCTACAACGTCCATTACGGACATAGCGGATACTGCTTCAATGATTTGATCTTTAGTGATAGACATTTAAATTGTTCCTGAAAATCAGAATAAGTTTATACGTAAGCAGATGCTTGAGAAAGATAACTGCGATTAAGCAGCTTCTTTCGCATCGCGTACAGCAGCCAGAGTACGAACCAGTTTGCCAGCCGAAGCTTCTTTCATGGTTGCCATCAGGCGTGCAATTGCTTCTTCGTAGGTCGGCAGAGTTGCCAGGCGATCGATTTGCGATGCCGGGATCAATTCACCTTCAAAGGCTGCGGCTTTGACCTCAAATTTTGCATTCGCTTTCGCGAACTCTTTGAACAGACGAGCAGCAGCGCCCGGGTGTTCCATAGAGTATGCAATCAGGGTCGGACCAACAAACGTGTCTTTCAGGCACTCGAACTGAGTACCTTCAACGACGCGGCGCAGCAGGGTGTTACGAACAACACGCATGTATACGCCAGCTTCACGACCTGCTTTACGCAGTTCAGTCATTTTATCTACAGTTACGCCACGGGAATCCGCAACTACTGCAGACAGCGCGCCTTTGGCTACTTCGCTGACTTCAGCAACAATCGCTTGTTTGTCTTGAAGATTTAAAGCCATTAGCTTTGCTCCTGGATGTTTGCCGGAACTCATGTTCCGGAACTCACTTCACTCTCCCCAACGGAAAGAGCGTCTAAATACGGTGAGCAGAAACAAGCCAGAGTATCAGAAATAATCTTAGCGTTCTGTCACCGTCTACGCAGGGCATTAAGTTTCTTACGAAACACCTGCGGTCTTCGACGGAGGCCTGGATAGGCCAGGCTCCAACGAACAAATCTTGTCTATGACTTCGCCCTTTGAACTGTAACCGCGTTAGCTGCTCTCGTTCACACCGGTCATGTAGTTAACTACACTCCCGGCGATTCACTCAATTGCTGCCTTGCTACAATTCAAATGACTCGCATAGAGTTCTGTTTATTTAAACAGAAACGTGGGGGTAAGATTGTAGACAAAATCACCGCCCACGTAAAGGCGAATATTAGTTCGCCACAGTCGCAGTCAGACCGGACTGATCAACGGCAACACCAGCACCCATGGTGGTGGAGATGCTAACTTTCTTGATGTACACGCCTTTAGCCTGAGTCGGTTTCGCTTTTTTCAGCGCAACCAGCAGAGATTCCAGGTTTTCTTTCAGTTTGTCAGCGTCAAAATCCACTTTACCGATGGTGGTGTGGATGATGCCGTTTTTGTCGTTACGGTAACGAACCTGACCTGCTTTAGCGTTCTTAACTGCTTCAGCAACGTTAGGGGTTACAGTACCAACTTTCGGGTTTGGCATCAGGCCGCGCGGGCCCAGAACCTGACCCAGCTGGCCAACAACGCGCATTGCATCCGGGGAAGCAATAACAACGTCAAAGTTCATTTCGCCTTTCTTGATCTGGTCAGCCAGATCTTCCATACCTACCAGCTCAGCGCCTGCAGCTTTAGCAGCTTCAGCGTTTGCGCCCTGGGCAAATACGGCTACGCGAACGGAACGGCCAGTACCGTGCGGCAGTACAGTTGCACCACGTACGTTCTGGTCAGATTTACGAGCGTCGATGCCGAGGTTAACGGCAACGTCTACGCTTTCTACGAATTTAGCAGTGGCCAGCTCTTTCAGCAGAGCAATAGCTTCGTTGATGTCGTACTGTTTAGTTGCATCAACTTTGTCACGGATCACGCGCATACGCTTGGTCAGTTTAGCCATTTCTTAGTCCTCCACTACCAGGCCCATGGAACGTGCAGTACCTTCAATGGAGCGAGTCATCGCTTCAATGTCGGAACCAGTCATGTCGGCAGCTTTGGTCTGCGCGATTTCCTGCAGCTGAGCGCGGGAAATTTTACCCACTTTGTCTTTGTTCGGCTTGCCGGAACCAGACTTGATACCAGCCGCTTTCTTCAGCAGAACTGCTGCCGGAGGCGTTTTGGTAACGAAAGTGAAAGAACGGTCAGCGTAAACGGTGATAACAACCGGGATCGGCAGACCTTTTTCCATGGAATCAGTTTTTGCGTTGAACGCTTTGCAGAATTCCATGATGTTCACGCCTTGTTGACCCAGTGCTGGACCTACCGGCGGACTCGGGTTAGCCATACCAGCTGCAACCTGCAGCTTGACGTAGGCCTGGACTTTCTTAGCCATTCTAAATTCCTCTAGTTGGGTTATAGCGCCTCAAGGAGGCTCCCCGTGATTATATTCGTTTTACGGACAGGGCCCATAAAAACAAAAGGCGCGAAATTGTATTCCAATCTCGCGCCTTGTGCAACGATTAAATCGCCGCTTTTTTGATCGCTGTTTAGGCTTTTTCTACCTGGGCAAAGTCCAGTTCTACCGGGGTCGCACGACCGAAGATAGAAACAGAGACTTTCAGGCGGGACTTCTCGTAGTCCACTTCTTCAACCACGCCGTTAAAGTCAGCAAATGGACCGTCACTAACGCGAACCATTTCACCTGGCTCAAACATCGTTTTCGGACGCGGTTTATCGCCAACCTGCTGCAGACGGTTCATGATCGCATCAACTTCTTTGTCGCTGATCGGCGCCGGACGGTCAGATGTACCGCCGATAAAGCCCATCACACGCGGCACGCTGCGCACCAGGTGCCAGCTTGCGTCATTCATCACCATCTGGACCAGTACATAGCCCGGGAAGAATTTACGTTCGCTCTTGCGACGCTGGCCACCACGGATTTCGACCACTTCTTCGGTCGGCACCATGACTTCGCCAAACAGCTCTTCCATATTTTGTAACTTGATATATTCGCGCAGCGACGTGGCTACGCGGCCTTCAAAACCGGAAAACGCCTGAACGACGTACCAGCGCTTTTTAGGGGCTTCAGACATCTTAGAACCTCAGGCCAGTGATAAAGGATACCAGGCGAACCAGAATACCATCCAGTCCCCACAGGATCAGTGACATTACTGCGGTAACCGCAGCCACAATTAATGTGGTGTGCAATGTTTCCTGGCGAGTTGGCCAAATGACCTTACGGACTTCGGTTCTCGCTTCACGGGCAAAAGCAACGGTCGCTTTACCTTTTGTTGTCAACAGCGCGACACCACCCGCTGCGGCAATCAGAATCACTACGGCCAGCGCACGCAGCGGCAGCATCATGTCACGATAGAGGTAGTTGCCAACGATAGCTACAAGCAGCAATACAGCGACAACAACCCACTTCATCGCTTCCAGGCCGCGCCCGCTTCCTTGAGCTTCGGTATTCGCACTCATAAACCAACCTGTCAGAAGTATTCTACAAACATTTTCACCCCGCGTAAGCGAGGCGATCCAAACCGAAATGCTCTGGTGCGTTTCGGACTAAACGCCCTCTTCAGAGCCTGTCTCAGCAATGATTATGACAAAAAAAATCACTGATGAGCCAGGTTCTGGTGTGAAAGCGTGCAAAAAGGGCATCAAATGATGCCCTTTTATTGCGCATTGCGTCAAATGTTATTCGGCAATTAGCTCATTACTTTGGCAACAACGCCCGCACCAACAGTACGGCCGCCTTCACGGATTGCGAAACGCAGACCGTCGTCCATCGCGATTGGGTGGATCAGGGTAACAACCATTTTGATGTTGTCGCCCGGCATTACCATCTCTACGCCTTCTGGCAGTTCGATGGTACCAGTCACGTCAGTAGTACGGAAGTAGAACTGCGGACGGTAGCCTTTGAAGAACGGAGTATGACGGCCGCCTTCGTCTTTGGACAGAATGTACACTTCAGATTCGAACTTGGTGTGCGGCTTGATAGAGCCCGGCTTAGCCAGTACCTGACCACGTTCGATTTCTTCACGTTTGATACCACGCAGCAGAACACCAACGTTCTCACCAGCACGGCCTTCGTCCAGCAGTTTGCGGAACATTTCAACGCCAGTACAGGTAGACTTAGCTGTCTCTTTGATACCAACGATTTCAACTTCTTCACCAACTTTGATGATACCGCGCTCTACACGACCGGTAACAACGGTACCACGACCGGAGATGGAGAATACGTCTTCGATAGGCAGCAGGAACGGCTTGTCAATCGCACGCTCTGGTTCTGGGATGTAAGAATCCAGGAAGCCAGCCAGTTCGATGATTTTCGCTTCCCACTCTGCTTCGCCTTCCAGCGCTTTCAGAGCAGAACCACGAACGATCGGAGTGTCGTCGCCCGGGAAATCGTACTGAGACAGAAGTTCACGAACTTCCATTTCTACCAGTTCCAGCAGCTCTTCGTCATCAACCATGTCGCATTTGTTCAGGAACACGATGATGTACGGAACGCCTACCTGACGACCCAGCAGGATGTGCTCACGAGTCTGCGGCATCGGGCCGTCAGTCGCAGCAACAACCAGGATCGCGCCGTCCATCTGCGCAGCACCGGTGATCATGTTTTTAACATAGTCGGCGTGGCCCGGGCAGTCTACGTGTGCGTAGTGGCGAGTCGGGGTGTCATATTCAACGTGAGAAGTGTTGATGGTGATACCACGAGCTTTTTCTTCCGGCGCGTTATCGATCTGGTCGAATGC
>NZ_JAOWGU010000042.1:0-94789 GCF_030332975.1 Citrobacter sp. Cpo032
TGAAGGTATGTGAGAATGTCAGCAATAGTGCTTTTCCCGATAATATCCCGGCCGACAGAAGTCAAATCAGTCTGCGATGCTGTATCAGTTCCCGTGAAATACGGGAGTTTATTTGCACCGGTTGCGAGCCCAGCCAATGCCGTCAACGTGGCGTCAAGCGCCTGGAAATCCTTACCGAACGCGGCGGACATTTTGGTAATAAACCCGTTCAGATCACCATTATCGAGCACATCCTGCCCGCTTTTGTTGGCGGTGTACTGTGCCAGAGCTGCCGCTATAAAGCTGGCCTGTCGAATGGCTTTGTTTACCTGCGCACTGGATGCCTTGCCGGCCATAAAACCAGAGAGTAGGGCCGGAAGTGCTTCCCAGTCAGCTTGAGCCATCACGTTAGCATTTGCTGCTGTCGCGAAAGGTTTAAAGTTATTTATTGCCATTAGAGTATTGTCCCCCATGCTCCAACATCGAACCCACCGATGTATTCGTTATCCATATCAAACCCAAAGAATTTAGAGCCCTCGGATGGTGCTTCTACCGAAGGCGTTTCAACATCACCGGCCCATACGCCAGCAGCTTTAACGGTGAAATAGCCCTGTTTGATAGCGGCTATCAGTTCGAGTGACACATCAGAAATATCAGTCTCGGGGAATACCCAGACTGATATCGTCATGTCCTGGTTGTCAACGATCTGCATCTTCAGGCCAGAGCCTGCGGTAGCAGCGTCAAGGATGGGAGGCAGTGAATCATTGCGGCCATCCCAGTTGTTGATAGCGATCTTCGCTTTCAGAATTATGCGGTATGTCTCATCACTCAGCGTTGTATAGCCAGAATCAGGATCATATGGCCCTTGCCAAATGCCCTGGTCATATCCAAGCCCGTCAGTGTCCCAACTGAAATAAACGCCGCTAATTGGCTGGCTGACTATACGACTACGACCGATCCACAGACCGAGGATATCGAGCTGTATACCGACGGCCGTATCGATATCAAAAGCGCTCACCAGTCCCCTGGTGGCCGCAGTGATATCAATCAGTGGCCGTGTACTCAGATCAACGTGATCAAAGAATTTGGGCTTAGTGGCGTGATAGTTGGTGATTAAGTCCGTGTACTTGCTCATGACGTCACCGTTAGAACAATATTTTCAGGCTTACAGGATGCTGACTCGTTGTATGCAATGTTGATATTTGCCGCCGCTACAGTTCCGGCTGATTTGCCAATTAGCAGTTCCTGAATGTCGTAATAACGAGCACTGCCGCCACTGACCACGCCCAGATTTGCCGGGGAGTAAATGCGACTCAGCAGAACTGAATCACCGATCGTCAGCCCGTTGATGTAATCCGCGACGGCCTGCTGAATCTGTACGCCAATTTGCGACGTGTAGCCCGTAAAGGCTTTCAGAGTGATATGCCCGAAAATCGGGACATCAGTCGAGCGCGAAAAACTGATCACGTGCGGATTGCCGTAGGTGTCTGGTACCGTGACAGAAGTAGTCCCGTAGGTCGCAGTTCCCTGCCCTTTATTACCCCGGATAGTCTGGGCAATGTCGGTCACGTCCCCGCCGTCCACGATGGCCGAGATAGAGTGTGGTGGCAGCCCGTTACTATCGGTAGCGCCAGTATCATTCTCGTAGAGCTTGTGACGTGTCACGCCAGCAACGTTAGCAATCGCACCGTCAACGCCCTCAAACGGCGTGATAGAGGGTAGCGCGACGCTCTGCCCCTGCCTGATGCGCAGCTCTGCGTCGGTTTCTGCCGGTGCGCCTACAATGGCCGCTGCTGGGTTTGTCACCGATGTCCAGCCGCGAGTCGGCGAATTGATGGTGGTGATGGTCCCGGTCAGCGCGGCTACCGCTCCACTGTTTGAACAGGTTGCAGTTACCGTCACAGTGCCACCAACACCGATCGTCACCGAGACAGGAAGACGCCAGATCACGTTATTAGTGTCTTTTACGGTACCGTTAGTGATGGTTGTCCCTGCGGTACCGGTCAGCACAAGGTCCACGGTAGAGTTTGTCGCCCCTTTGCGAGCGATACCGTTAATTTTCACGTTACTGGTCAGCGCTGCGCCGTAACCCGTAGCAGGTGAGAAGCAGTTATAGACGGAAATGGCCGTGTTATTGGCATCGTGAATAGCCAGCGCCACCAGCGCCACCATCTGGCCGTCTTTGCTGTCTGGCTCCAGGTAAGCGTCACTGCCATAAATCTGCTGGAAATAGCTCGTCAGGGTATCGAGTATCGTCTGGTAATCAGGCGCACTGATCCCCTCAGCGGTTACCGTTGCCGATAAGCCGAGTGTGTCCAAATTGAGGGCCATTTATGCCTCGCTGGTTACTGTCGTTGTTCCGTAGAGAGTGTCGATTTCAGCGAAGAACTGGACGCGGCGCGTCGTCGTGTTCACTGTCGTATTGAAAGAGAGAATAGATTTAACGCCCCGTGTTTCGAGGATGCGCTTACGGATCGCCAGGTTGTAGGTTTCCGGTTTTTGCTTACCGAGTACGGACTGAATCCACGGTGTCCCCTCTGTGGTGTCGAGGAACCATTGTCCGTACCATAATTCGAATCGCGTTTTCACGGCCTGCGCCACGGCCTCCTGAGAGTTAATCAACCAGGTATCATCGCCACTGCCAAAGGTGTAATCACCATCAGCATCTTCACGTCGGTATCGCATTAATTCACCTCATCAGTATTGCTTCCGCCACTCTGTACCCCTCCGTGAGTGTGCGTATTGTCGATGGATTTACCGTTCGCTTTCACGGTACCGATAAACTCAACTGCGCCGGTGATTTTGGATGCAACGCCTGAGACAACAGAACCCACCATGCCGCCCAGCCAAGATAAGAGCCCGTGAATAGTGACTTTCTCCGAGAAGTCAGCCAGCGGGGTAACCACCTCCACGCCCCCCGGTGCCACAATTTTAATTTTCTGCGTATCCGGATTAAGGTCGATGTACGTACTACCATCAACACTTCGAAGCTGAGCCGACGTGGTGCTGACATTTTTAATTTTGTTGGGCTGAGATATTTGGCCCACTGAGCAAGTAGCATCGGACAGGTCATGTATGCGGTCGTCGACAGGCTCCTGTACTCCGCCGTTTTGCCAGAAGAAATCAATACAGCGGTCCTGAAACTTAAGTTCGCACTCATCGCCAGGATTCACCGGCAACGTTAAAGTAACGCCCCCGGCGGTAGGGAATACCACAGGAACATCCACCAGCAGCGGATAAGGCCTGGTAACTCTGTTCCCGTCGTTATCGATTTCAACGTAGCGGATAGCAGGCTGCACAATCGCCGTAACCGCGTCAGGGTCGAACGACTGAATAATGCCAGGCAAGGCGACACGGATCTGGTTCTTTGTTGTTTCCCGCTCGGATTTGAATGTTTCGGCAAGGTCGCCGCTGCGGGTCTGTTCAGATACTGCCATTTCGTAGGCTCCAGAAAGCAAAAAACCCGCCGAGAGGCGGGTTTTGATGTATATGGGCGTAAAGGCTACGAGGCTTTCGCTGATTTAAGCTTCTCCCATCTTTCAAAGTAGATTTCAGCAGCCTCGACCGCATCCTGCCCCATTTCTTTAGAAACGGTTACGTTGGTGAGGTCATAATCAGCTTCATTCCTGGCATCTCGCCATTGACGAAGTACAAAACCTAAAGATTTTAACGTTTGGGGAGAATATGGCTCTGCTTTGCACTCAGATGGCGCGCACATATAACCCACAGTGTTTTTGTGATGATCGTGAGTAAAATGCGGTAAAGCAGTAAGTGAGCCTATAGACTCATGGAGCATGCTGTAATATGCCCTTGAAATAGCGCTTCGAAATCCACTTTCAATATTTTCAGACAGACATAACCGAGCCGTATCAAGAATCTGGTTGCTAGTTACCGGCATGGTAGCTTACCCCCGTATGTAACAGACGCGGAGACGAAAATCTAGCTAACAATGAGCAGTCATCCAGCTTCGATTCAGCACATACTCTATCTGCAAGTTCAAAGTTCATTTTTGCAATAGCTTTAGGCTCAAGATTCTTAACATCAACGATGTAACATCCGCTACCACTAAGCTGAATAAAACCGGTAGCGGCTTTATACTCACTCAACAATGCCCAGATTATTGAGGCCAAAGTCTGGAATTGTTCCTTTGAGCACTGTGTAGTGCTATAGAAATTGTCCATTTCTGCAAGGAGTTCTTCTTTGTGCTTCATAGCATTACTCCTGCCTTCAGATTCAGAAAGAAGCTTTATGTGCTCTTTCATATAAAATTCTAATTGCTCTCGCTCACCGTAACGATACGCCCAGCTATATGCATTATGGCTAAAAATTTTTGTGGGGTACTTTTTCGCCAGTGGAATGCACGCTTCTCTGAGTTCATTATAGCTAAATGTATTCAGAAGAATGTGATGATAGTGCATCGCCAGATTAACATCATTTACTTCAAGGCTAACTCTGAGATAGCGTAACGCACTTTCAACCTTGCCAGTTATGGCATCCAGATATGACAGCGCGATGTTAGTAGCTGGCGTTGGTGAAGCCGAAAGTTCCTCACGAACCCTCTTTTCAGTGAAAGGATCCAAAACTTCCTGTTCCAATAGAAGCGCATTGAATTGCTCTAAATACTCTTGCGCTTTTTCTAATGGTATTCCTGCCGCCATGTGTTCTTTCTCTTGCTGATGGGGTTGTGATTGTGAGCTTTGTACGATATCTCGTCAACCTTAAAAGAAACATCGGAAGATCGAGATCACCCATTATCATAGCAACGAACTGCTATGCGATTAGCTTGTACCTGGCACAGTTTTAGTATTTACCCTGACACTTTCTTACACGGGAAAGAGCCGATGATTTTCGGCGCGTCCATGCTGTTCTGCAAAAGCTGGACGTTCAGAAAAGCTTTTCCGTTACGCTTCACAAACTCAAAGCCGTAATTGTTGCCATCGCGAGAAGGCATCAGGCCCATGTCCATTTTCATGTTTGAGTAGTCACCATCTTTTCCCAGAAATTTGATTTTCTGAGATGTGACAGTTTCACCGTTAATAACAGTCATTCCGTCACCGGTCATTGTGTAATTGCCGCACTGAATTGCAGCCATCGCCGGAGCAGTAACCATCATTGCTAACGCCAAACAGAACCGTTTCATTAAAGCCCTCTTTCCCTCGCTGATGAGGAAACAAGATCCGCCGCGCCACGCGCTTCGCACATCATATCCATGTACCATGCCTGGCCCCTTGTATCGCCAGTGTACATAATCCCGCGCACAATATAAACGCCATCCGTTGCGATGCTGGCAGGCTGCGCCGTAGTGCCGCTGAGCGTGATATTGCCGTCTGTGTTCTGGTCGGTGATCTGCCCACCAGCCATAGCGATATCGTTGTTCGACAGCGCAGTGCGATACACGGAAGCCTGATCCAACTGAATTAGCCCGTTAACCCGGATGTTCGGGTTAATCAGCGCGCGGACGTTTACGCCGTTGCCGATAGTCTGCTGTGGCATACCGATAAGCCCGGTGGCGCTGTTGAGCACTATCGCGTCGTGAACATACTCGTTATTCGCCACCATCTGACGCTGACCGTCCACGAACTGCCATGTTGCGCCACATTGTCCGGCCACGTTATCCATAAGATGCCGTGTCATGCCGAACAGCACCCGGCCCCGGGGGAAAACGGTAGCAGGCATTTCAGGCGTCAGGCCTTCGGTCGCGCCTTTGGCCTCGAAGTCTTTCATCAGCGCGCGGTTCACGTCTGCGACCGTGTAACCGGCTGCCAGCGTCTGTGAGGTTATGCTGGTGGCAAAAGCCAGATCCGTATCGGCTGCCTGAATCAGGACGTAGGAATCGATGGGGCTGTCTTTTCCTGTGACCGAGTAGCGAATTTCGCCGCTGAAAATCAGCCCGTAGTTGCGGCCATCACTCTGGCCCACATCCGCCGCGTCGACTTCCCGCACGGTCCCGACATCGCTTGCCGACACCTCCGACGCGATACCGTCGTAACCGGCAATCAGCCGCACTTTCGAAAACTCCTGCCCGGTGATGCGGTTCACCGTATCAGCTGACAGGTTGTAGATTTTGAACGTACCCACCCGCGACGCGCTGCTGATGTTGAACCAGTCGATCGTAAAGGTCACTTTAAAATCGCTGAGCTCAATACCCTGCCCGTTCTCGTCCACGAGCTGCAGCTCGAAATGTCTCATCCAGTTCTGTGACATGTTTACTCCGTTGATACCAGTAAATGACTGCGGCCGCCCAGGTCGGTTTTCGTAGGATAATCCTGTGTGCTGTCGTCACAGACCACCACCAGCTTAAAGCCGAGGCCCATATAGCCGTACTGCGCCAGCAGGTCAGCGCCCGTGACGAGAGGAATACCTGAACATCGGACTGGCTTAACGGCTGCGGAACGGTAGTGATACCGAAACCACACCACGTCACCCCGTTGTTGGGGATCTGCGGCTGCGGGTCTGTCCATCGGGGGAAAACCAGAGAGGCCGGCAGGCCAGAAACACCACGAATCCACCTGCTAATTTCACGCTCCAACGCCTCGTCATACTGGGGACCATCCCCGACAGGCGTCAGATACCCGCGCACGGTACTGTCGTTACTCAACTGGCGTCCCTCCGTTAAAATCCACCAGCTCACAATGTGCCTGGACGAATCCGGCGCCGTAACTGGTGTACGGGTCGACGAACGTCACGCGATAGTCGCGCCCGTTATAGGTCACGATATCGGCATCAAGTCGCGGGGTGCTGTATGTACCGGTCTGGCCCTGAGTTAATCTGAACTGCGTCACGATGAGGATCGCACCGCTGATGTTCTGGCCTGCCTCCATTCGCCTGGCTTCCAGAGAACGGTCAACCGTCACCACGCCAGAGAATGGGATATCCTGAACTGTGTTTTTCGCGAAATTGTCCTCATCCACCGTCTGAACCTGCCGATGACACACCAGACTGGTGTCCATGAAGTCGGGATCGAGAAGAACATCGCTCACATCGAGAAGAGGCATTATTTTTTCCTCACGACGTAGTTAATTGAGCGCAGCAGGTAACCGTGGGCATACAGCGGCTTGTCGCCGGGAATGCCCTCAGCACGTCTGCGTTCGAGGGTTTTCTCAGAAAGAGGGTGCAGTCGGTCGCCAGCACCGATAACAGCTTTTGCAGCATCACGGGCAATCTGCCCGGCGCTCTCCAGCTCACGCATTGCGGCTTCAGTCTGTCCCTCCATCGCGGCGGTTGCCGCTGCTTTGAGGTGCGCAGTTGTTCGGGATTTTGAGTCCTCGATCCCCATTTCCAGAAAAGGACGCGGGGGAAGCGTGACTGTCGTACCGTCGATTTCCACCGTTGCGCCCGTCGAGTGGAGGTAGCCCAGTTCCGCGTTATTAATCGGGGAGCCATCTTCACGCCCTGCCTTGTCCTCAGGTATTCCCACCAGCACATCCATTCCGGATAGCTGCCGGAGGGATTCCAGAACAGCCAGGGCGTTATCAGCGCGAACCGTTAACCCGCTTTTCATAGCAGTTGCCTGCCACCAGCGCCGAACGCAGACCACCACCAGTAGAACTCGCGCCCGTAGGCGGTGCTATTCCAGAAACCGGCATCCGGATTGATTACCCCGGACACGTCATAGCTCACTGAAACCTTATCTACTGATTTAGAGGAAACGACACCTGCCGCGCCGTTGCTGTTCACTCCACCTGCGGCAGCGGCGGCCAGCGTACGGCCGCGCAGCTCCGTATAGTGAGCGGTGAATAGTTCGGCCAAGTAGACGAACTGATCGCCCTGTACGTCCTGATTCAGGAGTGAATCAGCCTGCCCCAGATAGAAATTCACTGAGGGGTCAGGGTAGCGGGTGGTATCGGCGAACTCGGGAAAGTCGGTGCGGAACTGCTCGTTAGTTGGAAGCCTGCTGTTTTTTGGCATTTTTCGCGTCCCCACCGGTGGTATCGGCTTTGTCCGTGGCATCAGCATTACCGGCAGATGCCGCCTGAGCGGCCGCCAGTTGCGCTTTCAGATCCGTAATTTCATTACCCTGATCGGTGATGGTCTTTTCATGCGCCGCCAGTTGCGCTTTTAGGGTGTTATTTTCTTCTGCCAGGAGAACAAGGCTCGCGGTCAGGTCTTCAGTGCTCTGCTCGTTCGCCAGGTCGGACTCATCAATCGGGCGCGCATAGGCTTTAAAGGCCCAGTGGTCTTTGACTTCTTTCGGGAAAGATGAACTGTCGTGGATGCCCTGAGACAACTCGAATTTAGAACCGTCAGCAAAGCTGAGAGTAGCACCACCGGAAACAACGTATTTCATGTTTATGCTCCACAAAAAAGGCGGGTTTCCCCGCCTGTTTCAGGTTAAGACGCCGGAACGTCCAGGTAAGAGATCGTATTGGAATACGGGGTTTCCACTTGGCCCAGCTTGCCGTAGTAAGTAGTCAACTGCTGCAGGCCGCGATACTCCAGCGGAGTGTTCAGCAGAGGAACCATCGGGAAGCGAACGTATTTTTCGTCCTGGGTGTAAGCAACGATACGATGCGCGCCACCAGCGCCACGCTTGGAGGCCCACTTCATGGAGACGATTTCCAGTGGTGTCCCATTTTCCTGGAACGCGATGGTGTTAATCTTCACGTATTCCAGTACAGAGATATTCCCCGCAGAGGAAACCTTTTTGCTCGCCAGCAAGCCGAACAACTCCGGCGCCAGACCGATTTTCGCCGGGCAGACCGCATAACCAGAACGAACCCAGCCATCAGACAGCACAAGGTTGATATCCTGAACAATGACATCAGGATCGGTGGTGGCGGTCCACGCTGCAGCTGCAGCAACCGGGGTAACATCCGGCAGGTTCAGCAGGCCACGAACGCCCAGTTCGGTATCACCGATGTAAACCTGTTCGTCGGTATCCATTGCCCACTTCAGCTTCATGCCTTCGTATTTCTGGACATCAACAGGACGGCCCAGTTTTTGCGCGGAGGCCAGCTCCAGCACCGTCCATCCGATTTCCTGTCCCCAAGGGGTAAGGTTGTTACGGGTCGGCTGAATATCGAGTTCAATACCAGGAACGGCGGTGGATTTCTTACCAATCCAGTTTTTACCGTTAGGGTTAGGACCACCAACGCCGACGAAATCGGTGTTCGTGAAAGATGACACTTCATCAGCGATAGAAATATCGCTACGCAGTGGCATGTCGCGGGACCACTTAACGGAGGTCAGCGGCATGTTCAGCGTCTGATCCATGCGCTCCAGTTCGCCGACGAGAAACGCGCCGGTGGAGTCGATGGTCGCTCTGTCAATTGTAAACATTAATTATTCCCTCAGATGTTATAAGCGATTTCAATACGGCCGTCGGCTTCACCCGGCCCCATGACCTCTGCATTTGGCAGCTGAGGTGTATTTGATGCGGTAGAGTCCGGAGACAGCACAAAGGATCCAACCGGGCTTTGAGTGGTGCCACCAGCCACGCGAACGTAAACCGGATCGCCTTTTTTCGCGGTCGCCGCGTTGCCTGCGGTAGCAGTTACGCAGATGTAACCACGTTTCAGGTTGTCACCAACCTGATTAGCCGTCACACCGATGTAAGCAAGGTCCAGAGCAGAGGTAATCGGGAACGGTCGAACCAGAATCCCTTTCACTTTGCTGATGGTGTCGCCAGATTCCAGCGGAACGAATTTATCGTTCACGTATTTACCAACCAGCCCGTAGGACGCGAACTGCTTCGTGTGATCCAGGCTAACCGGCTCGATGGTGAGATCACGAGGACGGGTAACGCCCCCGGCAATGCCCAGGGGCATGCGCGTTAAATATGCAGTACCTGCCATGATGATTTACCTTATTTGTTTTTTGCCCAGAATTCGGCGTTGACCTTGTTCAGTTCTGCCGGGGAAAGGTGCTTAGTGCTGATTCCGCTGTCCGTGGTGCGGGTAATGTTGTTCAGCGGGGTCAGCTGATTTTTCGCCTTATGCAGCGCCACAGCGGCAGTAAACACCGCGTCGACCGTGGCCTTTGGCGCTTTGTAGAAATCATCCACGCCGAACGATTTCAGGCTGTCGCCGGTGCGCATTGCGTGATTCAGCACCTGACGTTTAAGGCTCTTATCGCTGGCAGGCTGGAAGCCAGGACAGATAATTTCCGCATCGGCGATCAGGTTGCGCTTAAAGGCTGCATCACCCGTCACTTTGCGGTTTTCTTCTTCGTCTTCGTCGGTGGTCATGTTGCCCAGGTCCGGATCGCCATCGGTGGTTTTACCCTCCAGCTTTTCCAGACGAACCAGCAACGCTTTCGCCCAGTCAGGAATTTCTTCATCACCAGTTTTCTCTTTATTCGGATCGCCTTCGTCCGTAGTGGAGCGATTCGCCTCAGGGAGCGCGGTAGACTGCGCTGGAGCATTCATGTTGATAGTTACACCGGGGATTGAAGCCATGCCATCAGACGGCATATCCGGCGCTTCATCGATGAGTTTTGCCAGTGCATCCTCATCTTTCGTCTTAATGGCCTGAGCCAGTTTTTTAAGCCATGACATTACAGGCTTCTCCTTTGTTGTTGATGGGATGGAATCCCCGATTGCACAGCGGCCACCAGCACGCCCCCGGTCAATGCCGACAGCGAGGTGGTTACCTGTGATTTGGTATTGCTTGCCCTTGCCGGGTGCCAGTTGCTTGTACTGCGCGTCATAGCCGCAACTGACATCGGTCAGGCCAGAATTCACCGCGTCGATTGCTTCCTGCCGTTTAATCAGCACGTCAGCAATGAGCAGATCCGATTTATCGCCGGTGCCGCGTCGGACGTTCTGAATATGTCCGTGCGCCAGCTCAGCAAAGTTAGATGGGTTAACGAATACGATGTTGCCCAGACTATCCTCTGGATGCCCCAGCGTGACGGCCACGCCCTCAAAGCTCGCCATCGTTTCCGGGGAAAACACTTCATCTTCCGTTCGCCAGACCGTCACTGTGCCGCTGGCGTCAGGCTCGAGGTCGATTTCTTCGGGTAAGTAGACCTGCGTTCCTGTACGTGCGATCGGTACGTCTTTACACAGCAGTGAGCCATCCGCCTGCAGATAACGCGTTTCGCCCAGGCGTGTAGTGAAGAAATATTTCATGGGTTACCTGCTCGATTACGGGCAACAAAAAGGCCGCTCAGTGGCGACCTTGTGAGATGGGAAAAATGTTCAAAATAACGGGCTATTTAACATAAGAGTTCTTACCCGCACCGACGAAAATGGACTCGATTAAAATGTCCCCTTAAAGCCGTAAAAGTAGCGATTAACTGGGCTGAAAATCGGTCTTTTCGAATACAACATTTTCATAACATTTCGCGGGTATTGCAGTTCGCATGAAATGAATGCTCAAAGCCGTATTTTTCATTTTCTCGGTGCAGGAATCTGTACTTCAGGCCAGCATTTGCAGTTCGGCAAACATCCGGCGTGTCCGGTCATACCGTCCAGCGTCGGCGGGTTATCCCAGCGCACAAATTTATCTTTCATCTTGCGGTGAGAATCGCGCGTTCCTGCCCCCTCGATACGCCACCAGTAGCCCTCTGATCCAACCGAAAGGGCTCTGGCCTGCGTCAGCGCGCCGGTAGCTCGTCCAATCTCTGTACGGGCAATCAGCTGCGCCCTGCTGTAGTAGTTTTCCAGATCGCCGTCGCCAGTGTTGAAACCTGCAGGTGACTGCCCGAACAGACGAACGAGAGGAATTCCCGTCGCGCCGGAAACCTGCTCAGCAAAGCGCAGAAGGACATCAGCGATACCCGCAAACGTGTAGCTGTGCGTTTCGAACTTGTCCGCAGCGTCCATGATGGTCATACCTTCGATGGTCTGAAACTGTCGGATCATGTCCATGTGCTTCATCAGCGCTTTTTCGAGGTCGCCGCCTGCAGCAAGTATTTTTCGAAGTTCAGCAATGCTGTATGTCCGCAGATGCGCTTTGTGGATCAACTGTGTGGTGCCAACCGTCGCAGTGTCGAACGCCTCGATACGCTCGAAAATACGCTCCACAACAGACATCCCCCAGCCGTTTTCCGTCTGGGCCTGCTGGAAAGGTAGCGTATCGCCCTCCATGCGGATAACGCGGCTATGGTGGATCTTCCAGGGGGGAATCCCCTGCTGGTTCGTGATTACCTTGTAATATTTCGGTTTCCCAAAATCGGGACCGTAATCGGTAACGAGATCGTAATAACTCGGGTTAACCATCCAGCGGTCAAGGCTCATCACGCCCTTAAACTGCCCCTCTTTGATACGATCCAGTTTTAGCGGGGAGGACATATCCTGCCCTTCAAGCAGAACCACCAGCACCGCGCCACCGTACAATCGTGACCATTTGAGGTTATCGTTAAGCCCATCCCATATAGCGAGCTCATCCCAGAAGGTTTCGAGTTTGCCCTTTTGGCCGGGTTTCAGCTTTGAGCTGATGTTAATGCCCTTGCGGGTCATATCATCGGCCATAGCATCCACACCGGCCCCCACGAGGAACGATGAACGATACGCAAACTCCAGCATCACCCTGTTACGGCTGATGTACCCGGGCATGTACATTCCGCCCGTCTGTATGTTTCTGGTGTCGCTACCAAGTTTGGCCGTGAAATTGTTGTACCCGTCAGCTGTCGCAACGGGCTTTTGTGCGCCGTTCTGGCGTTTCTTACGGGACATGTCACGCTCCGGCCAGTTTGGCCCAATTATCAAGAGAGGAATCCATCGGCGCGTAGTTAATCATCACGGCGTCGGCGAGGTTCGGAGATTTTGTACCTTCCGGCTGTTTATCCACGAGGATTTTACCCACGGCGTTTTTCGACCACGTAGGCTGTGAAAGCTCCATCAGCAGGCGGTCAATATTTTCTATCTCGCTGCTTATCGAAATGATTTCGTCGGGGTTGTATTCCATCCCGTTCAGCGCACGGAAGGTGTTACGAAACAGCTTGCGAAGATGCCACCAGCTCTGTGCTTTCGCGTTCGCGAAGAAGTCTTTATTCAGGCGTGCCGCTTTACCGTTATCGCCTGGAACGGCTTCATCTTCAGGATCGAATACGCTACCGCTACCACGGAATGGCGTAGCTGTGATTGTTCCCCGGCCTTCAGCCTGCCTGAGCTCGTTTATCACGCGAGCATCTCCACGCGCACCGGCGCCCAGACCGTCCTCATCGAAACGGAACTCATCCAGGCCGTAATCGTCACAATACCCAAACGATTTAACGACAGAGGCGTAGATGTCGCTTCCGATGCCAGACCATTCGTGAACGTTCTGCAGAAGAAAGCCATAGCGGCAGGAAAAGCCGTTTTTGTCTTTCCCTTCGTCTGCGATATCCATTGCGCCGAGGCGCTGGCCGCTGGGCTGAATACCCAGTTTGATATGCGCGTCGACGGCAGCCTGCACCCATTCAGAAGGAATGAGAATCCCCTCCGTGGATGCGCTGTAGTTCAGGTCCAGTTCCTGAGCAACGATAATTGGATCATCAATTTTCAGACATTCGTTGCGGTACCACTCATCATCCTTGCGCGGGTCGCTGCGCCAGTGGAACGTAAACACCGGGATATTTCCGCTGTGGCGCTTACGGGCAAAAGGGTTATTCATGCCGTTGACGGATGAGAGGTCTATACGGCAGCGGGTTGTCTGAGAGAGCGCAGCGTCGATGAGTAATGGCCGTTTAAGGAATGCCGATTCATCCACGAAATAAAGCGTGGTACGGTCACCACGGCCAATGTTATCGCCAGCCTCTCCCTTAATGACCGCGCCCGTTTCCGGGAACTCCACGCGCATGTAAGGCGCATGTTTTTTGTCACTCCATGAACCGCGAAACTCTACCGGCAGCAGCTCGACAAACTTACGCGCTTTCCAGAACAGTGCTTTCGGGTCGCCGGTACTGTCGACATATTCCTCTTTACGGGAACCGAACCCGATCACCATTTCTTTGTTGAACAGGCAAAGCGAACAGGCCAGACCGATAGAGGTCCAGCTCAGCCCCATTTCGCGGCTTTTTTCTGTCAGTCCATGCTCAAGACTGGCGCGCCTGTCCATGATCCAGTTAATCCATTCCTCCTGGCGGGGGAACAGCAAAAACGGGATAGTCGCAGGCAGGCCATAATCGAGGTTACGCGGGTCTGTCGTCATGCCCCAGTCGATGATGAACTGGGCCGGGTTAGTGCGGTAAAACTCACGGAGTGCCGGAAGCATTTCAGGCGCTTTCCTGATCCGCTCCAGCCTCTCCATTCTCCACTCAAACACGGCGGTATAGTCCGGTTTGCGGAAGTCAAAGGGGAACGGGATCGGCACAGAAAAATTCCTCAAAAACGCCCCGATTTAACATAATGGTCGTTACCCGCACTGGCGCAACAGCACCCATCACGCAAACGGCGTGAAGCCTCTGTTTTGAACAGAAAAGTGGTCAAATCGGGATGAATAAAACGTGCATAAAACGGGTCAAAAAGTGCATAGCGTTTTTTTAGTTCGAAACGCCTGTTTTTGCATTTTTCAGCCCATGTATTTTTTGTAGATATCTGCCGCTTCCTGCGGGGTCAGGTTCGCCGCTTCGGCTTTGGCAGCCTCGTCCATATTGGTGAACGATTCGAAAATTTTCGGTGCTCCCAGCTCCATAAGCAGAGTAGGCGGAACCTTAATCCCCTCAGCCTCAAGTAGCTGCGCCGCCTCCAGCGCGGAGTATTTCCCGGCCACCTTGTGTTTCATCACCTCGCGAAGCACATCACGCTGACGTTCTTCCTCGCTATAGACGCTGGTACCAAGACCGAGCACTTTTGAAAAAACAGCAATATCGTTGTGCGTGGGCAGCACATCTTCAATCGTGGTTTTCACACCATCCGGCGATGTGGTGACAACCTTCCGTTTACGAACGTCCAGGCTCTTACCGGCGACGCGGTTTATTTTCTCTCTGAGAGCTTCGCGAGCCTCAGTGAAAGCGCGCTCAAACTCGATATTCTCTTTACGCCAGCGACGGATCGTCGTCTCGTCCACACCTAAGCGCTGAGCAACCATCCGATTGCTGATTTTGCTACGGGCTAATGCCATGTCCATAACGATACCGACGTAGGCTTTTCTGAAGCTTTTTTTAGGAGCCATACTTCCGCCTAAGTCAATGTGATTATTTTTTGTTCAAAATCCAATTTTGCCGATCCGGGTGCGGCGTATCACGCGGCAAATTCTGGCTTGCAGACCGCGTCCTCTCTGGTGCCAAGTGCGGCATATCAGAGGGGGTAAAAATGCGGCATATCCTTTTTTTCGGGAAAACTGCGATTTGATGCCCGGAGGCCGCGCAGAATGGGGAGATAGTGGATCGCCCTAATATTTCCACTATGTGGATAACTCAGTCGTCCAAATCCATCTCCACCACTTCACCGAAAAGGTGACCGTAAACGTCCATTGTGGTTTTGATGTTCGAATGCCCAATAAGTCGGGAAACCTTCAGAATATCGACGCCTTTGTTTGCCAGGCGAGATACAGCAAAGTGGCGAAGATGATGGAATCGCTTAATGCCATAGTCGTTCAGGGTTCTGACGAGAACTCCCTGAGTGCCGTAGCTGGTAGCGAGGCATGCGCCGGTAAACTGATTGCAGATAAGAGGCTCAGAGGAACCAAGCTTATTTTTATCCAGCAACGCGAAAAGCTCACGCGGCATCCGTACCCGGCGCTCCACTCCTCTTTTCAGCCCCTCATGTATAACGCCGTCAACAACATGCCCCCGGATGTCGATCCAGTCGGCTGACACGTCGTTATAAGTAACCGCCAAAGCCTCACCGATGCGCAGGCCACAAATCCCGAGCCAGCACGCGATACGCTCACGAACTGGCGCGTTATTCAGTAACTCCCTGACCGATGATGATGGTGGTATGGTGATGGGCCGACGCTTCCGGCGCGCGGGACGGTCAACAGGGTTAAAAGTGATGAGCCGCTTTTCCACCAGCAGGAAGAAAGCCGAACGAATCCAGCGATGGCAGCCGGTGCGAACCGAATCAACGATATCGCGATGGCTAATATGGAGAATATTTTTTTCCAGTATCGGCCCGTCTACAGCGAGAAGATCGTGACGGCATTTCGTATATGACGACAGCCGTATGATATTTTTTTCCAGCTTGCCGGCCTGATACCCCAGATAAAACAGAATTAACTTTCGGAAAGTCCAGGAATGGTCTATTCCGGTCCAGCTGGCGGTTCGACAATCCAGCTCGATATTCTGTTTTTGCCAGAAAAGATGTGCGGCATCATCAATATTCTTAAAGATGCGGCGGCGCCCATGACCGGATTTATCATCCTTCCAGTGGACGTAATATTTTGATTGTCCATTGGCATCTAGGGATAGTTTAAGCGATGCCATACAGATTACCTCTGATGAATTCTACGCCATTATGATGGGTCTACCCATTATGATGGCAATAAAAAACCGCCCGAAGGCGGTTGTACTCACTTGTCTTTCATCGCATTTTCAATAGCGTCTGCCAGTGACTCAATATTTGCTACAGCAAACTTGATGTCCTTTTCAAGCTTGTCCCTTCCTGTGTAACTGGAAGAAGCTGATACTGACGCTTTGATAATTTCTAATGCTGCTTTAACAATCTCACCACGGTTGCGCTCTTCTTTTGTAGCGTAAACGTAATTCTCAAACATGTTTAATCTCCATATAAACCATGCCTATCATGGTACTTCTTATATTGGTGACTAATTTTAAATTTCAATGCGATGAGCTGCCTAAATTCTCCAATTGTGACTCTTTTCTGCTACTTTCAATTTCACGAACTCCAGCCAGCTGGTTATTCGCTTTTTCTATAGTGGCCAGCAGCGGCTTGATCCAGAGAACAGCCTGGCAATAAGTCAGCGCGCTGGTGGTAGTGGTGCTATCACCGGTTGCGTCAGCGTTCCCGGAATCGGTGTGCATTGCGCTGGCACGTAAACTGTTCGCGTAGCTGAGCAGCCCACCAGCGACATCAGCAGGAACAGGCAGATCACAGGTTTTTTCACGGCGGAGGATCTCCCGATACTCGATAACGGTTTTATCGGAGCTCGCATCAATCAGCGAGTTTAGTCGGCTGGCGTTTTCGGCAACCTGGTTAAACCGGTTGAAGTTGAAAGCCTGTGCAGCGATAACCGTCCCCTGAAGGGTGTTATCACTTCGCAGAACGTCATTATCACTCTTCAGCGTAGCGACGTAAGAGCGGCTGTTTGCCAGCAGGACACACAGCACGGCGACAACGATAACTATCGCCATCAGCGCCGGCAGCTTCCAGTATCTTTCAAGGATGCCTCTCATGACAGGAACACATCACGCTCAGCCTTGCGGCGATTCGTGAGCCCCGGCATAACCTTCCCGCCCGCCTTGTTCCAGCGCAGGAACTCATCAGCAGCACCTTTGATATCGCCACCGTTCAACCTCTTCAGCAACGTGGATGTTGAAAGAGCACGCGAGCCAACGTTGTAAGCGAACGATACCAGCGCATCAAACTGGCCTTGCGTCAGTTTCACCCTGACTAACTTCAGCACGTCGTTTTCATAACTCACCAGTCCTATTTTTAGCAGACGATCAGCAGTGGCCTGGTCAATCGTCATTCCCGGGCTTACGGGTTTGCCGTCTACCGGATGAGTCCAGCCATAGCCAATCGTCCACGGCGCACCACCTGTCCCTGGGTCTGGATAGGCAGTCAATCGACAACCTTCGTATTTTTTTATCAGTGCAATGCCTTCAGGACTGGTTTGCATCGTTAACCCCCACCTTTTTGGTTGCGAATTTTTTAATCAGATTGCCGATCGAATCGGTGCCGATGTATCCAATAAAGACGCTGGCTATGTAAGCGAGATTGCTGCTAAGCCCGATAAAGTCCAGAAGGTCGCGAACGAACCAGGCAATCATCGCGCACATCAGTGCGTCAATTAGCGTTTTTGTTACTGCACCGCCGTTATAGCGACCGCGCAGGTACGCCATGATGAAAGCCAGCATTGCACCAATACCCTGCTCCTTGGCGGCAAGTAGCGCAGCGATGAAATCTTGTTTGTATGGCATTTTCATAGGCCTCACCTCCGATAGTTCGGATGGCGCTGTTTGTGATGGAATGGGAAATTTAATTCCGAGGAAATAGTCGATGTGAGGAACTCACATCAAACCGCGTAAAGCCTCATTGAGGTCGATACGCCGAAAGCACTTAAGCGCTGTCTGGCGGCTACTGTTGATAATATTAACCTCACCAGCCAGCGCTCTGGCGGTACTGGCAAACTCCCCGCGCCAACGCGTAACACTCTCTGCTGTAGGGTTATCCAGCCCGACGTGATCACCATGCCAGTGACTACCGCCATTAATGGAGCAGTCAAACCCTAACAGGATGATATTTTTTGCCCCCTGGCTGGCGGCAAATAGAATCGAGCGCTGCCCGGAGTTGAAGGCCAACCGGGTATCTGTATCAAACAGATTTAGCCCATAGCGTTTATGAGCCCGGTAATTACAGGTCCAGCGAGAGGCTGAGGACGGCAGAACATTGATGTTTGCATCCCACCAGCGCAGATCACCAGCGTAAATGTATTCACAATCAGGCACGGCTCGCCAGGTGGAGTTAACAGCAATAACCGGCAGCCCCGATCCGGAGATCAGTTCGCAATCTGATTTATTGAGAGACGGGCCGGATGCACAAATGATGAATGTATTCATTCGCGGCGACCAAATTTAGGCATAAAAAAACCCGCTCGGAGGCGGGTTTGATTTCGTGCAGGCGCAATAACCTACGATTTGAAGCATACACGACAAGTTCGGACAAAATCAAGCTTAATGTGGCTAATATGCTAAATTTTGTTCACATCATCACGAAAGCTCGTTGCGTCCTGAAACGCCGAGTCTGCTTTTTGTTCTTCTCTGTAGCAGACGTCGACAAGCCCCTCCAGAAACGGTTTCCAGTTACGGGTCCACGTTCTGACGTGCAGATCTGGGACTCGCTTCAGTATCGCTTTATAGGCTGCAGTAGACGGCACCCCAGAAAATCCTTTTCCGCTGCAGCGCTCGCAGGTTTTAAACACCGGCGCGCCACGCTCGCCTGTGGCTTTGCGGTCGAGCACCTCACCTTTGCCGCCGCAACGGCATCGGGCCAACAGCTCACCTTTACCGTTACAGGCGGTGCAAAGACGCTTAACCTGTTCACGTTCTATTTTTGGCGTAACAATCTCGTCACCATCGATGTTGTAGAGTCCTGGGTATTTAACCACGTCCTCACTCACCTCAATAAGTCCGCTACCGCTGCAACAGTGACATGTCACGCTGGTTGCAGCAGAACGGGAATACTCAGCAAAGGCAAATTGCGCCAGCGTCAGCATACATGCACCAAGAGCATCACCAGCGGCTTTGCGGACATTCTTTGGGGCGTTTTTGATAGCAAACTGCGCCAGCGCCTGCGCCGCCAGTTGTTCATCCGTCTTGCTGATCCCCGCTTTACCGAAGAAAGCAGCCAGACCGAATCGCGCCCGACTGCTGGTGGTACCAATAGCAGCCATTACATCCGTTCCTGTAAGTCGGTCCGGAGAGGTTCCTTTCACGTCGTCGCTAATATGCATTCCCTGAGGGCTGAAATGTTTGAGTGATGCTTCCAACTTCATTGTTCGCACTCCCCAACCAGATTAAGAATAACCGCCGCACCGTTGTCTTCCATGTATTCGTCCTTTCCACTTGCCAGAAACCAGCTGCAAACCTCGACAGCTTCAGCGCGTGTCACAGGTTTGATGGTCGCCAGCAATTTTTCCAGGTATCGCTCACGGTCGTACACAGATTCATGGTGCTCGGAATAACCAAATTCGTAACCGAGTTCCTGACCTGAAGTGTGGCGAACGCTGTAGAGCCAGTCCCAGTAAACAAACTCACGAACAACATCTGACAGTGTATGAGGCTCTGGCAGAACGTCACGATAGCCATCAACATATGCGCGACGCTGATCATCAATTTCATTCATACGACTGCCGTCAATGCTTCCATCTCTCTTTTCGTCTACTGTCCATCCCCACTGGTAATCATCAGTAAATTTTGGGGAAGACCTGATCACTCGCTCGGCCTCTACGTCCTCCATCGCTGCTTCATAGCTGCCGAACGTAGCGCGCACATCAGCAGCTTTCTTGATGTTTTCCCGTGCATTCTGAATAGCACGCACCGGGTTATCCATGCCGATGGTACCGAAAGCTACCTGGAAAGGATCGCCGCCATTCGCCAGAAGATAACGGGAATACCGTTCCTCGGCCTCTTTTGGAGAGATTTTAATTTTCTCCAGCGCGGCTTCTGCTGCGTCCAGATGTGCCGGTTCATTCAGGCGGATAACCTCCAGTACCCACAGATAGGCATCAGTCTGTTTATGCCCGGTGATTCTCCGTTGCTCAGGTAGAGGTTTGATGTTTGCCAGGGCTGAGCTGTGCGCTGCCGTCGGGATGGTGAATAGTGCTTTATGTTCGTTGTTATCTGTACGCATTACGCAGCCGCCTTTTTCTTGTGGAAAACCAGCTCACGAACCTGATCGCCGTTCATGAGCATATTGTTGAAATCATCGTGATCGGGCCAGTACACGCTCACTCGCTGTAGGTCATTCTTTGCCAGCAGATTGGCATGAGCGCATTCATAGGCCGCAGCCAACCCGGTAGCGCTGTTCTCGTCACGGTCAGCAAAAATAATGAGGTGCTTAACGCCAGCCGGAACGCGGAATTTCTTCATGAAGTTGGCCGTCATGGTTGCCCAGGTATTTACGTTATAAATCTGGTGCGCAGACAGAGCCGTTTCGATGCCTTCGGCGATACCAAGTGTGCTGGCCACCGGGAACATCCTGATCGCCACTGAACGGGCGTGATCAAGATAGTTATCTTCCTGCAGGGATTTTTGTCGCTTTGCACTGGTGCCGATATCTGCCTTTTTTGCGCCATCGAGTAATGTCTGGTGCAGATAGCACAGTTCTCCTTTATCGTCGGTGGCGAGGGAATAAAGCGACTGATACACCCTCCCTGCATGGCGCTGCTTATCGTTGAAGCGGATCGCTTCAAGCGGCAGACTGAAAATGCCGCGCGCGTTGAGATACGCAGCACCAGAAGTGCCACGCAACGGCTGCAGCTTCGCGAACTTATTCAGAACCTTTGTACGCAGGCTGGTAGCACTGCTGCTGACCGGGATTTTTACACGCTGAAAATCATTACCGATCAGGTGGTCTATTTCCCTGCAAACCTCATTAAATGGCTTCCCCTGTGTCAGTGTGACAAGCTTCATACCGTCACCGCTGCCGCAGGTACAAATCCACGTCCCCCGACCGTCGCGGTCGTCAATACGTAGCTTGCCGCGCGCTCCACATACCGGACATTCGCCTTTAAAGTGGTTTTTACCAGTGATCGGCGGAAGGCCGAAGTGCTCAAAGATGGTAGGCCAATGCCCAATTGCTGCTTCTACCGTCTTCATGCTCGTTTTCCTAACTGCTGTTTGATATCGCTAATCACTTTCTGTGCTTGCCGAATGGAGGATGGCGCAGGTGCACCAGATGCCGCCTGCATACGTTTGGCCTTCTCCTGACCTTTCGCATAAGCGATCAATTTGTGCCGGATGAAATTCGAAACGGTCGGTGTGATCTCCATCGGGAAATCGCTCAGCCCGTTAGGCCACTCGTCAAAACGATCGCGAAAAGTGTTTGCGCACCAGCCATCACTAACGGGCTTTTTCCCCTGCGATACTCGCTGGCGCTGATAGAATTTGATCTGACTCCACCAGGCCTGTTTCTCTGCCTTCGTGGGCAGATGCTGGTCTTTACCCAGCTTTTTGAGTTTGCGGCCGGTATCAGTATCGACGTCCTCACCGCCCAGCGGCTTATGTCCGCATTTCGGGCATACGTACACACCAGCGGGTTTCATGTAGTGGCATTGAGAACATTCATGGGGGAGTTTTTCGGCCCGTTCCTCAGCTGCACGGCGCGCGCTTTCATCCATGCCGTCAGACTTACCGGGGAGATCGTCATATTCAATAGAATCCGGATAACCGAGGCGGTGCACGGTGCCACTGTGATCAAAGATGAGGCAAGATTCTTTACCCGGTGCGGTGCGCAGGCCACGCCCGAGTGCCTGCAGCCAGCGAATTTCGCTTTTTGTTGGCCTGGCGTAGATGATGCAGCGAACATCACTATCGAAGCCGGCCACCAGAACGCCCACACTAACGATGATTTTCGTTGCGCCGGTTTCAAAGCGGTGAATGATGGTCTGGCGCTCATCCACTGGAGTGTCGGCGGTCATGACCTCAGCGTTAACATCCGCTTGGTTAAACTGGATTGTCAGGAAATTGGCGTGGGCTACATTGACGCAGAAAGCGATAGTAGGCAGATCCCGCCCATTCTCCAGCCAGTTCTGTACGATATCGCCCACCAGCGTAGAGCCACACATGATTTCAGCCAACTGCGTTTCGTTGTAATCGCTGCCGTACTCAAGCGAGGACTTGGTTTTTACGCCTTTCAGATCCGGCTTTGTTGGCGCGTAAAATTCGTATTTACTCAGATCGCCACGCTGGATTAACTCGCCGATGGTGGTCGGCTTAATCAGTCGGTCATAGTATTTGCCCAAGAATGGGGAAAAAGGCGTACCCGACAGACCAATCACCTTTACGCCTTTGCCGCGCAGCCGTTCGATATCCTTCAGGATGCGTTTTTTACGCAGGTGTGCTTCGTCGATAATCAGCAGATCGATATTTTCAGGAAAAACACGACGAATAAGCGTGTCGGCGCTGGCAATCTGAATTTTACGGGCTGGATCGTAGTTCGGGTGATCCGCCCAGATATAACCGATTTCATCCCCCGGTAACCCGTACTCCACAAAGCGATTGGCCGTTTGACCAATCAGGATGGTGTACGGTGCACAAAACAGAACGCGCATACCACGGCTGACGAACCCGGCAACGATGAAAGCGGCAAGACCAGTTTTACCGCTACCAGTTGGTGAGTACACCATGAAGGTGTCGTTTTCCTTCCAGTCACGGCGCAACATGTTTAGCGCTCGTTCCTGTGCAAAATTCGGCGTGATCGTCAGCTCCATTGTGCTGCCCCCCGTGCTGATGAGATAATAATTTTGTGATGTGGTTTTCATGGATTCCCCCTCACATGGCTGGTGGCCTCCCCAAAGGCTGCCAGCCTCCCTTCTGATTCAGTTCCCCTGAAAAACACTCTTCCAGGAAGAACCCTTTTTCGTTTCTCAGCGCCTGAGCGCCTTGTACTATCTTGCTGATACAGGCGTTTTTTTAAATTGCGCCCTTAAGACAGTGATCTACTTAACCAATGGATCTCTCCTGTTGGAAAAGACCCTATTCCTACCCCTGCACCCAATCCCCCCCTACCCCCCTTTCCCTCTTCCCCATAAAAACGTACCACTTCACTAGTACGTATGAGGAGTTGGGTCAGTTGGTTGCCAACCTGAACAGGCACCTTTAAGCCTGCTTTTGTTCGGGTACCTTTAAACCCGAAACAATCAGGAGCGCTGTCGCGTTCCAGCCAGGGGAGGTTCGGCGGTATACCCCTGTAAAGCTCTGCCCTGATTTCTCACAAACAGGCGAAGCCTTGTGTTTGCTTCATGCCTTGCCCGGTTCTCCTTGCGGTACGAAACGGGTTCGGCCTCGAACGTCTCTTGATACACAGCTGCATAACGCTGGAGCGCTTTTTGTCGTGCAGTGGGTGTCAGGCTGAATAACTGCTGCTTAATCCACTCGGCATCCGCTTGTGAGTAGGTTTCCGGCAGTATTGAGTTATCGAAGCTGCTCTCCGGTATGTTCATCGGAAAAAACCTCATCCAGACTGGTTTCATATCCGAGCTGCTTAAAAGCGCTCACGATTCGTTTACCCACCTCAATGTCAGGGATTCGACGACCAGTTTCGTAATGGCTAACTGCCCCCTGAGAACTGGCAATCAATGCGGCCAATTCTCCCTGCGTAACCTTTGCTTTCAGCCTTAGGCTCTTGATTCCGCTCATTCGGATAGTTCCTATCTAAATAATACATAACGTACTATACACACTTCAAACAATAATACAAAATGGAACTTGTTCAAAAAATACGGATTGTAATAATCATGAACATGAAACAGAGATGGCAGGACCTGGCTAAATCCAGGATGAAAGAAGTCGGAATGACTCAAGAACAACTAGCAGAAGCTCTAGGAATAACCCAGGGTGGGCTAGGTCATTGGTTGAACGGTAGACGCGAACCCAACCTGGAGGTCATAGCAAAGATTTTTAACATACTTAAAATGCCAGGTTTCGTGGTGAATGCTGATGGAACGGTCAGTGACTCCAGAGCCGATCACAATGTGACATTCATCGGAATTAACGAGTCGAAAGGAAGCTACCCTGTAATTAGCTGGGTAAGTGCAGGGGATTGGATGGAAGCTGTAGAGCCATATCATAAACGGGCTATAGACCGTTGGTACGATACAACTGTGGAATGTTCAGAGGATTCATTTTGGTTGGACGTGCGAGGTGATTCAATGACATCACCAGTCGGCCTAAGCATTCCGGAAGGTATGGTTATACTGGTCGATCCTCAAGTGGAGCCTATCAACGGGAAATTAGTTGTAGCAAAGCTTGATGGAGACAACGAAGCCACTTTCAAAAAACTGGTTATCGATGCTGGCCAACGATTCCTCAAGCCGTTGAACCCTCAATATCCGATCATTCCCATAAACGGTAATTGCCGTATTATCGGCGTCGTGGTCGATGCAAAAATAACTAACCTGCCATAGTGCACAAGCCGCGAAAGCGGCTTTTTTATTCCCTCCGTCACGAATCAAACAAAAAAAACCTTAACAAACATAGAGATAAAAATTAATACATCAGATTAATCCGTTTTGTATTGACGATAGTTAATACGTTATGTATTGTTTAATCATCAACAAGCAAACGGAGCAAGAAGATGAGCACTCAACAATTGGTGTCTGAAAATGGTCCCATCCACAAGCTAGCTATGGATATTGATCGCGTGGTAAACGTGCTTGAATATGCCGAATCTGATCCAGATACTGGCTATAAGCCAGCAGCCCTCATTCAAATTTGCATTAACCAATTAAAGAAAAATCTTTCAGTTATAAATCGCGAAATCGGGCATGACTGGCCGGAGAACAAACAATGATGACTGATACTGTAGTTCTCAATAAAGATGAAACAAGTTCGATGCTCATGAGTTGGGCTCACGATATAACTTGTTGTTCATCTTCATTATGGCTACTTCTTGAAAGAATGACCTCTGAGGAAGAAATAAGAGAACACGCGTTAATTACTTTGGTTGTAAAAACACTAGAAGAAGTAAACGAACAAATAAATAACTTCGAAATTAAACAACTATAAACACCAATAATTAATAAAACACCTTAAATGGTGTGACCAAACTCACCTTGAGGAAATGAAATGCAAACTTCACTTTCTTTTAATAAGCCAACTAAAACGCCTCAAATGTTATTTGGCTCTGACAATATTAATGATTTTGGAAACAGAGTTAAGAGCTGCAGGATGGAAGGTGACTCAATGCAGCCGACTATCGAACCCTGTGAGGTAGTGGCTTTTGTTGATTGTGGAGGCCGCGTTCTTACACCCGGTATATATGTTTTTACGGGCGATGTTTTCGGCCGTAGCTTCCTGTTCATTAAGCGAATAGAGCCATTGCCGAACGGCGCATTAAAGATTATTTCTGACAATCTCCATTACCAAACTTTCACGCTTAATGCTGGTGATCAAAAAGACATGCGTATCCACGGAAGGGTTGTCGCTTCTTTGGCTGTGAGGCACTTCATATGACTTTCATTATAGATAAATCGGCATATAGAACAGCATGCCTTTATGCGTCCTGCGGTTACGAGGTAATCGCGCGGCTTTACCTAAAAAAAGCATATGGGAGATAGAAAATGTGGAACCCAAAGACGGCTGGGATAGATGAAATTCATTTGGAGGCAGAGAACCTCAACACCATTCTGGAAATAGTAATAAGCAATAATGAGTTAAACACAAATCAAAAAAATTCTTTGCTAGGTATGGCTCTTAATGCTTCGGCGAATTTATTGTACTGGTGTGAAGCAGAGGAAAAGCGACGTGAATAATTTAATCAATACGTATCGCCACAGAATTCTTAAATCTGCGCTATTACGCCATCAGCGAAAAACAGGAAGCACCTGCCTCATCATTAATATGCCTAAGGGTGGAATTAACACTATCGAATTAACAGAAATACTAATTGACGGCCTGTTGAGGCGATTCGAAAAAATGATCCTCAGTGAGTACGAAAATATTGAAGGTGTAAAAGCCATCCGAGGAATTTACAGCAACGCCGTAGATGTGAATGGCAGCGGTGAGTTCCTGACAGAAAGCGGAAAGGCATTAATCGACGAGCTCATTTCTGAGCTGGTTGAGTTTGCCAAGAAAAAATCAGTCACAGCGGAGACAAGCCATGAGTGATCAGACACCAATTATCACGCACGAACCAGTAAATATCGTGTTGACGATCGAGAACGGAAAGGTTATCCACGCGCGCCCAGTTCAGAACGGCGAGGTTACAGCATCGCTGGAGACTTTTTTGTGGATGGCTGAACGCGCCGGTTACTCGGTAACCCCACCAGCAGGAGGCAATGACAATGGCCCTGACAGCGATACGAATTCCTGAGTGGGTACACCTGCAGGCGGTACATGTACTCCGCCAGTTCAGAGCCAGGCGGATTCATCCATGCCGTATGCACGGCTCCGGGAACCTGAGCCTGCGGGTTAATCGCCGCTGGCGGCTGCTGTCCCGAGACGGCGGCCATAACTGGGAGGTTATGAGCCATGAACGATACAGCAAACGGAAGGACAGAAAATGAAAATCCAATACCAGGACTATGGCGCCGTAGCGAACATCGTTATCACCAGTACGGTGTTTGAGTTCCGTAAACATAACCGGGTAGTCGATGCCACGCTGATCTGCACACCAGACATCATTGCAACCCGTACTGGGATGTTCTTCATGAAGACGGCTTTATCAGGTAAATCTCGCGACATGCTGCGTGCGTACAAAACTGTTCAGCGGGAGGCGACACGATGAAATCTTTCCTCCTGTCTATGCTGTTTGGCCTGTTATTAGTGGCCGCTATTTTCGGGGCGTTGATTGAGTACAAATTTTTGACGAATTTCGGAGGTTAACAGTGGAAAAATCGCATATCAATACTGAAAACCTAAACACAATTCACGACTGTCTATCCCAGCTTGTGATCGTTGAAGAAACTCAGCTCAGCATTGAAGATCAGTTGGCTAAATCAAATAGCAGCAGTGAGTGGAGTGTTTGGCGTAAAAAAGCAGAATACGCACTAAAGATCGTAAAAGGTAAGCGTCGTATCATCACAGCTCGACTGGCAGTTCTTCGCCAACTTGAAAAAGACCGCAATATGCAACTGCACCAGCAGCACAACGATTTCCTCATTAATGAGCTTAGGACAGTAGTACCCTCTTCCACCTTTGATCGATGCGTTCGCCAGGCTAACGATAAAATGGAGAAAATCCATGCAGACCAGTGCTGATGTCGTTCTTCTGGTGCCGAATGACTGGGTTAGCGAGAGAGTTTTGATTGCAGTTACCGGACTTAAACCCGGGACCATCACCCGTGCCAGAAAAGAATCCTGGATGCTGGGTCGCGAATACCTGCACGTCTCACCAGACGGTAATCCCAAACCTTCGAGCGAATGTATGTACAACAGGAAAGCGATCGACATTTGGATCGAGGCACAGAAAAAAAATCAACCAGGTGCGCAGAAAGCATGAAAAGCAGTACACTCATCCATGCTCCTGGACGTCAGGAGGGATTAATGGCTAATGCATCATACCCGACAGGCGTCGAAAACCACGGCGGTTCACTCCGCATCTGGTTTCTGTACAAAGGCAAACGTGTCAGGGAAAACCTCGGTGTCCCTGACACAGCCAAAAATCGCAAGATAGCCGGTGAGCTTCGTTCATCGGTTTGTTTTGCAATAAGGATGGGGAATTTTAACTATGCGGAAAAATTCCCAAACTCGCCGAACCTTGCCCGGTTCGGCCAGGATAGAAAGGAAATTACTGTGCTGGAACTTACCGAAAAATGGTCTGATCTGAAACGAATGGAGATCAGCACTAACACCATGAGTCGGTATGAGTCCATCATAAAAAACATGCTTCCGCGCATTGGCGAAAACAAGTTGGTTTCTGCTGTGACCACTGAGGATTTGCTGTATGTAAGGAAGGAGTTGCTGACAGGTTTTCACGTAATGAAGAAGGACCACCGGACGCAGGTAAAAGGCCGGAAGTCCTCCACCGTGAACAATTACATGATGTTAATGGCCGAAATCTTCCAGTTTGGAGCAGATAACGGTTATGCAAAGGAAAACCCGTTTAGCGGAATTAACCGCCTCAAGAAAGCGAAGGGTGAGCCCGATCCACTCACGACAGATGAGTTCATCAGGTTTATCCAGGCATGCGGCCATCAGCAGATGCGAAATCTCTGGTCGCTTGCAGTCTATACAGGAATGAGGCATGGGGAGTTGTGCGGTTTGGCCTGGGAAGATATCGATCTGCATGCCGGGACCATTACTGTGAAGCGCAACCTTACCCAGACGGATGAGTTCACCCTGCCAAAAACAGACGCAGGCACTGACAGGGTGATTTATCTCATTCAACCAGCTATTGATGCCCTGAGGAATCAGGCCCAGCTTACGCGCCTTGGCCGGCAGTATGAGGTTGAAGTGAAATTGCGGGAATATGGCCAGTCAGTCATACATCCATGCACTTTCGTTTTCAGCCCTCAATGCGTAAAACGTGGGCCACGAAGAGGATATCACTATGCGGTTAATTCGATTAATAAAATTTGGGCTCCGATAATCAAGCGCGCCGGTATTCGTTACCGCAACGCGTACCAGTCACGGCATACCTATGCGTGCTGGTCATTGTCAGCGGGTGCGAACCCAAACTTTATAGCAACTCAAATGGGACATGCAGATGCACAGATGGTTTACAAGGTGTATGGAAAGTGGATGTCAGAGAAGAGCGCCGAACAGGTTTCTCTGCTCAACCAAGCGCTTTCACACTTTGCCCCATCACTGCCCCAAAGCATGGTTTCAGCATGGTAAAAATCTTTATATACAAGTAGTTAGTAGCAATAACGCTACATTTTCATAACACGTGGCACGAATTGCCCTCGACCAGAAAGAGAGCTTATGGTGTGATCGGGGTTCAATAAATCGCTAAACAGGGTATACTCCAGCGGTTTTATTAGTTGTTTATTGTACTAAACGCTCCCGTGAGAGGATGCTACTGCGCACCTATGACACAATTCGCTTCTCCTGTTCTGCACTCGCTGCTGGATACAGACGCTTATAAGTTGCATATGCAGCAAGCCGTTTTTCACCACTACTATGATGTACAAGTAGCGGCTGAATTTCGTTGCCGTGGCGATGACCTGCTCGGTATTTATGCCGATTCTATTCGTGAGCAGGTGAATGCTATGCAGCACCTGCGACTGCAGGAGGATGAGTACCAGTGGCTCTCCGGCCTGCCATTCTTTAAAGCTGATTACCTCACCTGGTTACGCGATTTCCGCTATAACCCGGAACAGGTTCACGTCACTAATGATAACGGTAAGCTGAACATCCGCTTAACCGGTCCGTGGCGTGAAGTGATCATGTGGGAAGTTCCGCTGTTGGCGGTTATCAGTGAACTGGTGCACCGTTACCGTTCGCCCGAATCAGGCGTCCCGCAGGCACTCGATGAGCTGGAAAGCAAACTAGTAGAATTCTCTGCTTTAACGAAAGATGTCGATATGTCCCGCTTCCATTTGATGGATTTCGGTACGCGTCGTCGTTTTTCGCGCGAAGTACAGCAGGCTATCGTTAAACGCCTGCAGCAAGAGCCCTGGTTTGTCGGCACCAGTAACTACGATCTGGCCCGCCGCCTGTCATTAACCCCAATGGGTACGCAGGCGCATGAGTGGTTCCAGGCTCATCAGCAAATCAGTCCAGAACTTGCCACCAGCCAGCGCGTAGCCCTGGCAGCCTGGTTAAATGAATACCCTGATCAACTCGGCATTGCATTGACCGATTGCATCACCATGGACGCATTTTTACGCGACTTTGGCGTTGAGTTCGCTACCCGCTACCAAGGGTTACGCCATGACTCAGGCGATCCGGTGGAATGGGGTGAAAAAGCCATCGCTCATTATGAAAAACTGGGTATTGATCCGCTGAGCAAAACGCTGGTCTTCTCAGATAATCTCGATCTGAAAAAAGCGATTGAACTCTACCGCCACTTCTCTTCCCGCGTACAGTTGAGTTTTGGTATTGGGACACGGCTAACATGCGACATTCCGCAGGTTAAGCCACTCAATATTGTGATCAAGCTGGTGGAATGTAACGGCAAACCGGTGGCGAAGTTATCTGACAGCCCGGGTAAAACCATCTGCCACGATAAAGCATTTGTTCGTGCACTGCGCAAAGCCTTCGATCTCCCGCATATCAAAAAAGCCAGTTAAGCCTTCCAGGGAGCCATTTTGGCTCCCTTTTTCGCGCTTATTTCCGAAATCTTTCACTCCAGCTACGAATTCTGCTTGTCTGATTGCAGATGCCAGGTAACATAGGTATCCCCCCATTACGGGTGGACATGTGTTTATATATCCGACTATTAACAGAGAGAATATTATGAGCGTTGTGCCTGTAGCCGACGTACTCCAGGGCCGCGTAGCCGTTGACAGCGAAGTCACCGTGCGCGGATGGGTGCGTACCCGCCGAGATTCAAAAGCTGGCATCTCCTTCCTCGCCGTTTATGACGGTTCCTGCTTTGATCCTGTACAGGCCGTCATCAATAATTCTCTGCCCAATTACAATCAGGACGTACTGCGCCTGACGACGGGTTGTTCAGTTATCGTAACGGGTAAAGTCGTTGCATCTCCTGGACAAGGACAGAGCTTTGAAATTCAGGCCACTGAGGTTGAAGTCACCGGCTGGGTTGAAGATCCTGACACTTACCCAATGGCAGCCAAGCGTCACAGCATTGAGTATCTGCGTGAAGTGGCGCACATGCGTCCGCGTACCAACATGATTGGTGCGGTAGCGCGTGTACGTCATACGCTGGCGCAAGCTCTGCATCGTTTCTTCCACGAGCAGGGTTTCTTTTGGGTATCGACTCCGTTGATCACCGCTTCCGATACGGAAGGTGCCGGTGAAATGTTCCGTGTTTCTACGCTGGATCTGGAAAACCTGCCGCGTAACGATCAGGGCAAAGTCGATTTCGACAAAGACTTCTTTGGTAAAGAAGCCTTCCTGACCGTTTCCGGTCAGCTGAACGGTGAAACCTACGCCTGCGCCCTGTCCAAAATTTATACTTTTGGCCCGACATTCCGTGCAGAAAACTCTAACACCAGTCGTCACCTGGCAGAGTTCTGGATGCTGGAACCAGAAGTGGCTTTTGCTGACCTGAATGATGTTGCAGGCCTGGCTGAAGCGATGCTGAAGTACGCGTTTAAAGCCGTACTGGCAGAGCGTGCGGATGATATGAAATTCTTCGCTGAACGTGTCGACAAGGACGCGATTTCACGCCTGGAACGTTTCATTGACGCTGACTTCGCGCAGGTGGATTACACCGACGCGGTAAGCATTCTGGAAAAATGCGGTAAACAGTTCGAAAACCCTGTTTACTGGGGTGTGGATCTGTCTTCTGAGCATGAACGTTACCTTGCTGAAGAGCACTTTAAAGCGCCGGTGGTAGTGAAAAACTACCCGAAAGATATCAAAGCGTTTTATATGCGCCTTAACGAAGACGGTAAAACCGTTGCTGCAATGGACGTACTGGCCCCGGGAATCGGTGAAATCATCGGTGGTTCTCAGCGTGAAGAGCGCCTGGACGTGCTGGATGCCCGTATGCTGGAAATGGGTCTGAACAAAGAGGATTACTGGTGGTATCGCGACCTGCGTCGCTATGGTACCGTTCCGCATTCCGGCTTCGGATTGGGCTTCGAGCGTCTGATCGCTTACGTCACCGGCGTACAGAACGTCCGTGATGTTATTCCGTTCCCGCGTACTCCACGTAACGCCACCTTCTAAACGTGCGTTATTGTTTCAAAGGCCAGCATTGCTGGCCTTTTTTATACCCTTTTCGTGTTATCTGGATACCCATCTCACGTTAAACACAACCTTTCAATCCCCTCCACCTGTTACGTAATATTTCATCGCAATACATTTGCACAAAAAATAATCAGCAATTTTATTGTGGATTAGCATTTTCTGATTAAATAGTACATTTTTTAGCCTCTCGCACGGCACTCCAGACGTCCAAAAATCGCTACCTGTAAAATCCGAACTTTCCGGCATAACGGAGAAAAAATGACCTTATCAAAATTAAACATAAGAAAATCATATAAATAGAAATAAAAACGAGAATTTTAAGCGCAGGGGCATCCGAAGTTTGACGCTGTTCACAAAGTCGCACAAAAATAACAATTTGTTACATATTTTTTCTTTTTGAAACCAAATCTTTATATTTGTAGCACTTTGACGGTAGCGAAACGGTAGTTTGAATGGAAAGATGCCTGTCAGACACATAAAGACACCAAACTCTCATCAATAGTTCCGTAAATTTTGATTGACGGAATTTATTGGCGGCAGTGGCAGGTGTCATATAAAAACCGATGAGGGTAATAAATAATGATGAAGCGCAATATTCTGGCAGTGGTTATCCCTGCTCTGCTGGTAGCCGGGGCAGCTAACGCTGCAGAAGTTTATAACAAAGATGGCAACAAGCTGGATGTATACGGTAAAACCGTAGGTCTGCACTATTTTTCTGATAACGCTGGCAACGATGGCGATCAGACTTATGCCCGTCTTGGTTTCAAAGGGGAAACTCAGATTAATTCCGATCTGTCCGGTTACGGTCAGTGGGAATACAACTTTGCCGGTAATAACTCTGAAGGCGGCAGTGACGCTCAGAACGGCAACAAAACCCGTCTGGCATTTGCTGGTCTGAAATATGCCGATCTGGGCTCTTTCGACTACGGTCGTAACTACGGTATCGTTTACGATGCACTGGGTTACACCGATATGCTGCCAGAATTTGGTGGTGATACCGCATACAGCGACAACTTCTTCGTTGGCCGTGTGGGTGGTGTTGCAACCTACCGTAACTCTAACTTCTTCGGTCTGGTTGACGGCCTGAACTTCGGTATCCAGTATCTGGGTAAAAACGAGCGTGATGGCAATACCGGTCGTTCTAACGGTGACGGCGTTGGCGGTTCTGTAAGCTACGAAATGGATGGCTTCGGTATCGTTGGTGCTTACGGTGCAGCTGACCGTACCAACGCGCAGGAAAACTCTTTCTACGCTAACGGCGGCAAAAAAGCTGAGCAGTGGGCAACTGGCGTTAAATACGATGCTAACAACATCTACCTGGCAGCGAACTACGGTGAAACCCGTAACGCAACTCGCATCTCAGGTGCCGGAAACAGTGGCTTCGCCAACAAAACTGAAGATTTCTTTGTTGTCGCTCAGTACCAGTTCGATTTCGGTCTGCGTCCATCCCTCTCCTACAACAAATCTAAAGCGAAAGACGTAGAAGGCGTGGGTAACGAAGATCTGGTTGACTACATTGAAGTAGGCGCTACCTACTACTTCAACAAAAACATGTCCACCTATGTTGACTACCAGATCAACCAGATCGACTCTGATAACAAACTGGGCGTGAACTCTGACGACACCGTAGCAGTCGGTATCGTTTACCAGTTCTAATAGCAGACCTCTTTGTTAAATGCCTATAAAACAGGACTTCGGTCCTGTTTTTTTATATCTGCTAGCGAATTCTTGCGTCTTAAAAAAACACCTCAGCTTTTCGTCAGTAACGGTTGGCATTTTGTAAATCTACCGTTAACCTGATAGCGGACTTCCCTTCTGTAATCACTATGGAACCTCGTCATGTTTGAGAACATTACCGCCGCTCCTGCCGACCCCATTTTGGGTCTGGCTGATTTGTTTCGTACCGATGACCGCCCTGGAAAAATAAACCTCGGGATCGGTGTATATAAAGATGAGACAGGCAAAACGCCGGTACTGACCAGCGTTAAAAAAGCCGAGCAATATATACTGGAAAATGAAACCACCAAAAATTACCTTGGCATTGACGGTATTCCAGAGTTTGGTCGTTGCACTCAGGAATTACTGTTTGGTAAAGAGAGTTCGCTTATCAACGACAAACGCGCACGTACAGCACAGACCCCTGGCGGTACTGGCGCACTGCGTGTGGCAGCTGATTTCCTGGCGAAAAACACGTCGGCTAAACGCGTATGGGTGAGCAATCCAAGCTGGCCTAACCATAAGAGCGTGTTTAACTCCGCCGGTCTGGAGGTTCGTGAATACAACTATTACGATGCGGCGAACCATTCTTTAGACTTTGATGCGCTGCTGGCAAGCCTCAGCGAAGCGCAGGCTGGCGACGTGGTGTTATTTCACGGCTGCTGCCATAACCCAACCGGTATCGACCCTACTCTGGAGCAGTGGCAAACGCTGGCCCAGCTTTCTGTCGAAAAAGGTTGGTTGCCGCTGTTTGACTTCGCATACCAGGGCTTTGCCCGTGGCCTGGAAGAAGATGCAGAAGGTCTGCGCGCATTCGCAGCGCTGCACAAAGAGCTGATCGTCGCTAGCTCCTACTCCAAGAACTTTGGTCTGTACAATGAGCGCGTAGGCGCCTGTACACTGGTTGCAGCCGATGCTGAAACCGTTGACCGTGCGTTTAGCCAGATGAAATCCGCCATTCGCGCTAACTACTCCAACCCGCCAGCACACGGCGCTTCCGTCGTCGCCACTATTCTGAGCAACGACGCGCTGCGTGCTATCTGGGAACAGGAACTGACTGATATGCGCCAACGCATTCAGCGCATGCGTCTACTGTTCGTGAATACGCTGCAGGAGAAAGGTGCAAACCGCGACTTCAGCTTTATCATCAAACAGAACGGCATGTTCTCATTCAGCGGCCTGACCAAAGAACAGGTTCTGCGTCTGCGTGAAGAATTTGGCGTCTATGCCGTCGCTTCCGGACGCGTAAACGTGGCAGGAATGACGCCAGATAATATGGCGCCGCTGTGCGAAGCGATTGTCGCAGTACTGTAATCTATCGCACACAAAAAAGGCCGCAATAGCGGCCTTTTGTTTATCTGAGATATTACCAGACAGGCATTTCATCTTGCAGGAACGGGTTATGTAGCCGTTCGTTACCCAGCGTAGAAAGTGGGCCGTGACCCGGAATAAACGTTACGTCATCGCCCAGCGGCAACAGTTTACGTTTAATCGAATCGATCAGTTGGCTGTGATCACCGCGCGGGAAATCGCTGCGCCCTACGCCACCTTTGAAAATCACGTCACCAGAAATCAGTAATTTTGATTGCTCATCAAAGAAGACCACATGTCCCGGTGTATGACCCGGACAATGCAGAACCTGTAACGTCACGTTGCCAACGCTTATCCGGTCACCTTCATTCAACCAGCGATCGGGCGTCAGCGGCTCACAATCTCCCAGGCCAAACATGCGGCTCTGAGCAGGGAGTCCCTGTAACCAGAACTCATCTTCTTTTTCCGGGCCAATAACCGGTACACCATAATGCTGTGCCAGTTCAGCCGCCGCTCCAACATGGTCAAGATGACCGTGAGTAAGCAGGATCTGCATTAGCGTCAGACCGCTGGCATCCACTTCCTGTTTGATTTTCTCGGCATCGCCGCCGGGATCGACCAGCGCGGCCAGACGAGTCTGCTCACACCAGATTAGCGAGCAGTTCTGGGCGAAGGCAGTGACCGGAATAATACGATAGTTCATACAGCTCCTGTTTCATTAAGCTTATGGATCACCAGTGCCGTGCAGGGCCGGTGTCAATATGCACAAAGTTACTGCTGGGGTAGTATCCTACACCACCTGCGCGCATAGATAACGCAGCTTTGCGAATATTACTTAATGCAATGCCTTCAATATGGAAATCCATGGCCTGACCTTTAGTGTGGTAGCTTTTCTTGGCCACACCACGGCTACGTGCACGGAGTTCATTATTGGTATCGATAGAGCGATAGCCTGAGATCAGCTGTACGGGTTTACGCGTGCCCAGCAGGCCCTGCAGACGGAAGAGTTGATCAAACAGTCCCGGGTCAATGGATTTCACTTTATTGGCCCGAAAATCACGGAAAAAGTGGTTAAGTTTTGCTAATTCGTCCTGAATATAGCCCCTGCCATCAAAAAACTCTGCTTTTATTGACTCACCGGTATGCAGGTTATTCAGAGTCAATATACGCGGACGTGGGGTAGAGAGTGTTGCAAACGCAGGCGTAGGCAAGATGGCAGCGCCGAGGGCAATACCACCAAGCGCCAGCAGTTTGCGGCGATTAGCGTCAAATTTGTCCATGGTATTAAGGTCTACAAGGTCAATGTTATCGTATGTATGCTCTAGCGCACGCGGGAAACCTTATCTGGCTAAGTAGTCCACGTCAAGGCTCCCAACCCCAGGAAATACGGGGCTCACAGCCATTTTGCCCCGTTTCCAGCATAACTTACGACAATCATTTTCCTCGAACTGCTTCATTTATCTGATTAATTGCTCGGCTTTTGACACAATTTGTGCGCTGGATCGCGCTGTCAGATCGTAATTGTAAATATCTGTACGATACTGCGTGCGCCCATCAGGGCCGACAAATGCGGTCAGATAGTAGAGGTTGACCGGAATATTCTGGCGAATATTCACATACCGCGTATCCCCTTGCTTCAGGGCATCCGAGATGCGTGAATCATTCCAACCCGCGTCCTGTAGCAGCATATTCGCCAGCTCAGATGCCTTGTTCACACGCACGCATCCGGAGCTTAACGCCCGCGTATCTTTCTGGAACAGATTGTGGTTCGGCGTATCGTGCAGATAAATAGCGTCCGAACTCGGCATATTGAATTTATAGCGTCCGAGCGAGTTACGTGCACCCGGAGCCTGCTGAAAGCGGAACGGCAGATTGGACGCAGTGATGGTCGCCCAATCAACCTGCCACGGATCTATCGTCTCTTTACTGTTCCAGCCGCGCATTACGGTATAGCCGTGACGTTCAAGATATCCCGGATCATTCCATAACTTAGGCAGAATATCTTTACGTGCCAGCGTCGGCGGAACGTTCCACGGTGGGTTAACGACCACGTTATTTAGCGCACTGCTCATCATCGGCGTTTTACGATCGGGACGCCCGACAATAACGCGCGAGGCCAGCACCTGATTGCCATTCTGATAATAAACCAGCGAATAGGCAGGAATGTTCACCATGATACCGGTAGACAGCTCACTCGGCAGCAGGCGTAAGCGCTGAATATTTAACGCCAGCACGCCCGCACGCTGAGCAGGCGTCACGTTCAGCCAGTCACGTGTGGCTGGACCAATCGCGCCATCTGCGCCAAGTCCCTGCCACGTCTGAAAACGCTTTACCGCATCAACCAATTCACGATCGTAGGTGCCACGCCCTTCTTTGCCAGACGTACTGACGGCAGGCTCCAGCATCCCGGTTCGACGCAAAATTTCACGTAGCGCGGGGATGTCATTACTCCACTCCCCCGGACGCAGCGTTGCTGTACTGGTGAGCTGTGGCCAGGGACGTGTATCGCCCACCAGCTTGAGCAGTGATTCATGCATGGCTGCATACTGCGGATGTTGAGGCGCAAGGCTGGCCACAAATGAAGTCAGTTGACCGTTATCCAGTGCGACCTGCCACTGGTTGATGACGGAAATCGGCGGCGTCGTTAGCGCATAGGGCTTATCGCTGTAAAGCCAGCGATTACCTTTGACAGGGATGTTAGCGATAAAGTGCAGATACCCCATCATCGCATCAGAGAGCACGATGTCTCTCGCCTGACCGGTTACTGCCGGGTCAGTCAGAAGTGCAACCCAGGTAGTGAACTGCGGCTGAAAGCCGGCAATTGCGACCTCGGCTAACTGTTGCTGAAATGCCTTTACCGCATCACGATTTTCCCACATCGGCTTCATTTCGCGTGCGGCATACAGCAGTTCCAGCTGGCTCATGTAAACCGGCGTATAACCTGCTGGCAGTTGAGAGTGTATTTCGGCGCGGGCTTTATCGACAGACACGCCTTCTGGCAGCGGTTGAATACCCGCCATAATAGCCGTCGCAGAAGATTGAACCTGCGGCTGCGATAACGCTGTTGGCTGTTCACTGACGGTCGCAGAGCTATCGCCAGGGATCATTTCAGGCTCATCGGCCTGAGCATTGAACAGTGGAGCGAATGTTACGGCCAGGCACAAACTGATTGCCGACAGCCGACGACCACACATTTTATTAAGCAACATCCCTTGCCCCCTGTTTTCTTTATCATACTCTGAATAGCCAGGCCGTCTGTATTCCCCTTTATTCTGACGAGGGTCGGACCTGTAAAACGCCAATACAAACTGAAGTATGACGAGCAAGCCTGTGACGCGTTAGGCTCACCTTTAGTATATAAACATCAAAAACTTTTTGCCTAACCTAATGTAAAGAAGTCTAAAGAAATTACACCAGGCATGAAGTCTTTTCGGAAAAAAATAAGGCGGCCATGTAGCCGCCTTTTTACTTATTACTTAGCTTGCCTGCGAGGAGGCATCTTCAGTCCCCGGCAGTGGTTCCGGTAACTGAGGCGCAAATCCGCGCAGCCCCACCACGTGAACGTGTTCGGTGTTCTGGAAGACTTTACGCACCAGTTTGTAGGTGGTGCCTTTCTCTGGGCTGATGTTTTCCGGCGCAGCGATAATCAGCTGCATCTGCAAACGTTCACACAGCTCAAACAAGGTCGCAATAGAACGCGCATCGAGTCGTGCAGCTTCATCAAGGAACAGCAGGCGGCAAGGAGAGATATCTTTCCCGCGCAATCTGCGGCCTTCATCTTCCCAGCTTTGCACCACCATCACCAGAATAGACATCCCGGTCCCGATCGCTTCCCCCGTTGACAACGCACCAGACTCAGCACGCAGCCAGCCGTCAGAGCCACGGTTAACCTCAACTTCCATTTCCAGATAGTTACGATAATCCAGCAGCTCTTCACCAATGGTTTGCGGCGTGCGTTGCCCCATGTCTATCTGCGGATTCAGACGCTGATACAGCTTCGCCAGCGCTTCTGAGAAGGTCAGGCGATTGCTGTTAAACAGATCCTGATGCTGTTCATGCTGCTCTGAAAGTACGTCCAGCAAGGTAGCATGTGTTTCACGCACATTGACGTTCAGGCGAACGCTGTTGACCTGGCCAAACGACACGCTTTGCAGCCCCTGGTTCAGCATGCGAATACGGTTCTGTTCACGCTGAATGGTCTTACGAATAATGTTCGCCACGCTGCGTGAGCTGATCGCCAGCTTCTGTTCGCGTGAGGTTAACTCTTCCGTCAGACGGCTCAGCTCAATCTCCATCTGTTCAATGGCTTCAACCGGATCATCGGTACGAATAATATCCTGGCGAATACGTTCACGCAGATGCTGGTAAACCGCGACGAAGAACTGAATTTTGCGCTCTGGACGTTTTGGATCTTCAGACAGACGCAACACATCGCGCAGGTGCTCGTTATCTGCAACCGCCAGACGTAGCGCACCGAGCGCCTTATCCGACATCGAACGCAGTTCGTCACCGGAAAGGTAGGCCAACTCGCGGCGGTGCAGACGACGTTCCACACCGTTATCTTTCACCATCCGCATGACTGCACACCAGCCGGCTTTGGCGGTGACTACCTGCTCGCGCATTTCATGATAATCACGTTCCAGCTTGCGCAGTCTGCGGGTCAAGTTTTCCATCTCCGCTTCGCAGAAGGTCAGTGCTTTCTCAAGTTGGTTGCGGCGAGCACGGTTGTTGCTGAGCTGCGCATGCAGTTCGTCACGGCGGATACGCGCGCGCTCTTCGGCACCGCTGTCCGCACGAACGCCGATATCCTGCAGTTCACGTTGTAAATCGTTAAGCAGCTCTTTTTTGGTGTCATAAGAGCTTTTCAGCGATGCCATGACCTGGTTGTACTGGCTTAACTGTGCGGCGTGGCTGCGCAGCGCTTCACGAGCGCGGGTACGTTCGGCTTCCGCCTGTTCCAGGCGTTCACGCAATTTTTCGTTCAGATCGCTATTGCCGCTCAGCATTTCGGCTGAGTCGGAATAATTAAAGTGCGCCCGACGCTGTACGACTTCGGTCAGCGCAAAAGCCTGCTGACGCGCATCGCGCTGCATCTGCTGGGAATACGCATAGTCTTCCTTCAGCTGTTCAAACTGCTCAGGGTCATTTTGCAGAACCGAAACGATAGGTTCCAGTTTCGCCAACTGATTGCCATGTTGCTGTACAAAACGCGCGGCTTCCTGAGCTTCATCCAGACGCTCGCGAATTTCGTCTACGCGATCGGCTAGCGTATCATCTGCCAGCAGATTCAAGCGCGGCAGCAGGCGGTTCAGCGCAGAGACGCCCTCTTTCGCCTGTTCAAACTGCATACGGCTTTGCTGGTTATCATTTTCATGATTGGTCAGCGCACGTTCCAGTTCAACGCGACGGCTATTCAGTTGGCGAATTTCCGCTTCTGGATCGGCTTCAAACGCCACCGACAGATGGCTGCCGATAAAGCGACTGAACGCCTGATGCAGACGTTGGGTTTTCTGGACGTCAAAGGAGAGCGTGGCGAAACGTTCAGACAGCCCTTCACGCTCGGCATGCAGGGTTTCGATACGGCTTTCACGTGCTGCACGCCCAAAAATAGGCACCGTCGGGAAGCGAGAATAACGCCACTGACGCTCGGCAGTTTTCACCACCACCGCATTTTCCAGTTCATCAACGCTGAAGACGCTGTCATCAAACGACTGCGGATCCCCTTCGATGAAATAGAGATCTTCCGGGCAATCCGTCAGCCCTTCAAGCTGTTCGGTAATCAGCGACAGATCCGGTACCACAATGGCATGACGCGAAGGACCGTATAGCGCAGAGAAGTACGGTGCATCTTCAAGGCTAACGTCATCATAAATTTCTGACAGCAGTACGCCGCCAAAGCGTTCCGCCAGCGCGTTCAGACGCTGATCTTCCGCCCCGCCCGGTTGACTTAAACGTTCAATCTCTTCATCAACTGCATTTTTACGTGCACCGACTTCATCACGCTCAACAATGGCCTCACGCTCGCGCTCCAGCAATTGTTGCAGATACTCGGTCACTTCCTGGCTGGCGGTAAACTCTTCGCCACACTGCTCGCTAAGCTGATTCAGGCTATTTTGCGCAGCCAGCCAGACAGGTGCCCGCTTCATCAAATGCTGAATACGGGATTGTAGTTGTTCCTGCTCCTGACGCAGTGTCATACGCTGTTCGCTGGCAGACGAGACGCTGTCCGACAAGGCGGCGATGCGCGCCTCCAGCTCCTGGTGCAGCGCTTCCAGCTCATCGATATCGAACTGTTTACCCTGACGCTTGCAGAATTCGGCCAGCAGACGCTCGGCATCCTGCTGTTCGCGCAGACGCTGCTCCAGTTCGCTCAGTCGCATACGCAACGGCTGAACCTGTTCTGCCAGGTGGCGCTGTTCCACGCCTTCGCGCAGCAGTTCACGCGCCACGCTCCAGGCTTCACCGCGCGCCAGCGGGCCGTTGATAGCCGCCACCAGCTGATAAGCCTGTTCGAACTGGCTATGCGCGGTTTGCACCACGCTCATTTTTTGTTCAAGCGTCAGCAGTTTTTCAGTGGCTTCCTGCTCTTTGGCCTGGAAAGTCTCCAGCCATTCGGCGGCGCTGTCGGCTGTCAGGTCCGGTAAGTGGCAAAGCTCTTTCGCCCGGTTTAGGGCCTGGATCGCCTGGGTATACTGGATGGCTCGCGTTTGCTGGACGTCCAGCGCTTGCTGGTAATCAGCAAGCTGGCTTTTCAGCTCATCCACTTCCAGCTCAGCGGCTTCTGCACGGGCTTCGTTTTCATCCTGGCGGTCAACGGCTTCCGCGACCACCTCGTTTTGTTCTTCAAGACGGACCTGCAATTCTTCGAGATCCGCCTCGTAGCGTTCAATTTTTTCCTGCTGACGCAGCGCTGTTTGCACCAGATTCAGGTGATCGCTCGCGGCCTGGTAATCAGCTTCCAGATCGCCTTCCGCACCGTTGTGCTCACCCAGTTCACGCGCCATATCCACGTGTTTGTACTGCTCTGCCGCCAGCTGCTTGCGCGAGGTATACAGTTCACGACGATATTCCAGTGCTTTATCCAGATGGATGCGACGTTCATTGGCGTGGCGCATATAATCTGCGGCCACATAGTTGGTCGCTTCACTGATTAAATGCTTAAACAGGTCGCGGTCAGACTGGGTTACGCGAATCGCTTCCAGCGTCATACGATTTTCACGCAGCGCGGCTTCCATATCCTGGAACGCTTTACGTACGCCGCTGTTTTCCGGCAGCAGGTAGTCACGCAGTGAACGGGTAATGGCGCTGGAGATCCCGCCGTACAGCGAGGCTTCAATCAGACGGTAGAATTTACTACGATCGGACGCAGAGCGCAGACGACGGGCAATGATGCCCAGATCGAACATCAATGAGTGATAATCGGTTATTGAGTTGAACTGCTTAAACTGCACGCCTTCCATCTCATCAAGCTTCTCTTTCAGCTCAGGTAGAGACAGTACGCGCGCCTGGCGTTCGTTCAGCGTTTCCGTCACCAGTTGGGTTGGCTGTACCGACATCGGCAGCCCCTGAATGGCAAACGGTTTGATATCCACTTTGCGATCGCGACCAGCAACCTGTTGCAGACGCACACCCACGACCACGCGCTGATGACGCGAATTAAGGACGTCGAGCATTGAATAACAAACCCCTGCTTTCAGCTTACCGTGCAGGCCTTTATCACGTGAACCGCTGGTTGCACCGGCTTCGGTGGTGTTGCGGAAATGCAGCAGGGTTAAGTCCGGAATGAGCGCCGTAACAAATGCCGCCATGGTGGTGGATTTACCCGCACCGTTACCACCGGACAGCGTGGTGACCAGCTCATCGAGATCAAACGTACGGGCAAAAAAACCATTCCAGTTAATCAGCGTAAGTGAGCGAAATTTACCGCGTTCAATCATTATTCTTCTTCTCCACTGTCCGGCTGATTCTCTTCGGGCTCATCGTTGAGCTGCAGACGGTTCTCGACCGCCATCGCTTCACCATCACGAATTAAGCGACGCTGTGCTTCACGCGGATCGTCACCGCTACGCACATCCGCGCCAAAGCGGAAGACAGATTCCGTAATACGGAATTTGCTGCTGTCGTGGCCCAGAAACCACACCATGCCTAAGCGGCGCAAGCGGTTGAGCGAAGAACGCACTTTTTCCTGTAGCTTCTGGCGGTCAACGTCAGAACCGGTTGAACGGTTGTTCACCAGCTTCAGTAACTTCGCTTCATCTGCCAGCGTTAGCAGCTCGTCGTACAGCTCTTGCTGGGTAAAAATCCCTTCGTTCGCCAGGCGTTCCGGGCTGAGATAGAGATAGCAAAGAATTTTACCGACCATCATGTCCAGTTCAGACAGGACCGAACGCGGAATGAGCGTCGTGGAACGCGGGCGAAGGTAGAAGAACCCTTCCGGCGCACGGATTAATTCCACGTTATATCGGCTATAAAACTCTTCAAAATATTCCTGAAAATCCATCAGGAAGGCATGATTATCCAGTTCATCCAGGCCGATATGTCGGCCCGAACGTAAGGCGCTATCCAGCGCCGGAAATAACGGATTCGCCAGCGCCTGCGCCAGCTTTACCGGCATCACTTGTTCAATATTTGTCAATGACATGCGCCTGTACCTTGGCTCCGTAATCATTAATCGGCTGCCATTTTGCTGGCAGTCCGGTGAAGTCTGCTTGCGCTACGCCAAGGCGTACCGCCTGATCGATAACAATGCGCGCGACGTCGAAATGACGCGCACGTGGGTATTGCGCCAGATACTCGCGCACTACCAAACCGAGATCCAGTGGTGTTTGTCTGGATTTGTAGATAGCCAGCTGTTCTTCGATGATCGCCGCCAGCTGCTCACGGATCTCGTTAAATTCTTCATATTCCAGATCTTCCGGAAGTTCACCGGTGACCTCTTCGTCACGCAGCACCATCTCCTCGTCACGCATATCCAGCAGACGATCGGCGTTGGCATAGGTCAGCGCCCATGGGTCGTCAAAGTAGGTCTGCACGGACTGACGCAGACGCTGGGCGAAGACGCGGTTTTTATCCATATCGATCGCGGTACGGATAAATTTATGCACGTGACGATCGTAGCCAATCCACAAGTCAATGGACTGCTGGCCCCAGCTAATAATGCGGTCGAGCTTGCTTTGTAAATCAAACACCAGCCGATCGACAAAATGCAAATCGTCATGCGTCATCGTGGCGTCCTGGATTCGTAACAGGTTAGCCTGTAGCTTATCCCCTGCCGCTTCCAGCGTATCTTGCAGCTCACGCAGCGTACCAGATGTTTCTGACAGCAGCATTTCACAGCTGGAAATCGCCGCCCGCCAGTCTTTGTTTAGCAACTGTGCGATGTCGTCTTTTACCTGCTGCTGCTGTTCATCCATGATGCGCTGGGTCAGATCGATACTGTCGAAAATCTCCGCCACCGAGTATTTCAATGGCGCATAGACGTTGCGATGCCAGTGGAACTCATCACCACCTTCCGCTGCCGCATCCGCCGCGCGCTTCAGTTCGCCTGCCACAATTGACAGCTGCATAGAAAGACGCAGCGTAGAGAATTCGCGCTGACGAATATAGTAATCTGTGATGCCAATCCCGAGCGGCGTTAAACGGTAAATGGCGTTGCCTTCAGCCTGCTCGCTGGTAAAGCGGTTCAGCAGACGTTGACGCACCATATCGTTGATCGCGTTGTTGGCGCGGACGCCGATGGTTTCGCTGGTTTGCTCAAACGCATCACTCACATGGCGGAACGCATCCACCAGTTCACCTTCACTCATCTCACCGTCAAGTCGCTCACCGTTTAGTGTGGCAACAGCCAGCAGGAACGAAAGTCTGTCTACCGGCAGAGAGATGGAGAAGTCATTTTTTCTGGCCCAGGCAACCAGTTCGGGGACTGTCTGGGAAAATTCACTCATAGGTTATCCTTGCATCTGCGGCTCGGGCCGGACGTTTAATCGCGGTGACATGAATATAGCGCCCAAGGCTGATATACGGTTCCTGGCGGCAATAACGTGTTTCTATTTCTGTTAAAGCATCAAAACAGTCATGCTGTTTTTGTTTATCACGCAGATAATCATGAAACACCCTCACGCCCGTTTTACCGGTTATCTCCCAGCCAATCTCCTCCAGCCAGCCATAGACCTGCTGAGGGTCGCGCGGAAAATCGGGAGACAACGTGCGCCGTTTCTTTTTATACATTCCCTGCTGTACATAGCCGAAATTACCGACCAACACATTACGCATCAACAGACCGTTTGCATTGTAGAACATCAGCGATAAAGCACCGCCCGGGCGTAACATCGACCACAATGTTTTTAAGACGGCTTGCGGATCGGCCACCCATTCCAGCACAGCATGAAACAATATCAGATCAACCTGAGAATCCAAATGCTGTGGGATGTCCTGAGCGGCACAATGTATAAAATGCATGTTGTCGCTCACACCTTGCTCTTCTGCCGCCCGTTGCGCTCGCGCCACCATCTCAGCAGAAAGGTCGCACAAGGTGACGTGATGGCCCCGCTGCGCCATCAGAATTGCTGTCTGCCCTTCTCCGCCACCCGCATCAAGCACACGCAACGTTTGGCCCGCGTAGTCGGCAAGAAGTTTGTCCAGATCCTGCCAGAGGATCGTCTGACGAAGCTGACCTTTGGTGGTGCCGTAAATGTTACGGGAAAACTTCTCTGCAATGTCATCAAAATTGCGATCCCGCATCGGGCTCTCCACATGCTGGCTTTAGGGTGACTAAGTAAAACCGCTATTTTGTCACACCCACGCCGAGAATGAACCTTCCTGGTGTAATATCCCTGCTGATCCCCTGCTGTATGGTTAAAAAAGGAACCAAAAAGGATGCTTTTTACGCTGAAGAAAGTGATTGGCGGTATGATGCTGCCACTTCCGCTAATGCTCATTATCATGGGCATAGGCCTGGCGCTGCTCTGGTTTAGCCGCTTTCAAAAAACAGGGAAAGTGTGCATTAGCCTGAGTTGGCTGGCACTGTTACTTCTAAGCTTGCAGCCCGTCGCTGACAGTCTGCTGAAACCGATTGAGGACAGCTATCCAACCTGGCAGGATACACAAAAAGTGGAATACATTGTGGTGCTGGGCGGTGGGTATACCTGGAATCCACAGTGGGCGCCGAGTTCAAACCTGATAAGCAACAGTCTTCCGCGTCTGAATGAAGGTATTCGCCTCTGGCGTGCTAACCCGGGATCGAAGCTTATCTTTACCGGTGCTGCGGCAAAGAGCAATAACGTCAGTACTGCAGAAGCGGGCGCCCGCGTAGCGCAGTCACTGGGTGTGCCGCCCGGTGATATCATCACGCTGGATAAACCTAAAGACACCGAAGAAGAAGCCGCAGCGGTTAAGCAGGCCATCGGCAGCGCGCCGTTCCTGCTGGTGACCTCCGCATCGCACTTACCACGAGCAATGATTTTCTTCCAACAGGCCGGACTACATCCGTTGCCCGCGCCAGCCAACCAGTTAGCAATTGATTCACCGCTTAATCCGTGGGAGCGCGCGATCCCCTCACCAATCTGGTTGATGCATAGCGATCGTGTTGGTTACGAAACGTTGGGGCGTATCTGGCAGTGGCTAAAAGGATCGGAGCATTGACAGGAATGTTGCCTGATAGCGACACTAACGCGTCTTATCAGGCCTACGTGTTCAGCGCAGAATTGTAGGCCGGATAAGGCGTTCACATGTTCATCAGGCGAGCCACGGCAGCAGTGATTTCGTGGCAAGGTCAAAGTTGGAGCGGTTAAAACGTCCGGTGTTGACCAGTTGCGCCACCTCATCCCATAACACATACAGCCAGCGCCGCCAGATGAAGGACTCCGCCACGGGCGCGCGTTGCAGGTATTGCCAAAGCAGACTTTCCGCCAGCGCATTATCCATTAAACGGAACAATTCATACTCTCTGGGTGCCCACAGCATCAATCCCGGTCCGACCATCGCCAGAAGCTGATCGCTACGGGCGTCTTTGAGCATGCTACGTAAACTAAAATTACCGTGGATCAGCACGCAGTTATCATTGAATCCTTCAAATAAAGCGGGCAAACACTCACGGGTACGAAACAGGATCCGCTTATCCTGCATCGTCAGCCCGGTATTGTTGAACTGATTTAACGTGGTCCACAACACTTCAACACGCTGACGATACCAGGATGGCCAGATATTCTCTTGCGTGTTATCCACCATTCCCACGCAGCCACGGCTATCCTGCCGATGCCATGACAGCAGACCTTCTACGATCTGATCTTTTAAATGTTCCCAGCGTTCGGGCGTTCGGGCTGGCGCTTCCACCGGCACACCGCGTAAACGCTCAAGCAGTAGCACATCGGGACCGGGATGCTCTTCGTGGGTTAAGACCCCGTAAATGACGGGCATTCGCACCGTACCACTGCGCGCCAACATGGAGGTTTTCCATGCCAGCTGCTGCGCCATACCTGGCGTGGTGAAACTTCTCGCCATCAGCGGCATCGGATTTCCCTGGCTGTCGTACAGTGACCACAGGGCCGTATCCACTTTTTCATTCACGCATTCTATGCGACTGAGTTTTTCGCCCAGCAGGTGGCTGAGTTCGGCACGCAACTGTTCCATTTCAGATTGCCCTCATAAATGCTACTGCTTTCATAATGAGCGTCGTGCAGACAGATGTCACCCGGATGAGATCAATTGATGAAAAGAAAAGTGGAGGGAAAGCGCAACGATACGACACTCCTCCCAAAAATACGCCTCAATATGGGGGGAGTGCCGTGAGAAAAACTAATGCATTTCGGCGCGAACGCGCTCAAGATCTTCGGCAGTGTCTACGCCGGTACCCGGGACTTCTTTTGCGACGGCAACGTGAATTTTTTCGCCGTACCACAGCACTCGCAGCTGCTCCAGCATTTCGATATGCTCAAGCGGGCTAGGCTGCCAGTTAACATAGCGGCGAATAAAACCGGCGCGATAGCCGTAAATGCCCAGATGGCGCAGGAAGGTGTCCCCCACCGTTTCCAGACTTTTGGCGAAACGATCGCGATCCCATGGGATGGTCGCGCGTGAAAAATAGAGAGCATATCCTTCAGCGTCCAACACGACTTTTACCGCATTCGGATTAAATGCCTCTTCCGCACTGTGAATCGGAGCCGCAAGAGTCGCCATACCGACCTGACGTTGCGCCAGATTCTCAGCCACCTGGCGAATAATGACCGCCGGAATCATCGGCTCATCACCCTGTACGTTCACAATAACGGTATCATCGCTAAAACCACATTTCTCGACGACTTCCGCCAGGCGCTCCGTACCAGACTGGTGATCGGCGCGAGTAATGCACACTTCACCACCCACCGCTTCTACCGCGCGAGCGACATCCTCGTGATCGGTGGCAACGATGATACGTTCAGCGCCAGATTCACGCGCACGCTCCAGTACATGCACGATCATCGGTTTACCGTTGATATCCAGCAACGGCTTACCCGGCAGACGTGTGGACGCATAACGCGCAGGAATAATGACCACAAAACTCATGATTTACTCTCATCAGCAGTCAGAACGCGGGCTTCGGTTTCCAGTAACACGGGAATGCCATCACGCAGTGGGAAAGCAAGGTTATCCAGTTTACAAATCAGTTCCTGTTTTTCCTGGTTAAACCAGAGTTTGCCATTGCATACCGGGCAGGCAATGATTTCAAGCAGACGATGATCCATAGTTCCTCCAGATGGACCGGATTGTGAATCCGTAAATATTAACATAATCGCTTAAAGGGCTGGGTCTATTTCCCAACCATGGCGTGCATCAGCAAATAAACCTTCAGGATAACGTCCCAGCGTCACGCGTGCTGCCTGCTGCCAGCGGGCAAAATCGTCAATCGCCTGAAACAATCCTTTTTGCAACGTCACTCCAGGCTTAACCCCATCCTGTAACCACAGCGAAATAACGTCCAGCACACCTGTTTTGCGGTGCATTTTGGCATCCATCCGCCCAACCAACTGTCCACGATGCAGCAACGGCAAGACAAAATAACCATACTGACGTTTCGGTGCTGGCGTATAACACTCCAGCCGGTAGCTAAAATCGAATAGCTGCTCTGCCCGTTTACGATCCCAGACCACCGGATCAAAAGGTGATAATACTGCACTGTGAGTCGCCGTTAATTTGCCCACCAGCGCCTGTTCAAGCAGCGGCTGAAGGTGGCTATGCAGCCACAAGTCTCCTAGCCCCTCAACGTCGACAGGAATAATCTGCCGCTGTTCCGCCCGTTCGTTGCACCAGTTTTTTAGCGCCGGGCGCTTCAGGCGGTAGTAGTCTGCCAGCCATTGTTCGCGGAAAATCCCCAGACTGCGGGCGCTGTTATCCAGCATGACACTTTCAGCATCTTCTTGCGAAAGTAGGTCGCGTTCATCGTCCCAGTGCGGCATGACGCGATGAGTTAAATCATACACTCGCTGGAAATTACGCCGTTCCACGACCATCACTTTCCCGGCAGTGAACAACCCTTCAAGATGACGCTTCTGCGGTTTCCATTCCCACCAGCCGCTGGTCCCTTTGCGTGGATGCTCAAAATCAGCTGAGCGTACCGGCCCGTTATGTTGGATGTGCTGGAGCAGTTGCTCAATCTCATGCGCATGTTCTTTCATCCACGCCGCTTTATATTTCCAGCCCATATTCTCCGGGGCCAGCATGCGGTGACGTATCAGCATAAAATCGCTGCGCGGCAAAAAACAGGCCTCGTGCGCCCAGTATTCCATCAGTTCGCCCTGCTGTAACGAGTCGTCCAGCCATTGGGGGGAATAATCGCCTAAACGACTAAACAGCACCAGGTAAGGACTGCGCGCCACAATATTGATGGTGTCGATTTGCAGTAACGACATGCGCGAAATGGTCGCGAGAATATCTGCCGGGGTTGCCCGGCGGCGTGTTTTTTTCAGCAGACCTTGAGCAGCAAGGTGAAGATGACGGGCATCCGTCAGAGAAAGGCGCGGCAACGACATTTATGGCCTCATAAATGATTCGCTGCCGCAGCGTGAATCAGTTAGCGAGTCAGCGAGATTAAGCTATTCAGCAATACATCAGGCCGATCGCCTGACAAATGTGCATCAACAGGTAAATACCACCAGTTTTCATCGGCAAATTCCCGGCACTTAACCGCATCTTTTTCCGTCATGACCAGCGTTTGCCCGGCGTCTACAAACGCACTGACGTCACTGTAGGTCAGAGACTGATGGTCTGCCAGCGCAATGCTTTTTTGCACGCTAGCACCACATGCTTTCAGCGTGGCAAAAAAACGCGGTGGATGACCAATGCCCGCCATGGCGACAATATTGGACAATTGCGCCACATCACGGCGTTCACCTGTACGTAAATTAACGGCCAGTCCCGGTTCAAGTCGCATAGGGATTTCCCCTGGTTGCGCAACGCCACCGTTAACAATAGTCGCATCCACCGATTTAAGGCGACCTGCGCGTTCCCGCATTGGACCAGCGGGAAGCCACCAGCCGTTGCCAAACCGACGTTCGCCGTCAATGACTACGATTTCAACATCTCGCGCCAGACGATAGTGCTGTAGTCCATCGTCCGTCAAAATAATCTGCACGTCGTGTTGGGCCAAAATGGCTTTTACCGCATCCGATCTTACCGGGGATACCGCTACCGGTACGCCGGTACGTTGGGCGATCAGCACAGGTTCATCGCCCGCTTCTGCGGTAGTAGTATCAGCTGTTAGCAACAGCGGGTAAGCAGTCGCTTTCCCGCCATATCCACGCGATACCACACCCACGCGAATCCCGCGTTGTCGCAGTTGTTCAACCAACCAAATCACCACCGGCGTTTTACCGTTTCCGCCCGCGGTAAGGTTTCCGACCACCACTACCGGGACTGGCGCGCGCCATGCGTGTTTAAGCCCCAACTTGTAGCATAAGCGGATAGCACCACTCACCAGGCCATACAGCCAGGAGAGTGGAAGTAACAATCGCCACAGCGGCGATTCACCAGACCAGATACGTGCGATCATTGACCAAATTGCATTTTGTGTAATTGCGCATACACCCCGCGCTGCTCAATCAGCTCGCTATGGGTTCCGCGTTCGACAATCAGACCATCCTCCACCACGATGATTTCGTCGGCTTGTTCAATGGTTGAAAGACGGTGAGCAATAACCAGAGAAGTACGGTTTTTCTGTAGCTCATCCAGCGCAGACTGAATCGCGCGTTCAGATTCAGTATCAAGAGCCGATGTTGCTTCATCAAGGATCAGAATTGGGCTGTCACGCAACAAGGCACGGGCGATAGCGATACGCTGACGTTGTCCGCCGGAAAGCAGGACGCCGTTTTCACCAATCACCGTATCCAGGCCATTATCCATCTTGTTGATGAAATCCATGGCGTAGGCCATCTGTGCCGCTTTTTCGATCTGCTCACGGCTGTACATATCGGTACGCGCGTAGGCGATGTTGTTGGCAACCGTATCGTTAAACAAGTGCACATTCTGCGAAACCAACGCAACCTGATCGCGCAGTGATGCCAGGGTATATTCGCGCAGATCGTGTCCGTCCATCAGAATCTGCCCTTCATCAATATCGTAGAAGCGCGTAATCAGGCTGGCGATGGTGGATTTCCCTGAGCCCGAACGGCCGACCAGAGCAACAGTTTTACCCGCGGGAATATTCAGGTTGATGTTACGCAGAGCCGGTACTTCACGTCCCGGATAAGTGAACGTCACGTTGCGGAACTCGAGATCGCCGGTAGCACGCTCGATCACACGTTTACCTTCATCTTTCTCCTGTTCGCTATCCAGAATCGTAAATAAGGTCTGGCATGCCGCCATACCGCGCTGGAACTGCGCGTTGACGTTGGTCAGCGATTTCAACGGACGCATTAATGCGATCATTGAGGAGAAGACAACCGTAATTGTCCCTGCTGTCAGATTTTCCATTACGCTTGGGAAGCTAGCCGCATATAACACGAAGGCCAGTGCCAAAGACGCAATCAGTTGGATGATAGGGTCGGAGATAGAAGAAGCGGAAACCATCTTCATACCCTGCAAACGCATCTTGTTGCTGACCTTATCAAAGCGCTTGGTTTCGACTTCCTGACCACCAAAAATCAGAACTTCTTTGTGGCCTTTCAGCATCTGCTCCGCACTGGTCGTAACCTGACCCATGGTGTTTTGCATGTTTTTACTGATGCTACGAAAGCGCTTGGAAACCACACGGATTGCCACTGACACAATTGGCGCCAGTACAATCAGGATCAGTGACAGCTGCCAGCTGTAATAGAACATCATGATAAACAGGCCAATGATTGAGGCCCCTTCACGTACCACGGTGATCAGCGCGCCGGAAGACGATGACGCAACCTGTTCTGAATCATAGGTAATACGCGATAACAATGTCCCTGTAGACTGTTTATCAAAAAAGGAGACGGGCATCCCCATCATATGGCCAAACAGGCGGCGGCGCATGGTCATGACCACTTTGCCTGACACCCATGAGATACAGTAGCTGGAGACATAGCTGGTTAAGCCACGAACTATCATCAGCCCAATGACCACCAGCGGCATCCACAGCAGCACCGAGCGATCCGTTTTACCAAAACCATCATCCAGTAATGGTTTAAGGAGCGATAACATGAAGGTATCGCTGGCCGCGTTAAGGACTAACGCTATACCCGCCACGATCAGACCCGATTTAAAAGGCGCTATGGTTGGCCATAGTCGGCGAAACGTCTGCCACGTAGAGAGATCTTTATCGTTATGCATTCAAAAAACCAGCATTTGTTAGAATAGCCGCATATTCTACCCGTTATCCTCCGACACGCCAAACCACTGATGATACCAACGAGGTAAAATCTGATCCCGCATGCTGCGTATGCGCCAGTTTTTTTGATAAAAATCCAGCGTAATCTGTCCCTGATGGGGGGTATCCAGCCATTGATAATTTTGTTGCCGATAACGTTGCTTCACTTTCCAGGACGGCAGACGCCAAGCGTTGTAACGGGATGCAGAGGCGAGTGCGACCTGCCCGTCAACCCGCTGAATGAGTGCCAGTGATGATGAAGTATTGCTGCCATGATGTGGAACCTGCATCACCGTCGACTGTAGGTGCTGCCAATAGTGACTTAGCATTTTTTGTTCAGCAGGAGATTCGATATCACCGGTCAGCAGAATACTCTGATATCCGTCATCGACCTTAACCACGCAGGAGTGGTTATTCCCCTGGTCTGTATTTCCACGCACAGGCCAGTGCGCACTGAAGGTTAACCCTTGCCATTGCCAATGCTCTCCGCGAAAACACGGGAGATGACCTTTCCAGCTCAGCGGACTTCTTACCCATAGCGACGGCCAGGCTTGTTGTAAGGAGTGCAACCCGCCGCGGTGATCCATGTGCTCATGGCTTAAAATAATTCCTTCTGGCTCCAGATTATGCCAACGCAACCAGGGAATAATCAGCTGTTGTGCGCTATCGCCTTCGGGCCATGCCAGACCGGTATCGTAAAGCAGCGCTTTCCCATTTCGCGCGATCACCATCGCCAGCCCCTGCCCGACATCCAGCATATGCACTTGCCACACATCAGTTCGCGGTGCACGCCAAAGCGGCCTACTCAGCAAAAGGAGCACAGAGAAACAGACCACCGGTAGCGTACGCAAGATATTTAGTCGCCATGCGATAATCATCATTCCGGGTAAAAATGCCAGCCATTGCCAGCGCGCATCAATATTGATCCACCCTTGAGGCAGACTTCTGAGCCCCCAAAATAGCAGCGCCAGAGAACGATCCGCTAGATACCACAGGCTTGATTCAACCATCACCGTCCCGGCTAAATGCATGATCATGCCTGCTAATATCAAGGGTACGGAAACAAACGTGACCAAAGGGACGGCAAACAAATTAGCCAGAAACGAGGTCAGACTAAAACCGTGAAACATTGCGATTTGCACGGGAAAAAGCAGAAGCGTAATACCCAATTGCAGATGAGCCAGCGCCAGAAATTGACGTCCAGCACGCGACAGCGACCAGTCCGGGAGCGGTACCCATTGGTACCAGAACAGCAGTGCCGCAACGGCGGATGCAGACAACCATAGGCTTTGCGAAAGAACAGCAACAGGATCCACCACCACGATGGCTGCCAGACAGCAGATCCAGACCGACCATCCACTCCACTGCCTGCCGCTAAGTCTCAGCGCCCCCCAGACTAGCAGCGCAACAACCGTTCGTAATGCCGGGGGTTGCAGCCCCGTCAGCCAGGCATAAAATGTGGCACAGACAATCCCACCCACTAATGGCATCTGCCAGCAAATCCACCTTGTTGGCATAAAAAATTGTCCAGCACGTATCAATCCTGCGGTCAGTAATGCAACAAATGCAATATGCAGCCCGGAGATAGCCATCAAATGAGCCGTGCCGGTATCACGCATAATCGTTTTCACCTCTTGTGACACAGACAAGCGCTCCCCCATTCCCAGACCCAGTATGACCTGCTGCCAGGGATAGTCGGTGAGTGCCGTTTTCAGCGAGGCGAGATACCGCGAACGCAAACTACATTTTGGTGTGATTACCGAAGCCTGCAAGAATCGTCCCGTCAGCGGTTGATGCTGCGCCAATGCGTAACGCTGGCTATCAAATCCGCCTTCGTTTAATTGACCGTGTACAGCGCGGACTTTCAACGTCATCGCCCATGTCTGACCCGCACAAACATCACCGGGTAAATACTGCCCGTACAAGACGATTCCTTGCGCAGGAAAGATTCGTTTCCCCTGAAGGTGAGTGATCTGGCCGTAGTGCGTTGTCATATTGTCAGTTCCGGTTATCCGCACAATGGCTTGCTGGGTTTTCGCAGGCAGCGTATTACCGGCCCACAGAGCCTCTTTCGCGGCCAGGATTCCCCAAAGAAAAAACAGCAGGGTTAGTCCGGCGGAACGCATATATTTGTAGGGGAGAAAACAGAGCAGACATGCCAGACAAAATACAATGCCGATACACAACATGCCTGGCAGCATAGGTAATAGCATGAGTGGGAGAATGCCGAGTAATGCGCAGATACTCACCGTTGTTATTTTCATCAATCACCTCCCTGTTACAGGGAGTGTGCAGTACTCTTCGACGGTTGTCTGGCATCAATTTATCGTTATACGACCTGAGTTCCGCAGACATTTAGTGATGGTTGTAACGTACAAATTAACTGGGATGAGGATTCCAGGATAGGTGGACAGAAATGAAAAAAGCACCCATTTGGGTGCTTTTCTCGGCGTTAAGTCTCGCTAAAAACTTAACCATAAATATTGGCGCGATCGCGCAGTTCTTTACCTGGTTTAAAGTGCGGAACGTATTTCCCTTCCAGATCCACTTTATCGCCGGTCTTCGGATTACGTCCGGTGCGTGGTGCGCGGTAATGCAAAGAGAAGCTGCCGAAACCGCGGATTTCAATACGCTCGCCCTGCGCAAGAGTCGAGGCCATATGTTCCAGCATCTCTTTAACTGCATCTTCAACCGCTTTCGCGGGAATATGAGGTTGCTGGGTTGCAAGTCTTTCAATCAATTCTGACTTGGTCATGATTCCTCCGGTTCCTTAAAGGCATAATTAGCTGCTGCATTGATTAAGGGCGGCCGTAGCCGCCCTTTGTCATTGATTACAGGACGAATCCTGTAATCTGTCAAGCTACTCGTCACCCTTTGTGCCGTTAACAGCACAAAGGATTTAGAGCACTCGATATTACTCGCCTTTAGCTGCTTTGAAAGCTTCAGCCATTGCGTTGTTAGAGAAGTTAGCATCTTCCTGTTTGTTAACAGTTGCGATTGCATCTTTCTCATCAGCTTCGTCTTTAGCACGAACAGACAGGCTGATTGCACGGTTCTTACGATCAACGCCGGTGAATTTAGCTTCAACGTCGTCGCCTACGCTCAGAACCAGAGTTGCATCTTCAACGCGGTCACGTGAAGCTTCAGAAGCGCGCAGGTAACCTTCAACGCCGTCAGCCAGTTCTACGGTTGCGCCTTTAGCGTCAACTGCAGTGACTTTACCGTTTACGATTGCGCCTTTCTTGTTCAGTGCAACCCAGTTGTTGAACGGATCTTCTGCGAGCTGTTTAACGCCCAGAGAGATACGCTCACGCTCTGCGTCAACCTGCAGAACAACTGCTGCGATTTCGTCGCCTTTTTTGTATTCACGAACTGCTTCTTCGCCTGCAACGTTCCAGGAGATGTCAGACAGGTGAACCAGGCCGTCGATGCCGCCGTCCAGGCCGATGAAGATACCGAAGTCAGTGATAGACTTGATTTTACCTTCAACACGGTCACCCTTGTTGTGGGTTTCCGCGAACTGCTGCCATGGGTTGTTTTTGCACTGCTTCAGACCCAGGGAGATACGACGACGTTCTTCGTCGATATCCAGAACCATAACTTCCACTACATCGCCAACGTTAACAACTTTGGACGGGTGGATGTTTTTGTTGGTCCAATCCATTTCGGAAACGTGAACCAGGCCTTCAACGCCTTCTTCGATTTCAACGAAGCAGCCGTAGTCGGTCAGGTTGGTCACGCGACCAGTCAGTTTGGTACCTTCCGGATAACGCTTAGCGATAGCTACCCATGGATCTTCGCCCAGCTGTTTCAGGCCCAGAGATACACGAGTACGCTCGCGGTCGAACTTCAGCACTTTAACAGTGATTTCGTCGCCAACGTTTACGATTTCGCTCGGATGCTTAACGCGTTTCCATGCCATGTCGGTGATGTGCAGCAGGCCGTCAACGCCACCCAGATCAACGAATGCACCGTAGTCAGTGAGGTTCTTAACGATACCTTTAACTTCCATGCCTTCCTGCAGGTTTTCCAGCAGCTGATCGCGTTCTGCGCTGTTTTCGGATTCGATAACGGCACGACGGGAAACAACAACGTTGTTACGCTTCTGATCCAGCTTGATTACTTTGAATTCAAGCTCTTTGCCTTCCAGGTGCAGCGTGTCGCGGACCGGACGAACGTCTACCAGGGAACCCGGCAGGAACGCGCGAATACCATTCAGCTCAACAGTGAAGCCACCCTTGACTTTGCCATTGATAACACCAGTAACGGTTGCAGCTTCTTCGTAAGCTTTTTCCAGCGTGATCCAAGCTTCGTGACGTTTAGCTTTTTCACGGGACAGCAGGGTTTCACCGAAGCCGTCTTCTACTGCATCCAGAGCAACGTCAACTTCGTCACCAACCTGGATTTCCAGCTCGCCCTGGGCGTTTTTGAACTGCTCTGCCGGAATGGCGGACTCAGATTTCAGACCAGCGTCAACCAGTACTACGTCTTTGTCGATAGCAACAACAACACCACGAACGATGGAACCCGGACGGGTTTCGATTTCTTTTAAGGATTCTTCAAACAGTTGAGCAAAAGATTCAGTCATGTTTAATCTTCAGGTTTCATATTTAACGTCCACCTGGCTCCATGCCGGATGGGGTTGTTTAACATACCCGCTGTCAATCCATTGCAACGGGGGTACTGCAAATTCGGTCGCACTTAAGCGAGAGCCAGTTTTTGGCGCGCGTATTGTAACGCTTTTTCAATCACTTGCTCAATGCTTAATCGGGTTGAATCCAAAACTAAAGCATCAGCAGCGGGAACCAGCGGCGCTACAGCACGATTACGATCGCGATAATCGCGTTCTTCGATCTCGGCCAAAAGGCGTTCAAAGTTAACACTAAAGCCCTTCTCCTGCAACTGTAGCATACGTCTATGCGCACGTTCTTGCGAGGAGGCGTCCAGAAAAATTTTCACCGGCGCATCCGGGAATACCACGGTGCCCATATCACGTCCATCAGCAATCAGACCTGGGGATTCGCGAAATGCGCGTTGACGACGTAATAACGCTTCACGCACGCGGGGAAACGCCGCAACCTGAGAGGCGGCATTAGCTACTTCCTGAGTGCGGATTTCACCGCTGACATCTTCACCTTCAAGAATGACTTCCAGGTTGCCGTCTGTTGAGATAAAACGCACATCCAGGTGTGAGGCAAGCGGTACCAGAGCATCTTCAGATGTGACATCAACATGGTGATGTAACGCTGCGAGCGCCAGTACGCGGTAGATCGCGCCTGAATCTAACAGATGCCACTGCAATGCTTCCGCCATTGCCTTGCACAAGGTGCCTTTACCTGCACCGCTTGGGCCATCAATGGTAATAACCGGGGCAATTGCCGTCATCTTTTTCTCCTTAAACGGGCATACGTTAACGTGAACGCCGCGCATTATACGCGCCAACGCCAACGATCGTTATCTTTGTGTGAAAAATGCAGAATCATTGAAGCTGAGTGTAGAATAAATAGGCAATCGGAGATGTCAGAATGTGCCGCACCCGAAAGTGCGGCAATAAAATCAGGCAGATGTACTAATACGAGCCAGCTGTTCGAAATAATCCGGGAAGGTTTTGGCGGTACATTTTGGGTCAAGAATGGTCACCGGCGTGTCAGACAGCGCCACCAGCGAGAAACACATCGCCATGCGGTGATCGTTGTAGGTCGCGATGTCCGCAAATTGCAATGTTGCAGGCGGGGTGATGCGGATAAAGTCATGCCCCTCTTCCACTTCCGCGCCCACTTTGCGTAACTCCGTCGCCATCGCGAACAGACGATCGGTCTCTTTGACGCGCCAGTTGTAGATATTACGTAATGTCGTGGTGCCTTTAGCGAACAGCGCCGCCGTTGCAATGGTCATCGCCGCATCAGGAATATGGTTCATATCCATATCCACTGCGTTCAACTCGCCGTGAGTACAGGCAATAAAATCGTCGCCCCATGTAATGGTTGCGCCCATTTTCTCCAGTACATCGGCAAAACGAATATCACCCTGCATGCTGTTGCGGCCAATCCCGGTAACTTTTACCGTACCGCCTTTAATAGCACCTGCCGCGAGGAAATAGGAAGCGGAAGAAGCATCACCTTCAACCAGGTATGCACCCGGTGACTGATACTGCTGCTGCCCCTTCACGACAAAGCGCTGGTAGTTTTGATTTTCAATTTCAACACCAAACGTTTTCATCAGGTTCAGTGTGATATCAATGTAAGGTTTGGATACCAGGTCACCTTTAATTGCGATCGTCGTATCCTGCGGCGCCAGCGGCGCAGTCATCAGCAACGCAGTGAGGAACTGGCTGGAAACGCTACCGTCTACCTCAACCTGGCCTCCGGTAAAGCCACCACGCAGACGTAAAGGGGGATAGTTGTCCTGCTCCAGATAGTCAATTTTGGCTCCGCCCTGGCGCAGCGCATCAACCAGATGGCCAATCGGGCGCTCTTTCATGCGCGGTTCGCCCGTCAGCACGATGTCATTGCTGCCCAGACATAACGCTGCGGCCAGCGGGCGCATTGCGGTTCCGGCGTTGCCAAGGAACAGCTCAACTGCACCTTCTGCGTGCAACGCACCGCCATTGCCAACTATCTCGCAGCGGGTACGATCGGCAGAAAGGGTATAGCTAATCCCTAACGCATTCAGAGCATTGAGCATATGGCGAACATCATCGCTGTCCAGCAGATTGGTCAGGACAGTGGTGCCATTGGCTAATGCAGCCAGCAGCAAAGCGCGGTTAGAAACACTTTTGGATCCAGGCAGATTGATGGTGCCATCCACCCGCGCAATGGGTTGTAACGTCAGGGATTCCATGAAACTCGACTCTCAAAAACAGACATAAAAACCCCACAGACGGGCTGTGGGGATGAAAAGTACAGCAGATTAGCCGCGGCGGCGTTCGAAATCGACCATGAAATCGGTCAGTGCTTTAACACCTTCAAGCGGCATGGCATTGTAGATGGACGCACGCATACCGCCGACTACACGATGCCCTTTCAGCGCGTGCAGGCCCGCAGCAAAAGACTCTTCCAGGAACAGTTTATCCAATGCGCTATCAGCCAGCTGGAACGGTACGTTCATGCGTGAACGGTTAGATTTCGCCACATCGTTACGGTAGAAATCGCTGTTATCGATTACGCCGTAGAGCAATTCCGCTTTTTGCTGGTTAATTTTATCCATCGCATTAACACCGCCCTGCTTTTTCAGCCATTTAAAGACCAGGCCAGACAGATACCAGGCAAAGGTTGGCGGCGTATTGAACATGGAATCGTTGTCATTCAGCACGGTATAGTCGAGGATTGACGGGCATGAGACATGAGCTTTACCCAGCAAATCTTCACGGACGATGACAATCGTCAGACCGGCCGGGCCGATATTTTTCTGTGCCCCGGCATAAATTACGCCATAACGACTAACGTCAAGCGGTGCGGAAAGAATGGTAGAGGACAGATCCGCCGTGACCACAACGTTGCTGGCAAAATTCGGCGTTTCATCGATCGCAATGCCATCGATGGTTTCGTTCGGGCAATAGTGCAGGTATGCCGCGTTATCAGAAAGCTGCCATTCACTCATCGGCTTAACAGCACGCAGGCCGTCCACGGTGACTTTGGCATCAATAACGTTTGGCGTGCAGTATTTTTTCGCTTCTTTAATTGCGCTGGCGGCCCAATAACCGGCATCGACGTAATCCGCGGTGGTTTTATCGCCCAGAATATTTAACGGGATACCCGCGAACTGCCCGCGACCACCACCATGGCAGAACAACACTTTATAGTTGGAGGGGATGCTGAGAAGCTCGCGAAAATCCTGCTCCGCTTCCTCTGCGACCTGGATGAATTCTTTGCCACGGTGGCTAATTTCCATCACTGACGTGCCAAGACCGTTCCAGTCACAAAGATCCTGTTGAGCCAGTTTAAGTACTTCTGCCGGTAACATTGCCGGACCTGAACTAAAATTGAAGACCTGAGCCATTTCCCCTCACCACGTTGTGTTGTTGTCCAATCAACATCCTGTCATTGACGATAATCCGGTGACAGACATTGGTATAAGTTATTCCTGTGGATATCGGTTTTATCATTCAGTGACACGCGCCGCAATGGGTAAAACTGGCAAGGGTAAAAATGTGTCATCGGTCACACAACAGAATCTATCGGATTGACGGGTAAAAACCGAGATTTTTGCTGTCAGGTAACCCGTTTTGCCCGACTGGCCTTCGACCATTCTGGATTTGCACAGCGCGGACATAATTGATGATCTCCGGCCTTCATTTGCACCACTTCGCTACAACGTATGCAGGCATAGTCCCCTGCTTCAGGTATTACTTTAAATCGTTGCGTACAACGTTTAGGCAAAATACTGAGCCCCGGCTTTACGTCTTCATCGGCAAAGAAGTAGACGCTGATTTGCCCATTCGTCTCCAGAATAGCCAGTTTCACTTGTCCCAATTGCTCCACGCCGTTCAAACGCAGTTCCATAAAGAATTCAAATTCCGTCATATTGGCGCTATTGAGCTTTGACCATGCCAGCTCGCCGTCTTCAATGATCACGACGGGTTTGCCCTCCAGAAGGTCCTCCATTTTTTCACTATGCGCCATTAGCCACATTACCAACCGATACAGCACAGCAAGAGTAATAAAGACCACCAGCACCGGCAGCATCGGAACATCGTCATAAAACGCCACGTCTCCCGCGGCGGAACCCAGCGTAAGGATGATAAGGACTTCAAAAAGCGACATCTGGCGTACGCCACGACGTCCGGTGATTTTTAAAAACAGAAAAACCAATATAAAGGTGTAAAGGCTGCGTAGCGCAACTTCCCCCAGAAAATCCATGGGCATCTTATCAAGCGCCATACGGTGTAAATCGAAAGCTTTCATTAATATGCTCTAAACGTGATTGGCTGTAAGAAAGCATAGCCAATGCTTTTATTTACGCATGGGCTCCGGCGACGATAGCGCCGTTCATTGAAAACCCGTATCATTGCGCGCTTTCCGTACGACAAAAGTGATTTTCATGACGCAAACATTTATCCCCGGCAAAGATGCCGCTCTGGAAGACTCCATCGCTCGCTTCCAGCAAAAATTGCTCGACCTCGGTTTTCAAATTGAAGAAGCTTCGTGGTTGAATCCCGTCCCTAACGTCTGGTCTGTACATATTCGCGACAAAGAATGCGCGCTGTGCTTCACCAACGGTAAAGGCGCGACAAAAAAAGCGGCGCTGGCTTCTGCGCTGGGCGAATACTTTGAGCGTCTGTCGACTAACTACTTCTTTGCAGATTTCTGGCTGGGCGAAACTATCGCCAATGGCCCCTTCGTACATTACCCGAACGAAAAATGTTTCCCGCTGACTGAAGAAGACGATGTTCCAGAAGGTTTACTGGATGCGCGTCTGCGTGCATTTTACGATCCAGATAACGAACTGACCGGCAGCATGCTTATCGATCTACAGTCTGGTAATGAAGAGCGTGGCGTCTGTGGCCTGCCGTTTACCCGCCAGTCTGATAACCAGACCGTCTACATTCCGATGAATATTATCGGCAACCTGTATGTTTCTAACGGCATGTCTGCGGGTAACACACCTAACGAAGCTCGCGTTCAGGGTCTGTCTGAAGTCTTTGAGCGCCATGTGAAGAACCGTATTATCGCCGAAAGCATCAGCCTGCCGGAAATCCCGGCCGAGGTGATGGCGCGCTATCCGGCAGTGGTGGAGTCCATCGCCACACTGGAAGCGGAAGGTTTCCCAATTTTTGCCTACGATGGCTCGCTGGGCGGCAAGTATCCGGTGATTTGCGTTGTCCTGTTCAACCCGGCCAACGGTACCTGCTTTGCCTCCTTCGGCGCACACCCGGATTTCGGCGTTGCGCTGGAGCGTACCGTGACTGAACTGCTGCAGGGCCGTGGTCTGAAGGATCTTGATGTCTTCACCCCACCGACCTTCGACGATGAGGAAGTGGCAGAACATACCAACCTTGAAACTCACTTCATCGATTCCAGCGGTCTGATCTCCTGGGATCTGTTCAAGCAGGATGCCGACTATCCGTTCGTTGACTGGAATTTCTCCGGCACCACGGAAGAAGAGTTCGCCACCCTGATGGCCATCTTCAATGCTGAAGATAAAGAAGTGTATATCGCTGACTATGAGCACCTGGGCGTTTACGCGTGCCGCATTATTGTTCCGGGAATGTCTGACATCTATCCGGCAGAAGATCTGTGGTTAGCCAACAACGCTATGGGCACCCATCTGCGTGACACCATTCTCTCTCTGCCAGGCAGTGAGTGGGATAAAGAAGACTACCTCAATCTGATTGAACAGTTGGATGAAGAAGGTTTTGACGACTTCACCCGCGTGCGCGAGTTGCTCGGTCTGGCGACCGGTGCGGATAACGGTTGGTACACCCTGCGTATTGGCGAGCTTAAAGTGATGCTGGCGCTGGCCGGTGGCGATCTGGAGCAGGCCCTGGTGTGGACCGAATGGACGATGGAATTTAACGCCTCCGTCTTTAGCGCGGAACGTGCAAACTACTATCGCTGCCTGCAAACATTGTTGCTGCTGTCTCAGGAAGAAGACCGTCAGCCGCTGCAGTATCTGAACGCATTCGTCCGCATGTACGGCGCTGAGGCGGTTGAAGCGGCAAGTGCGGCACTGAGTGGTGAAGCGCCGTTTTATGGACTTCAGCCAGTAGACAGCGATCTGCACGCATTCCCGGCACATCAGTCTCTGCTGAAAGCCTATGAGAAATTGCAACGCGCGAAAGCGGCACACTGGTCAAAATAGTGACAAACAACTTGCCTCGAGTAGGCTAAATGTATTGTCTGAGCTATATTACGGGGCGCTTAAAGCGCCCCGTTTTTTATTTTGGTCAAACCAAAAAATAAATGTAAAAGCAAGGTTAAATATTAGTAGTTGATATTAAAAAAATTAGCTTATTAATGTGGTTTTTTATCTCAATTACTCCATTTTAATTAACCGTTCCATAGGAGGCTGAAAGAAAAAATTCAACTCACTTTATAATTTTTAAAATTTATTTTTATATGGATAATCAACATGTTACACCGTAATCGCATAAAAACCATGCGTCTTACGGGCCTATAAGCCAGGCGAGATATGATCTATATCAAATTCTCATCTATAATGCTTTGTTAGTATCTCGTCGCCGACTTAATAAAGAGAGAGTTAGTGTGAAAGCTGACAACCCTTTTGATCTTATTCTACCTGCTGCAATGGCCAAAGTTGCCGAAGAAGCAGGCGTCTATAAAGCAACGAAACATCCGCTTAAGACGTTCTATCTGGCAATTACTGCCGGTGTATTCATTTCAATTGCCTTTGTTTTCTATATCACCGCCACAACCGGCACTGGTACTATGCCTTTCGGCATGGCGAAATTAGTAGGTGGTATCTGCTTTTCCCTGGGGCTGATCCTTTGTGTTGTCTGCGGTGCAGACCTCTTCACTTCAACCGTACTGATCGTCGTTGCTAAAGCCAGTGGTCGTATTACCTGGGGTCAGTTAGCGAAAAACTGGCTTAACGTTTATGTCGGCAACCTGATTGGCGCCCTGATCTTTGTGTTACTCATGTGGCTTTCTGGCGAGTATATGACCGCCAACGGCGCATGGGGGCTCAACGTTCTGCAAACAGCCGACCACAAAGTGCACCATACTTTTGTTGAGGCAGTGAGCCTTGGTATCCTGGCTAACCTGATGGTGTGTCTGGCCGTATGGATGAGCTACTCAGGCCGCAGCCTGATGGACAAAGCGTTTATCATGGTATTACCGGTCGCAATGTTTGTTGCCAGCGGTTTTGAGCACAGTATCGCAAACATGTTTATGATCCCTATGGGTATTGTAATACGCGATTTCGCCACCCCGGAATTCTGGACCGCAGTTGGGTCTTCTCCGGAGAATTTTTCTCACCTGACCGTGATGAATTTCATCACCGATAACCTGATTCCGGTTACGATCGGTAACATTATCGGCGGCGGTTTGTTGGTCGGGTTGACATACTGGGTCATTTATCTGCGTGGTAACGATCATCATTAATCTGTTGATGCCCATTACACGCAGTAAATAAAAAATCCACTTAAGAAGGTAGGTGTTACATGTCCGAGCTTAATGAAAAGTTAGCCACAGCCTGGGAAGGTTTTACCAAAGGTGATTGGCAGAATGAAGTAAACGTACGTGACTTCATTCAGAAAAACTACACTCCGTATGAGGGTGACGAGTCCTTCCTGGCTGGCGCAACTGATGCGACCACTGCACTGTGGGACAGCGTGATGGAAGGCGTTAAACAGGAAAACCGCACTCACGCGCCTGTTGACTTTGACACCTCCGTTGCTTCTACCATCACTTCTCACGACGCTGGCTACATCAACAAAGCGCTCGAGAAGATTGTTGGTCTGCAGACTGAAGCTCCGCTGAAACGTGCGATCATTCCGTTTGGCGGCATCAAAATGGTTGAAGGTTCCTGCAAAGCGTACAATCGCGAACTGGACCCGATGCTGAAAAAAATCTTCACCGAATACCGCAAAACCCACAACCAGGGCGTATTCGATGTTTACACCAAAGACATTCTGAACTGCCGTAAATCCGGTGTTCTGACTGGTCTGCCAGATGCGTATGGCCGTGGCCGTATCATCGGTGACTACCGTCGCGTTGCGCTGTACGGTATCGACTTCCTGATGAAAGACAAATACGCTCAGTTCGTCTCTCTGCAGTCCGATCTGGAAAACGGCGTAAACCTGGAAGCAACAATCCGTCTGCGTGAAGAAATCGCTGAACAGCACCGTGCTCTGGGTCAGATCAAAGAAATGGCTGCTAAATATGGCTGCGATATCTCTGGTCCGGCTACCAACGCTCAGGAAGCTATCCAGTGGACTTACTTCGGCTACCTGGCCGCAGTTAAATCTCAGAACGGTGCAGCAATGTCCTTCGGTCGCGTATCCACCTTCCTGGATGCTTACATCGAACGTGACCTGAAAGCAGGCAAAATCACCGAGCAAGACGCACAGGAAATGATCGACCACCTGGTCATGAAACTGCGTATGGTTCGTTTCCTGCGTACTCCTGAATATGATGAACTGTTCTCCGGTGACCCGATTTGGGCAACTGAATCAATCGGTGGTATGGGCGTTGATGGCCGTACTCTGGTTACCAAAAACAGCTTCCGCTTCCTGAACACCCTGTACACCATGGGTCCTTCTCCGGAGCCGAACATCACTGTTCTGTGGTCTGAAAAACTGCCTCTGAACTTCAAGAAATTCGCCGCTAAAGTGTCCATCGACACCTCTTCTCTGCAGTACGAGAACGATGACCTGATGCGTCCGGACTTCAACAACGACGACTACGCTATCGCTTGCTGCGTAAGCCCGATGGTTGTTGGTAAACAAATGCAGTTCTTCGGTGCGCGTGCAAACCTGGCGAAAACCATGCTGTACGCAATCAACGGTGGCGTTGATGAAAAACTGAAAATGCAGGTTGGTCCTAAATCTGAACCGATCAAAGGCGACGTTCTGAACTTCGACGAAGTTATGGACCGCATGGATCACTTCATGGATTGGCTGGCTAAACAGTACGTCACCGCGCTGAACGTTATCCACTACATGCACGACAAGTACAGCTACGAAGCCTCTCTGATGGCGCTGCACGACCGTGACGTTATCCGCACCATGGCGTGTGGTATCGCTGGTCTGTCCGTTGCTGCTGACTCCCTGTCTGCAATCAAATATGCGAAAGTTAAACCGATTCGTGACGAAGACGGTCTGGCTATCGACTTCGAAATCGAAGGCGAATACCCGCAGTTTGGTAACAACGACTCTCGCGTTGATGACATGGCGGTTGACCTGGTAGAACGTTTCATGAAGAAAATTCAGAAACTGACTACTTATCGTAACGCTATCCCGACTCAGTCTGTTCTGACCATCACCTCTAACGTGGTTTATGGTAAGAAAACTGGTAATACCCCAGATGGTCGTCGTGCTGGCGCGCCGTTCGGACCGGGTGCTAACCCAATGCACGGTCGTGACCAGAAAGGTGCTGTTGCCTCTCTGACCTCCGTTGCTAAACTGCCGTTTGCTTACGCTAAAGATGGTATTTCTTACACCTTCTCTATCGTTCCGAACGCTCTGGGTAAAGACGACGAAGTTCGTAAGACCAACCTGGCTGGTCTGATGGATGGTTACTTCCACCACGAAGCGTCCATCGAAGGTGGTCAGCACCTGAACGTGAACGTCATGAACCGCGAAATGCTGCTGGATGCGATGGAACATCCGGAAAAATATCCGCAGCTGACCATCCGCGTTTCTGGCTACGCAGTACGTTTTAACTCCCTGACTAAAGAACAGCAGCAGGACGTTATTACTCGTACCTTCACTCAGACCATGTAATTGGTTTTGACTGAAATCGTACTTTAAAAAGCGTACAATAAAGGCTCCACGTAAGTGGGGCCTTTTTAATAGCCTGCTTTGTCAGCTATCTATACTTATATACTCGATGGATTTCGAGTTGCATTGAGGCGGCAACGGAGTGAATCCCCTGGAGCGTACAGAAGTACGTGACTGGGGTGAGCGAAGGAAGCTAACAAAGATGCAGCTTGAAAGACGAAAAGTATGGATAGCAGCCAAAACAGACTCGACACAGTTAATAACTGTGCACTAACACTGGCCCCGGATGGGCCACACCTGGAGAAACACCGCAATGTCAGTTATTGGTCGCATTCACTCCTTTGAATCCTGTGGCACTGTTGATGGCCCGGGCATCCGCTTTATTACCTTCTTTCAGGGCTGCCTGATGCGCTGCCTGTATTGCCATAACCGTGACACGTGGGATACACACGGCGGTAAAGAAGTCACCGTCGACGAATTAATGAAAGAGGTGGTGACCTATCGCCACTTTATGAACGCATCCGGCGGCGGCGTGACGGCGTCTGGCGGCGAAGCTATCCTGCAAGCTGAATTCGTACGTGACTGGTTCCGCGCCTGTAAAAAAGAAGGTATTCATACCTGTCTGGATACCAACGGTTTTGTTCGCCGCTACGATCCGGTGATCGATGAGCTGCTGGAAGTCACCGACCTGGTCATGCTCGATCTCAAACAGATGAACGATGAAATCCATCAGAATCTGGTCGGCGTATCTAACCATCGTACGCTGGAGTTCGCGCGTTACCTGTCAAATAAAGACATCAAAGTGTGGATCCGCTATGTTGTCGTACCTGGCTGGTCTGATGACGATGACTCCGCACACCGCCTCGGCGAATTTACCCGCGATATGGGTAACGTTGAAAAAATCGAGCTGCTGCCTTACCACGAGCTGGGCAAACACAAATGGGTGGCAATGGGCGAAGAGTACAAACTGGATGGCGTCAAACCACCGAAGAAAGAGACCATGGAGCGCGTGAAGGGCATTCTCGAGCAATATGGACATAAAGTGATGTATTGAGTTTTAGCCACCACGAAACGGCTGCCCTGAACGGCAGCCGTTTTGCTATCTAAGCGACAACCACTCGAATTAAAGGAAAGGACGCCATGCGGTTATTCATTTCTGGCATGTTGCTGTTATCTGCCCAATACGTAAATGCCGCCAGCAACTGTGATATCAACGCCATTGTGCAACATGCGTGGCCGGATGCAAAACCGACAGCGGAAGGCAAGCTACTCACACAACATAATCAGGTTATCGATATCACAGGTAACTCAACGCAAAGCGCAATTTGCCGTGTCTGGCCAGCCCACCCGGAACTGACCTTAGCGGCGATCCCGCTGATGGCACAACAATATAGCGATTACGATCGCATTGGCGATCTGGAGCTTCTGGTACTGGATTCCACAAACCTCGACGTAAAACAGCGGCTACGCCTGCCCGAACGTATGAATGACGATGCCATTCAAATTACCGGTCTGGCGCTTGATACTGCGCGCTGGAAAGTTACCCCAGATCAGACCGCATTTGGCTTACGAGTCGCCCGCACCGGCAGTTCCCGTATAAATCCTTTTAGTGAAGATGCGCTATCGCTGTTTGTTATTGAAAATAATCAACTACGGGCGGTATTAAACGGAATCGTACTTGAGAATAGCACCGGTGAATGGGACGGGAACTGTGTGGGAACATTCCACGATATTAAACGCACCCTTGCCCTTGCGCCTGATTCACATAATGGATACTTCGATATTCGGGTAAACGAGAAAAACGTGGAATCAACGGCCTATACAGACGCCTACGAGCAGTGCGCATCAAAGGATAAACCGGGGAAAGCCAGTTGGGTACTGCGTTATGATGGCAAACAGTATGCCATCCCAAAAGAACTGTCCCCGTTGTTTTGAGAGGCAAAGCAGGAGATAGCATCACTATCTCCTGCTCTTCTGCCACACTTGTCTTTAGCGTCCTCTTCTCGCCAGTAGCGGGAAAATCAATCCCAGTCCAACCAGCACAAATGGCGTCACGATATTCAGCGTGAGCTGGAATGTCCACTCAGGGGTAAAGGCTTCCATTTTCGGGAAAATCCCGGTCAGACAGGCAAATGCGGTAAAGGCAAAGCACCAGATCCCCACGGTCATCGCAAGCGAGCGGTTGCGAATAAAGACATATTCCGATTTATATTTTTGCGCCAGGCGAATAACGGCAATGAACGCCACAAACACCCATAAATAACGCAATGGCATCACGACAGAGTTAAGATTCAATAGCCATTTATACAGGTTGTTCATGTCGCCAATTCCCAGTGTTGGCAACATAATCAGAATCGCCACCAGCACCAGCGTCAGAATATAACCATTTACCGGCGTACCGGAAGCGTTGGTTTTACACAGGCTCTCGGGAATATATTTACGATCAGCATCACCCAGCAGAACTTTAAGCGGTGCATCAATAGAAAATACCAATGCCGCAATCTGTCCCAGCGTATTGGCAATCGCGTAAATAACCATCAGCGAATTACCCATACCATAATACTCTCCCAATTTCTGGAAGGCGTAATATTGACCATTCGTCATCAGGTCATCTGGAATATGCCGGGAGTCAAACATCATTCCCATAGCCAGCGACCCGAGAATCGCGCATACCGCTACCATAACGGCCAGAACGAGCATCCCTTTTGGAAATTCTTTGCCCGGATTACGTGTCTGATTAACGTATGGCGAAATTTTCTCCGCACCGCCCACGGCAAATACCAGCATGGAGATCGTGGTAATGTAGGTAAAATCAATGTGCGGGATAAACGATTCCCAGGTGATATTGGTTGTCGCTATTTGCACATCCGTAATTGCAGGCGCGGTTACCGCCATCACGACATACAAAATGGACATCACAAACATCGCGATGCCTGCAACTGACCCAACAATTTTCAGTGACTTCATGCCACGGGACGCAACCCACATGAAAAAGACAAACAGCGCCAGCGTCAGCCCCTGCAACGCCACGACGGTGTACTCTTTAATCAACGAACCATCGCCCTTCAGCGCCCATCCCAGCGCAATCAGAATAGCCTGCGGTTTTTGCGCCAGATAAGGTATATGAACAACCCAATAGGTCCAGGCAGCAAGATAGGCCAACCCTGGCCCCATGGTATGTTTAATCCAGGTACTGACGCCGCCTTTACCCTCTTTAAAGGTTGAGCCAAGCTGCCCGACGATCAACGCATAAGGAATAAAATAGAGCGCGAAAATAAATATCCAGGAGGAGACAACAACCAATCCCTGATTAGCATAGTTGTTGACGACGTTACCAAAACCCCAGACGGTAATAAATGACATTAATGCAATGTTGTACCATCGCAATTGTTTTTCCTGCACACCAGCCATACGCAATCCTTTGTGGAAGCTTTTTGATTATCAATATATGAGGCGTGGGATTATGCGCGGTAAAATGAGCGAGCGGAAACGGCAGGATGTAAAACTATAACCTTCTGCACACTTTATTTTCAGGACAGACGTGTGCGATTAAATAATGCAGGTTCCCATAAAGCATACATAAACAGTATGTATGGGAACCTGTTCATATTCTGTTAAATCAGGTCAAATGTGCGCAATAGAATTGGGCGTATGGCCCGTCTTACGCAGCAGCATTAGTAAATAAATAAACGATACGCTGGCGATCATGATAAACAGCAAGCTATCTGAATAATTCTGCATCAGCATCGCAGTAAACGAAGGTCCCAGCAGACTGCCCACGGTATAGCTCAATAGCAATGCCTGATTCATGGCGACCAACTGATGATGTTCCACCTTTTCACAGGCCCAGGCCATCGCGACCGGATAGAGGGTAAAGCCTGCCGCACCCAACATAAACAACGCGGGCGCCATCGCCGCCTGATTCAGCATGGCGATACTCCCGACGATCACCACGAAGACCTGGACGCGTAAAACCAGCAGACGTCCCAGCTTATCCGCCAGACGGCCAATCGGCCATTGCCCCAGAATACCGGCACTTACCAGAACCGCCATCCAGAAACCAATGCTGGCGTTGCTCACCCCCTGATGGTTGAGATACAGCGGCATCAGGCCATACAAAGACCCCAGCACGATCCCGGAAATAATGCAGCCATTAACGCCCAGGCGCGCCTGACGCAACCTCAGCATGGAGACAATAGGCGTAGACTGCTGTTCATCGCCCTGCTGATTAGCAATGCGCGTAAAGAGCAGTGGCAAAACACCCGCCAGGATAGTACCCGTCACCCACGGCAGGACGTTCATCAATTCTGTTGATACTTTACTAACCAGCAGTTGGCCTAAAAACGTTCCCACATAATAGATCATCATATAGGCGGCAAGTAACCGTCCGCGATTACGGGACGTCCCGCTGCACATCAGCGCGCTTTCCACGACCACCCAGATCATGGCGCAGCCAACACCGGCGATAAAACGCCATGTCATCCAGCTCCAGAATCCCACCATAATCCCCAGCCCGACACAGCCCGCGGCAAAAATAAGCGAGGCGATGTAATAGCTGCGGTTAAAACCAAGGTGTTTTATTAAATACCCTGTCAGCAACGTCCCTACCAGATTACCGGTAAAGTAAGACGAGCTCACCATGCCTACCTGCCAGGTAGGCAGATTTTCATGGGCGAGCCAAAGCGGGACGAGCGTGTTTAACACGGCGATCGCCAGGGTCAACAGAAGTAGCCCGCACAGCAATAGCATGACGGGACGGGTATAGGTGGACATGAATAAAAACCGTGAGGAAGTTCAAATTTCATGCGCATCATGCCACTGCTAAAAACATTGTCAATCGGCGGAATCAGAGGGCTGAGGCGCTTTCTGGTCGATCGATTTGCATTACTGATTCTTAATGTGAATAGATAAAAAACACAAAAACACATCTGCTTGTTTTTATTGATCTAAAACAAAAATCTCGCGTTACGTTCAGTCGAAAAATTTCATGGACTCCCCTTACTTTTATTTCTTACTAAACTGTATTCGGGATGCTGAGCTGCATTGTCTTCAAAATAGAACAGTGAGTTCTTATTTATCTATCTAATCCAAATATCGTTCTTTTCGTAGACTTAAACTCATCAAATTTCCCCCACTGATACTGAACAGGAGAAATACCATGACTAAACCTTACGTAAGACTTGATAAAGACAATGCGGCAGTACTGCTGGTCGACCATCAGGCTGGCCTGCTCTCTCTGGTTCGGGATATCGATCCCGATAAATTTAAAAACAACGTGCTTGCGCTCGGTGACTTAGCAAAATACTTCAACCTCCCAACCATTCTGACAACCAGTTTTGAGACAGGACCAAACGGACCGCTGGTACCGGAACTGAAAGCTCAATTTCCGGATGCGCCCTACATTGCTCGCCCAGGAAACATTAACGCATGGGATAACGAAGATTTCGTGAAAGCAGTAAAAGCGACCGGCAAAAAGCAGCTGATTATCGCTGGTGTCGTGACGGAAGTTTGCGTCGCTTTCCCAGCGCTCTCGGCTATTGAAGAAGGTTTTGACGTCTTTGTTGTCACCGATGCTTCAGGCACGTTTAATGAAATTACCCGCCATTCAGCATGGGATCGGATGTCTCAAGCAGGCGCTCAATTGATGACATGGTTCGGAGTAGCATGCGAACTGCACCGCGACTGGCGCAACGATATCGAAGGTCTGGCGACGTTGTTCTCTAATCACATTCCGGATTATCGCAATCTGATGACCAGCTATGACACGTTAACTAAGCAGAAGTAAAGACTGGGGCAAAACCCTGACCTGACATGTAGCCGGATAGAGCGCAGCTTTAAGGCCTACGGATATTGTAGGCTTGATAAAGCACGAGGCGCCATCCGGCATATTATGGATTAACTCGCCACCGCCATACCGACGGTCATATGCAGCCCGTAGAACACGCCACGACCAATCAGCTCGCCGACTAACAGCAGAATAAACGCGACGGAAAGCAACGGAACGGCAGGCTGGTAACCCTTCACTTGCGGTACTATCCAGCAGCACAACGCTAACGCCAGCGCCACGATCCGCCACGCCATCAGCGAACCGTAATCCGGAACCAGCGCAGAGGCCTGTTGAATCGAACTGTGGATTGTCGCCAGTTCAGTCCCCTGCATTACCGACATGATGGCACTCACGACCAGAGCAAGCACTGATATAGCCGGCAGCAGGCGCATCGCCCAACCATCCACGCCAGCAATTCTCAGTAACAGATATCCCAGCAGCGGACCGCCCATAAACATCGTCAGGAAGAAGCCCAGCGGTGTCCAGACGCTGTACCAGGTCGGTACGGTATCGATGGTGTTATACACGCGCACCATCATCCAGACAAAAACCACACCCAGCACCATGGTGACAACTAACCACAGATTGCGTAATGCGGGCGACATTTTCTTCAACATAGCCAGCAGCCAGCCGATACCGCCAACGGCAAAGAAGAGTGAGCCGCTGGCAATTTCGTTACTCAACGCAGATGACCCAACGCGATTGAGTGAGTTAAAGGCGCGCATCGGTGAGCCCAGGTGGAGCATAGAGGCAATAAAACCAATGCCCATTAATACCCAAAGCCCAAACATGCAGGTAATTACGCGTTGCTGCGATTCTGGGCGTAAGCCCCCTTTCATCAACGCCAGCGCCAGAACAATAAAACCGCCAACCACACACTGTCCGAAGACCGTGAAGATCATCAGCGGCCATTCATGCCATCCACTTCCCATCTTACACCTCCTTCGGATTAGCCAGATAACCTGTGGTATCCCCGGTCGGGCGGCTATTGGCGTTAGGTTTGATGACAATGCTCGGTTTGGTAAAGTGCGCGCCCGGCAGTGGCGCAACCGCAGCCAAAGTACCGTGTTTTTTGCGCAGTTCATCAATTGGGCCAAAATCCAGCGCACGCAGTGGACAGGACTCGACGCAAATAGGTTTCTTACCTTCAGCGACGCGCTCATGGCAGCCATCGCATTTGGTCATGTGCCCTTTGTCAGCATTGTACTGTGGTGCACCGTAAGGACAGGCCATGTGGCAATAGCGGCAGCCGATGCACACATCTTCATCGACAACGACAAAGCCATCTTCACGTTTGTGCATCGCACCGCTCGGACACACCTTGGTACAGGCCGGGTCTTCACAGTGGTTACACGCAATGGAGAGGTAATAGGCAAAGACGTTCTGATGCCAGACGCCGTTGTCTTCCTGCCAGTCACCGCCCGCGTACTCATAAATGCGGCGGAAGCTGACTTCAGGGGTTAAATTTTTGAAATCTTTGCACGCCAGTTCGCAGGTTTTGCAACCGGTGCAACGGCTGGAATCAATAAAAAATCCATACTGGGTTGTCATCGGTTACTCCTTACACCTTTTCAACCTGAACAAGGTTCGTGTGTGATGGGTTCCCCTTCGCGAGAGGAGACGGACGCTGGGTCGTCAGGACGTTAATGCAACCGCCCTGGTCCACGCGTTTTGCGTCCGGGTCATACCACGCCCCTTCTCCCAATGCCACCACGCCAGGCATCATACGCGGCGTTACTTTCGCCTCAATGTGCACTTCACCACGATCGTTAAAGATGCGCACCTTGTCGCCGTTGTTAATGCCGCGTCGCTGTGCATCCATCGGGTTGATCCACATTTCCTGACGGCAGGATGCTTTCAGAACATCCACGTTGCCATAGGTCGAGTGGACGCGAGACTTATAGTGGAAGCCGGTCAACTGCAGAGGGAATTTCTCCACCAGCGGGTCGTTTAAGCTCTCAAAACCTGGGGTATAAATCGGCAGTGGATCAATCACATCACCTTCCGGCAGTTCCCAGGTTGACGCGATCTCGGCAAGCTGCTGCGAATAAATTTCGATCTTACCTGACGGCGTGGTCAGCGGATTGGCGTTAGGATCCTCACGGAACGCCTTGTAGGCCACGTGATGTCCCTGTGGGTCGCGCTGTTTAAAGATCCCCTGCTTGCGGAATTCTTCAAACGTTGGCAGTTCAGGAATGGCTTTGCGCGACTGCTCGTACAGATGACGCATCCACTCTTCCTGAGTACGACCTTCTGTAAACTGCTGCTCAACACCAAGGCGTTTCGCTAGTTCACTGGTCATCTGGTAGATAGTCTTGCATTCGAAGCGTGGTTTGATCGCCTGATCGGTGAAAATCACATACGACATATTTCCGCAGGAGGCATCCAGTGCGAAGTCCATCTGCTCCGAAGCGGTGCAGTCCGGCAGCAAAATATCCGCGTATTTCGCCGAGGAGGTCATATGACAGTCGATGACAACGATCATCTCGCACTTCTTATCATCCTGTAGGATTTCATGTGTGCGGTTGATATCAGAGTGCTGGTTAATCAGACAGTTACCGGCATAGTTCCAGATCATCTTAATCGGAACATCGAGCTTATCTTTGCCACGAACACCGTCACGCAGCGCCGTCATCTCCGGACCTCGCTCAATGGCGTCCGTCCACATAAACATAGAGATGCTGGTTTCGACTGGGTTTTCCAGCGTAGGCATACGTTCAAACGGCAAACTGTATGAGCCCTCACGCGCCCCGCTGTTGCCGCCGTTAATCCCAACGTTACCGGTAAGGATTGCCAGCATAGAAATGGCACGGGTCGCTATTTCACCGTTAGCATGGCGCTGCGGTCCCCACCCCTGACTGATATATGCCGGTTTAGCGCTACCGATTTCACGCGCCAGTTTGACGATTCGATCAGCAGGAATACCGGTAATTTGCGCTGACCATTCCGGGGTCTTGGCGATACCGTCTTTGCCCTGCCCAAGAATATACGCCTTATAGTGACCGTTTTTCGGTGCGTCGGCCGGTAAGGTTTTCTCGTCGTAACCCACGCAGTATTTATCAAGGAACGGTTGATCGACCATGTTTTCGGTGATCAGCACATACGCCAGACCATTCACCAATGCCGCATCGGTACCTGGGCGGATCGGGATCCATTCATCTTCACGACCCGCGCCGGTATCCGTGTAGCGAGGATCGATAATAATCATGCGGGCATTGGATTTCTGTCGCGCCTGTTCAAGGTAATAGGTTACCCCACCCCCGCTCATACGGGTTTCACCTGGGTTATTCCCGAACAGAACCACCAGCTTGCTGTTTTCAATGTCGGACGGGCTGTTACCGTCTGCCCAGCCGCCGTAGGTGTAGTTCAACCCGGCAGCGATTTGTGCTGAAGAGTAGTCACCGTAGTGGTTCAGGTAGCCGCCACAGCAGTTCATCAGACGTGCTACCAGCGTTTTGCCTGGCGGCCAGGAGCGTGTCAGGGTACCGCCCAGCGTACCTGTGCCGTAGTTCAGGTAGATAGACTCGTTGCCGTAGTCTTTGATAAGACGCTGCATATTGCTGGCAATGATGTCGTAAGCTTCATCCCAGCTGATACGTTCAAATTTACCTTCGCCGCGTTGGCCGACACGTTTCATCGGGTATTTCAGACGGTCGGGATTATAAACGCGACGACGCATGGAGCGACCACGCAGACAGGCGCGTACCTGGTGCAAGCCGTCATAGTTGTCATCACCGGTGTTGTCGGTTTCAACATACTTTATTTCACCGTCTACCACGTGCATACGCAGAGGACAGCGGCTACCACAGTTCACCGTACACGCGCTCCAGATGACTTTCTCATTGGCCTGTGTCGGATTAAGGGCTTCTGCAGCATTTGCAATACGGGTAAATGGCAGGGTAAACGCGCTACTGGCCACCGCCAGTCCGCCTATCGCCGTCGTTTTCACCAAACCTCGGCGACTAACCTCAGCTGCCAGCATGGCATCGGGGATCTTAGTTTTCATAGTGGCTCACTCTGCTGCTCACAATAAACAAAAGAGAAATACTCGTTATACAGGTTTTTATATAGCGCTAATATCGATATACAGACTGGTAGATACCGAATTTGCGAAAAGACAGAGATAAATACTGACTTTCATTCGAAGGCAGTATTACTCCTATGGAGGTAGGCGTTATTGTCCGACGTCAAACGGGCATAAAAAAAGCGCCCTGAGGCGCTTTTTTAGCAAAGAAAGGTAGCTTAGCCGATAAACTCCAGGCCATTCATGTACGGACGTAACACTTCCGGAACCTGAATACGGCCATCAGCCTGCTGATAGTTTTCCATCACCGCAACCAGCGTACGTCCAACCGCCAGACCAGAACCGTTCAGCGTATGTACTAAACGGGTCTTTTTGTCGGATTTGCTGCGGCAACGCGCCTGCATACGACGAGCCTGGAAATCCCACACGTTGGAGCAAGAGGAGATTTCGCGATAGGTGTTCTGCGCCGGGATCCACACTTCCAGATCGTACGTTTTGCATGCGCCGAAGCCCATGTCGCCTGTGCACAGAATGATCTTACGGTACGGCAGGCCCAGCAGCTGAAGAACCTTCTCGGCATGGCCGGTCATCTCTTCCAGCGCGTCCATAGAGTCTTCTGGGCGAACGATCTGCACCATTTCAACTTTATCGAACTGGTGCATACGGATCAGACCACGGGTATCACGACCGTAAGAACCTGCTTCAGAACGGAAGCACGGCGTATGCGCGGTCATTTTGATCGGCAGCGCATCTTCGTCAATGATTTCGTCGCGAACCAGGTTGGTCAGCGGAACTTCTGCCGTTGGGATCAGCGCATAGTTGCTGCTGTCAGCTTCTTCATCCAGCGGACGGGTGTGGAACAGATCGCCAGCAAATTTCGGCAGTTGCCCTGTTCCGTACAGCGTGTCATGGTTAACCAGATACGGAACGTAGTTTTCGCTGTAACCATGCTGTTCGGTATGCAGATCCAGCATGAACTGAGACAGCGCACGGTGCATGCGCGCGATCTGCCCTTTCATCACGACGAAACGAGAGCCGGTCAGCTTAACCGCAGCGGCAAAATCTAGACCCGTGTGCATTTCACCCAGGGTAACGTGATCGCGCACTTCGAAATCAAACTCACGCGGCGTCCCCCAACGGCTGACTTCAACGTTGTCATTTTCATCTTTACCCACCGGAACGTCGTCCGCTGGCAGGTTAGGAATGGTCAGCGCAATGTCGCGGATCTCGGCCTGTAAGGTATCAAGTTCAGCTTTCGCGGCATCCAGCTCTTCGCCCAGTTTGTTCACTTCCAGACGTAAAGACTCGATATCTTCCCCGCGCGCTTTTGCCTGGCCGATGGATTTCGATCGAGAGTTACGCTCTGCCTGCAGGTTTTCAGTTTGTACCTGCAGAACTTTACGACGCTCTTCAAGAGCGCGCAGCTTATCTACATCCAGCTTAAAGCCCCGGCTTGCCAGTTTTTCTGCGACTGCGTCTGGCTCATTACGCAGCAGATTGGGATCGAGCATGCTTATCCTGTGCTTATCGAATTAAAATAGGAGAAAGTGACCACAGCCTGCGGTCACAGGGATACAGAGACAACATTACCGCAACGATAACACTAACGGTAGCGTTTTATAGGGCTATTTTGATCCTGTCCGGCGAGCCAGGCGAGCTTTTCGCCAATCTTGCCTTCAAGACCTCTGTTTGTGGGGTGATAATAGCGCGTTTGTGCCATTTCCTGCGGGAAGTACTCTTCTCCGGCGGCATAGGCATTTGGTTCATCATGGGCGTAACGATACTCCTGACCATAGCCCATTTCTTTCATCAGCTTAGTTGGCGCATTGCGCAGGTGGACCGGCACGTCGTAATCCGGACGTTCACGGGCATCAGCCAGCGCGGCTTTGAAGGCGGTGTAAACCGCATTACTTTTCGGCGCGCAGGCCAGATAAACAATTGCCTGAGCAATCGCTCTTTCACCTTCCGCGGGTCCCACGCGGGTAAAGCAGTCCCATGCGGAAATTGCCACCTGCATGGCGCGAGGATCGGCATTGCCCACATCTTCAGAGGCAATGGCCAGACAGCGACGGGCTACATACAGCGGGTCACCGCCTGCACTAATGATGCGCGCATACCAATAAAGTGCCGCATCCGGGGCGCTGCCGCGAACCGATTTGTGTAATGCGGAGATGAGATCGTAAAAACGATCGCCTTTATTATCGAAGCGTGCGCTGCGTTCACCGGCAATTTCAGTGAGCAATTCTGGTTTCAATACGCGCTTACCGGAATCATCAACTTCGGCCATATCGGCCATCATTTCCAGCGTATTCAGCGCTCGCCGCGCGTCGCCATTCACCAGTTCGGCAATCGCCCGACGCGTCTCTGGTGGCAGTACGATATCCTGACCACCGTAACCACGGGCATTATCTGACATCGCCTGGTCCAGCACCTGTTCAATATCGTCGGTGGTTAACGATTTCAGTAAATAAACACGCGCCCGCGACAACAGTGCCGAGTTCAGTTCAAACGAGGGATTTTCAGTGGTGGCGCCAATAAACGTGATGGTACCGTCTTCAATATGCGGTAAAAACGCATCCTGTTGGCTTTTATTAAAACGGTGAACTTCGTCCACGAACAGGATCGTACGTCGACCCGCGTTACGATTCTGACGCGCCCGCTCAATCGCTTCACGAATTTCTTTTACACCAGACGTGACCGCCGAAATTCGTTCAACATCGGCGTTAGCGTAACGGGCAATAACTTCGGCTAGCGTGGTTTTCCCCGTCCCCGGCGGACCCCATAAAATCATAGAGTGCAGGTGCCCGGCCTCGATGGCGCGCGGCAAGGGTTTACCCGCAGCCAGCAGATGCTGCTGGCCGATGTACTGCGCTAAATTTTCTGGCCGCATACGTGCGGCCAGTGGCTGAAAGGTATTATCAGAAAAGTCGAGCGACAGATTGCTCACTCACACGCCTCTACTTACGTTGATCGTCAACCGTTACACCTTGCGGCGGGGTAAAGGTGAATTTCGAAGGTTCAATCGCACCATTCTGCTGAGATTTCAGCTGATAGCTGCTGCGCTGATCGTCTTGCTCAACGGCACTGAACTGATGGATCGTCCCGTCCCGCCCAACATTGATAGTAAACTGCTTCAGGTTACCGCTGCTGGTTTTTGGCGTCAGCACGAAATCGTCGCCGTTTTGCTTAATGTTGTACTGTTGCCAGTCGCTGGCCTGGTTACGCGCAATCAGCATGAACGGCGTGTTGCCCGTGGCGTCTTTCAACCAGGTCGCAGTCGCCTGCTCAACAAACGGGTTAAAGAACCACAGCGTTTTACCATCGGAAACCAGGATGCTCTCGTCAGGCTGCGTCATATGCCAGTTAAAAAGATTAGGGCGTTTAACCCATAAGTCGCCCTGACCCTCCTGTACCGCAGCGCCGCTACCGTCCGTGACCTTCTGAGTAAAGCTGGCATGGAAGCTGCTGACTTTATCCAGACGGCTTTTCAGGTCGCTGGCAGCGTCAGCCCAGACGCTGCTCACCACAAAGCTAGACAGTAATGCACAGGTGATTGCGATTCTTTTCATCGTTATTCCTCAAAATACGTCACTCCCAACGGGGAGATCCCTCTGCTATCCATTTCAGGCCAAAAATCAGCATGAGGAAAGTAGAAAATACTGAATTACTTAACTTTGCAATCATTCGAAGGGCGGCGGAGCCAGCACTTCACGATTACCATTATGCCCTTGTTCGCTGACTATTCCCTGCGCTTCCATCTGTTCGATGATGCGCGCCGCTCGGTTGTAACCGATACGGAACTGACGTTGGACGCCGGAGATTGAGGCTTTGCGTTTCTGAGTAACAAAGTTCACCGCCTGATCGAACAGCGGATCCAGTTCTTCGCCACCATCAAAGCCGCCACCGCCGCCTTCGCTTTCGCTGTCAGAGGTAATGCCATCAACGTATTGTGGACGGCCGCGCGCTTTCCAGTCCTGAACTACCGCGTGAACTTCTTCATCGCGTACAAAGGCGCCGTGTACACGCACAGGGATCGTCGAGTTTGGTGCAGAATAAAGCATGTCACCCATACCCAACAGCGATTCCGCGCCGCCCTGGTCAAGGATGGTACGCGAGTCAATTTTACTGGACACTGTAAAGGCGATACGCGTCGGGATGTTCGCTTTAATCAGACCGGTGATAACGTCAACTGACGGTCGCTGGGTTGCCAGCACCAGGTGGATACCCGCCGCACGCGCTTTTTGCGCCAGACGAGCGATCAGTTCTTCCACCTTTTTGCCAACGGTCATCATCAGGTCAGCGAATTCATCCACCAACACCACGATATACGGCAGTTTTTCCAGCACCGGATGCTGAACATCCATGCTGTCGCCCGGCTTCCAGTATGGGTCTGGAATCGGACGTCCCATACGGGCGGCTTCAGCAATCTTATCGTTATAACCAGCAAGGTTACGCACGCCAAGCGCCGACATCAGTTTGTAGCGACGTTCCATTTCATTGACGCTCCAACGCAAGGCATTGGCGGCATCTTTCATGTCGGTCACAACTTCAGTCAGCAGATGTGGAATACCTTCATAAACAGAAAGTTCCAGCATTTTCGGGTCAATCATGATAAAGCGAACGTCTTCCGGTTGCGCTTTGTAGAGCATACTGAGGATCATGGCGTTCACCCCAACAGACTTACCGGAACCGGTTGTCCCCGCCACCAACAGGTGCGGCATTTTAGCCAGATCGGCCACCACCGGTTCGCCCGCAATATCTTTGCCCAGTACCACTGTCAGCGGAGATGAGTTATCACGGAATTTAGCGTTATCCAGCACTTCACGCAGATAAACGGTTTGACGTTTTTTGTTCGGTAACTCCAGTCCGACATACGGTTTGCCTGGAATAACCTCGACCACACGTACCGCCGCGGTCGACAATGAACGCGCCAGATCTCGTGACAGGTTAGAAATACGCGCCGCTTTAACCCCTGGAGCCAGATTAAGCTCAAAGCGGGTAATCACCGGGCCAGGAGAGTAGTTCACCACATCGGCTTTAATGCGGAAATCCGCCAGACGCGCTTCCACCAGACGTGCCATTTGTTCCAGTGCAAACGTATCTATCGGCTCAACTTCGCTCGGCGGCGGCGTGAGCAGATCTAACGATGGCAGCGGCGTGCTTGGACGGTGCGCCGGACGACTATCCCCATTACGCATTAGCAGCGGATGGATCAGACTATCCTGCGGCGGCGGTGTCACAGGCTGCGTTGGCTGCTGATAATGCTGCTGCGATGCAACTGGCTGCGCTGGCTGCTGATAATGCTGCTGTGGTGCAACTGGCTGTGTCGGTTGCTGATAGTGCTGCTGCGGTGCAACTGGCTGCGCCGGTTGCTGATAATGCTGCTGTGGTGCAACTGGCTGCGCCGGTTGCTGATAGTGCTGCTGCGGTGCAACTGGCTGCGCCGGTTGCTGATAATGCTGCTGCGGCGCAACGGGTTCCTGGTACTGCGGCGCGGGCTCCGGCATTACGCCAGGCGTAAACAGCGGCTCATGCGGCCCCTCATCCACCAGCGTTTTCATTGGCGAAAATTCAAAGTCATCGAGGGAGAATGGATTCGCTCCGGCAGGCTGTTCACCGGAATAACGCTGCTGCTGAGAAGAAGCAAACTGGCGGGCCAGTTCCGCTTCTGCGGCTGAATCTTCGTCATCAGTCTGGTGGGTATCGTCCTGATACTCTTCGCCATAACGATGCTGCTGCGACTGAGCGAACTGACGTGCCAGCTCGTCCTGCTGCATTGCATCCATTTCATCGTCACTGTACGCATCTGTATCAAGCTGCTCTTCGCGCGCTTTCTCTTCAGCCATACGCTGTGACGGCAGTTTTATGCCATATGAAGCCAGCTCACGACGAGTAGGCACGCGCACACGATTCGGACGCGGCAACTGCGGGCCAATGCCCTCTTTCACCTGCGGACGCGGCGTACCGCTGCCTGCAAGGCTAAAGACAGGTGCTGCGGCAGCGGCACTCGCCCCTAACGCGGCGCTTTTTACGCCAGCGGCCAGCGGTGCAACGGCAGCAACAGACTCAACGGGCGGTATGGATGCAGTCGTCGGCATAGACGGCGTAGACGGCTTAACACGCTCAGGCTCCTGAGCAGGTTCTGGGATCGGTTGATACCATGCAGCCAGTTGCTCACGCTCACGCGCACGTTTCTCTTCGACTTCTTCAAAGTAATAGAGCGGCGGACGAGTCGGTTTAACTTCTTCAACCACCGGCTCAGGTTCCACCACTGTTGGTTGTTCAACCACAGGCTGCTGGAACGTAGTGCTCTGTTGAAAAGTTGGATCCTGCTGATAAACAGGTTGCTGCACAGGCTCCGGCTGATAACCAGGCTGCTGGAATGCGGCGTTCTGTTGAGAGGTCGGATCCTGTTGATAGACAGGTTGCAGCACGGGCTCCGGCTGATAAACAGGTTCCGGCTGCGGCGCGACAGGCTGCGTATAAACAGGTTCAACGGGCTGCTGTGCGTAATATTGCGGCTGCGGACTCTGCTCCACAACCGGTTGTTGCCATGGCTCATAAGGCTGCTGCACCGGAGGTTGCGCGTACTGGGCTGGCTGCGGATAACCTTCAGGCGCTGGTGCAATCGCGGCATCACCGGTTTGCGGGCCAGGCACGGGTTGCCAGGCCACGGTTGGGACCGGTTGCTCCATAACAGTGTTGGTCACGGGTGACGTTTGCAGTAACGGATCGACCGGTGCGCTCCAGGCCTGAGCGGCTGTTGTAGCTGCTGCTGCTGCAGCTACAGGCTCGGTCACCGAGTGGCCGTTAAGCAGTGGATCAAGTTCGTCATATTCAGGCAGCGTCGCGCGATTACCGGAAAACAGCACATCATTAGGATCGGCAACCACGCCACGGGCGCTGTATTCAATTTCGTCTTCATCATCCATGCGTTTGCCGGAGAACAGCGCCGCATCGGTATGACGACCAAGCGGGTTGGTAAATTTCTCCGCCAGACGTTTACGGCGCGCTAACGCACCGCGCAGGATACGAGCTCGGCGCGATTCATGGGGTTTGCCATCAGCGGCGTCGACAGACTCTTCTTCGTCTTCATACTCTTCGTCATCGACCCAGGTATCGTCGCGGCGGGTACGGTTGCTGGCAAACGTCAGGATATTGAGTAACCAGCCGCCCAGTTTTTCCGCAATGCTCACCCATGACCAACCGGTGAACAACGTTAATCCCGCTGCCCAAATGCACAACAACGTCAGCGTGCCGCCGCTGCTGTGCAGCAATGGTTGTAGCGTGGTGCTGAGCAGACTGCCGATCACGCCGCCAGAGGCGAAATACCAGATGTCATCGGCGTTAATTGCGGCCAGCCCGCAGGAAGTGAGAATCAGCGCCAGAACGCCAATAATGCGTAGCGAGACGGCAAAATAATCGACGTATTCGTCGCTGGCCTGATGTCGCCAGGCAAACCAGCAGCCACCGACAATGATGACGGGGATTGTGTAGGCCATGACGCCAAAAATAAAGAACAGCGTGTCCGCCAGCCATGCTCCAGGTATTCCACCCAGATTATGGATAGGCTCATGCCACGCGGTTTGCGACCAACTGGGATCCGAAGGGTTAAAGCTGAGTAAGGCAGCCATCAACCAGACGGCAAAAAGGGCAATAAGGATCAGTAGCGCTTCCAGAAGTCGGCGCCCGCTGCTTAACTTCGTCAATGTGACGTCTTTGTCTTCAGTGTATTCCTGGCTCAAAAACGGCTCTCCAGGTTTCGGGCTTTTCCTGCCCGATGCTAAAACGGACAACAGCACCGGGTTGCCCCGGCACTGTTGCTGTATGGATTAACAGGAGTGTAATCAAACTGCGTCGATTTTGCACCTGTTCCGTGTTAGCGCGTCTTAATTACCAGACGATTGCTCTGTTTGACTTCTTCCATTACTACATAAGTACGTGTGTCATTCACGCCAGGCAGACGCAGCAGGGTTTCCCCCAACAGCTTACGGTATGCCGACATATCCGGTACGCGTGTTTTCAGCAAATAGTCGAAATCACCGGAAACCAAATGACACTCTTGAATTTCTTCAAGTTTTTGTACTGCAGAGTTAAATTGCTCAAACACATCCGGGGCGCCACGATTCAGAGTAATCTCAACAAAAACCAGAAGTGATGCATCCAGATAATGCGGGTTTAACAGCGCTGTATAGCCCTGAATAAAACCCTGTCTTTCCAACCGACGCACACGCTCAAGGCAGGGCGTTGGTGAAAGTCCCACACGTTTAGAAAGCTCGACGTTAGAAATACGCCCATCCTTTTGCAGCTCATTAAGAATGTTACGATCGATACGGTCGAGATCTTTGCCAGGGCGCTTCTTACTATCTACCATTATTATTGTCTCTCTGTATTCCTTCCCTACTCCTGCCTGACTCTACCAACATCACTGTTCAGAGTCGCTACCCATCAAAATAAACCGCAACCCAGAGGGATTTTCGGTTCGCAATGCCTGGGTTTATGGTGAGAAGACCGTTGCCTGTCGGCGGCTATCGACATCACGAATGGCATCTGTCCACACCATGCGTAGATTTCGCTAACACGGTAAACATGGTATCTACATGCATGATTATGCAGCACATACATGACACAGTTTTTTTCTTCCTTGAATGTTTTCGCAAAACAGCAGGGGATTGTCAAAGCAAAACATCGATTTTTAGTACAACATGCCAGTTATTCATTCGCAGTGATGGAAAATCGTCATTTTATCACCTTATAACTGACCGATTTTAAGTAGAAATCGTTATAGTATTACGACTAATTCTGCCGTTCATCGGTTCCCGCTATTACACATATTGTTAACAAAATCGCCATACTCTTTTTTTACGCCTGTAAATTCCCTACAATCCTGCTCATTGCCTGCTAACAACTATGGGGATCTCATGGGCGCAACCAAACACAGTAAACTTCTTATTCTGGGCTCTGGCCCTGCGGGGTATACCGCTGCGGTCTACGCCGCACGCGCGAACCTGCAACCGGTACTGATTACCGGTATGGAAAAAGGTGGTCAGTTGACCACAACAACAGAAGTGGAAAACTGGCCTGGCGATCCGCACGATCTCACAGGCCCATTGCTGATGGAACGCATGCACGAACATGCGACCAAATTTGAAACTGAAATTATTTTTGATCATATCAGCAAAGTTGATCTGCAAAACCGCCCTTTCCGTCTGACCGGCGACAGCGGTGAATACACCTGTGACGCACTGATCATCGCCACCGGTGCGTCAGCACGCTACCTGGGTCTGCCTTCAGAAGAAGCCTTCAAAGGCCGTGGCGTTTCCGCCTGCGCGACCTGCGACGGTTTCTTCTACCGTAACCAAAAAGTTGCGGTGATCGGCGGCGGCAACACTGCTGTTGAAGAAGCGCTGTACCTGGCGAATATCGCATCTGAAGTGCATTTGATTCACCGTCGCGACAGCTTCCGCGCCGAAAAAATCCTGATCAAGCGTTTGATGGATAAAGTCGAAAACGGCAACATCGTGCTGCATACCCACCGCACACTGGAAGAAGTGACCGGCGATCAAATGGGCGTAACCGGACTGCGCCTGCGCGATACGCAAAACACTGACAACGTCGAGTCACTTGACGTTGCAGGGTTGTTTGTCGCTATCGGTCACAGCCCGAATACCGCCATTTTTGACGGTCAGCTTGAACTGGAAAATGGCTACATCAAAGTTCAGTCCGGTATTCATGGTAACGCCACCCAAACCAGCATCCCGGGTGTATTCGCCGCCGGTGACGTGATGGACCATATTTATCGCCAGGCGATCACTTCAGCAGGCACCGGTTGTATGGCTGCGCTTGACGCAGAGCGTTATCTCGACGGTCTGGCAGACGCTTGCAAATAAGTTTTACAAATCAGTAACAAAAGTAAAAAAGGCGACTATAAGTCGCCTTTATTTTTGCCTCGTTGTAACATTGTCCTGCCCAAAAATTCCAATAACTCACCTGCTAAGCGTGCAATGAATAAAACCCGTCAAAAAGAGCTGACCCGCTGGTTAAAACAGCAAAGTGTAATTTCCCAACGATGGCTGAACATTTCACGCCTGTTGGGGTTCGTGAGCGGCCTGTTAATTGTCGCTCAGGCCTGGCTCATGGCCCGAATTCTCGACCATATGATCATGGACAATATCCCCAGAGAGGCGCTTCTGCTCCCTTTCATTGTGCTGGTATTGATTTTCATCCTGCGGGCATGGGTCGTCTGGTTACGCGAACGCGTCGGGTTTCATGCTGGCCAACATATCCGCTTTGAGATTCGCCGCCAGGTGCTTGACCGTCTGCAACAAGCAGGTCCCGCCTGGATACAAGGCAAACCAGCCGGGAGCTGGGCTACGCTAATCCTGGAACAGATTGATGACATGCATGATTACTATGCACGTTATCTGCCGCAAATGGCGCTGGCCGTATGCGTCCCCTTATTGATCGTGGCGGCGGTATTCCCGTCAAACTGGGTAGCCGCCCTTATTCTGCTTGGAACTGCCCCGCTGATCCCGTTGTTTATGGCGATGGTTGGTATGGGTGCAGCCGATGCTAACCGCCGCAACTTTCAGGCTCTTGCCCGTCTCAGCGGCCATTTTCTCGATCGCCTGCGGGGCATGGAAACGCTAAGAATCTTTGGCCGCGGTGAAGCTGAAACAGAAAGCATCCGCGCAGCGTCACAGGATTTCCGCCAGCGCACCATGGAAGTCCTGCGCCTGGCGTTTCTGTCATCCGGTGTCCTTGAGTTCTTTACCTCCCTGTCCATCGCACTGGTCGCGGTTTACTTCGGTTTTTCCTACCTCGGTGAACTCGATTTTGGCCACTACGGGACGGGCGTCACATTGGCGGCTGGCTTCCTGGCGCTCATTCTGGCGCCGGAATTTTTCCAGCCCCTGCGCGATCTGGGTACGTTCTATCACGCCAAAGCACAAGCCGTTGGTGCTGCAGACAGTCTGAAAACCTTCATGGAAACCCCGCTTGCACATCCTGAGCGTGGCGATATTGAGCTGACAACAAAAGACGCAGTTACAATTGAAGCAGAAGATCTGGTCATCACCTCGCCGGAAGGTAAAGTGCTTGCAGGTCCGCTCAACTTTACCCTGCCAGCGGGCCAACGCTCGGTGCTGGTTGGCCGCAGCGGCTCCGGCAAAAGTTCGTTGCTCAATGTCCTGTCCGGTTTTCTCTCTTATCAGGGTTCGCTGCGGATTAACGGCTTTGAGCTGCGCGACCTGTCGCCTGATTGCTGGCGCAAACAGCTGTCCTGGGTTGGACAAAACCCGCAGCTCCCTGCCGCCACGTTACACGATAACGTGCTGCTCGCTCGCCCCGATGCCAGCGAAGAACAGCTGCAAGCCGCACTCGACAGCGCCTGGGTCAGTGAGTTTTTACCACTTCTGCCACAGGGTGTGGATACACCAGTAGGCGATCAGGCTGCTCGACTTTCTGTCGGACAAGCGCAACGCGTTGCCGTGGCTCGCGCCTTACTCAATCCATGTCAGTTGTTGTTGCTTGACGAGCCCGCCGCCAGCCTTGATGCACACAGCGAACAACGCGTGATGCAGGCGTTGAAAGCAGCGTCACGCCGCCAGACCACGCTGATGGTGACACACCAACTTGAAGATCTTGCCGACTGGGACGTTATCTGGGTGATGCAGGACGGACAGATCGTTGAACAAGGCACTTATGCCGAACTTAGCGCAGCCAACGGGGCGTTTGCGACATTACTGGCTCATCGTCAGGAGGACATTTAAATGCGCGCTTTGCTACCTTATCTGACGCTGTATAAACGTCACAAATGGATGTTAACCCTGGGGATCGTTCTGGCGATCGTCACACTGCTGGCAAGTATTGGTTTGCTGACGCTTTCCGGCTGGTTCCTGTCGGCTTCTGCTGTGGTGGGTGTCACCGGGATTTACAGTTTTAACTATATGCTCCCTGCTGCCGGGGTGCGCGGTGCGGCAATCACCCGAACCGCGGGCCGCTATTTCGAGCGATTGGTCAGCCACGACGCGACGTTCCGCGTGCTGCAACATTTGCGTATTTATACCTTCAGCAAACTGCTGCCGCTCTCCCCTGCTGGCCTGTCCCGTTATGGACAAGGTGAATTGCTTAACCGCGTGGTGGCGGATGTCGACACGCTCGATCATCTCTATTTGCGCGTGCTCTCCCCGCTTGTGGGCGCTTTTGTCGTCATCATGGTGGTCACGCTGGGGCTAAGCGTTCTCGATTTCACGCTGGCTATCACTCTCGGCGGTATTATGCTGCTGACCTTATTTATCCTGCCCCCACTCTTTTATCAGGCAGGTAAAAGCACCGGGCAAAGTTTGACGCATTTACGTGGGCAGTATCGTCAGCAGTTAACATCCTGGCTGCAGGGCCAGGCTGAACTGACCATCTTTGGCGCCAGTGAACGTTACCGCGCCCAAATGGAAGCCACCGAGTTGCAGTGGCATGAAGCCCAACGACGTCAGTCTGAATTAACGGCGCTATCACAGGCGGTCATGCTGTTAGTCGGCGCACTGGCAGTGGTTGTGATGTTATGGATGGCCTCCGGCGGCGTGGGTGGCAATACCCAGCCTGGCGCGCTGATCGCGCTGTTTGTCTTCTGTGCGCTGGCCGCGTTTGAAGCTTTGGCCCCCGTCACCGGGGCATTTCAGCATCTCGGACAGGTTATTGCCTCTGCGCTGCGCATCACCGAACTGACCGAACAGCAGCCAGAAGTCACCTTCCCGGATGCCGGTTCTCCAGTTTCTGAGCAGGTCACTCTCACGCTACGCGATGTTTCATTCAGCTATCCGGGGCAAACACAAAAAGCGCTCGACACCCTTTCGCTGCAGGCTCAGCCCGGTGAACACATTGCGATTCTCGGTCGCACTGGCTGCGGTAAGTCAACGTTACTACAATTGCTGACCCGCGCATGGGATCCGCAGCATGGCGAAATTCTGATTAATGAGCAGCCGATTTCAGCCCTCAGTGAAGCCGCGCTGCGCCAGAGCATCAGCGTCGTGCCACAGCGCGTGCACCTGTTCAGCGCGACGCTTCGCGATAACCTGCTGCTGGCAGCACCGCACACCAGTGATGACACATTATCCGCAATGCTGTGCCGCGTCGGTCTGGACAAACTGCTAGAGGGTGATGGACTCAATGCCTGGTTAGGCGAAGGCGGTCGTCAGCTTTCTGGCGGCGAACTCCGTCGTCTGGCTATCGCTCGCGCCTTATTGCACGATGCCCCACTGATGCTGCTGGATGAACCGACCGAAGGGCTTGATGCCACAACAGAAAGCCAAATGCTTGAATTAATTGGCGATGTCATGCGCGATAAAACCGTACTGATGGTGACACATCGTCTGCGTGGCTTGTCACGTTTTGATCAAATAATAGTGATGGACAACGGACACATTATTGAGCAAGGTAATCACGCAGATTTGTTAGCCCGGCAGGGGCGTTATTACCAGTTTAAGCAACGTCTGTAAGCTATTATTGAACGATCAAACTCGCGTAGTGGAGTTTCGCTGTCATGCGCCTGGTGCAATTGTCCCGCCATTCTATAGCCTTCCCTTCACCGGAAGGCGCTTTACGCGAGCCTAACGGTTTGTTGGCGCTTGGCGGCGATCTCAGTCCAGCTCGACTGTTAATGGCCTACCAGCGCGGAATTTTCCCGTGGTTTTCACCTGGCGACCCCATCCTTTGGTGGTCGCCCGATCCACGCGCCATTCTTTGGCCCGAGAAATTTCATCTCAGCCGCAGCATGAAACGTTTTCATAAAAACTCGCCTTATCGCGTGACGCTCAATTACGCGTTCGGTCAGGTGATTGAAGGCTGCGCGAACGACCGGGAAGAAGGCACCTGGATAACGCATGATGTAGTGGACGCCTACCATCGCCTGCACGAGCTGGGCCATGCGCACTCCATTGAAGTATGGCGACAAAATGAATTAGTGGGCGGTATGTATGGCGTGGCGCAAGGTACGCTATTTTGTGGCGAATCAATGTTCAGCCGTCAGGAAAATGCGTCCAAAACCGCACTGCTTGTTTTTTGCGCTGAATTTATCCGTCAGGGCGGAAAATTAATCGACTGCCAGGTATTAAATAGCCACACAGCTTCGCTGGGCGCCGTCGAAACCCCACGTCGGGAGTACCTTGAACACCTGAGCAGACTGCGCCAGCAGCGGCTACCGAGCCATTTCTGGGTTCCCAGGACGTTATTTTCGCCTCAGGGGTGAATGTTTTCGGCACATTTTTTGTCGGGGTGTTATAATTGTCGCGCAGAGTTGGTTTAGCCCATTACCCCGCCGCCGTTAAGGAACAGTTCGCGTCAGGCAACGCCTATCGTTTATCTCCTCGTTCCCTTACACGTTGCGCTTTAAGTGCGGCTTTGCCGTGTGTGGTTAGAGTAATGCGCCAAACCCGATTTGCTGTGTTTTAAACGCACAAATCTTTACTTATTAAAAGAACTTCGGCATTATCTTGCCGGTTCAAATTACGGTAGTGATACCCCAGAGGATTAGATGGCCAAAGAAGACAATATTGAAATGCAGGGTACCGTTCTCGATACGTTACCTAATACCATGTTCCGCGTAGAGTTAGAAAACGGTCACGTGGTTACTGCACACATCTCCGGTAAAATGCGTAAAAACTATATCCGCATCCTGACGGGCGACAAAGTGACTGTTGAGCTGACCCCGTACGACCTGAGCAAAGGCCGCATTGTCTTCCGTAGTCGCTGATTGTTTTTAACGCCCGAATGGCGTCCAGATAATAAAAGGTCGGTTTAACCGGCCTTTTTTGTGGGCCAAGGTCAGGTATTTAATCCTCAATCATCCGCGCATATTCTTCCGTTAAGAAATCCACTAATGTGCGTACTGACGGCAATAATCCCCTGCGTGATGGAAAGACTGCGTGAATTATTTCTCGCTTCGGTTCCCAGCCGTCGAGCAATGCCACCAGTTCACCCGCGGCTACTTGATCTTTTACCATCAGCTGTGGAAGTTGAACTACCCCAACACCGGCAACTGCGGCTTCACGTAACGCCAGCATATCGGTGGTGATCATACGCGGCGTGAAATGCACCTCCGCACGTGCGCCCTGCGGCCCGAATAACTCCCAACGATGCACATGTTTACCCGTCGCCAGACTCAGGCCCGGCCAACGCGTCAGCTCCGCCGGAGAATGTAGCGTTCCCATTTGCTCTATTAACTGCGGGCTGGCATACAAACGATGTCCCCTGTCCGCCAGCACACGCATCACCAGGTCGCTATCCTCAAATGGTCGGGGCCTGACGCGAATCGCCACGTCCAGGCCCTCTCCAACAACGTCCACGCGGCGGTTAGTGGCCTCCAGTTGCACTGATACGTCAGGATAACGCGCCATAAAACGGGCAAGCATTGGCCCGATATGCACATGCAGCAGCGTGACCGGACACGTCAACTTCACCACGCCACGCGGTTCAACCTGTAACGCGGCAATCGCATCCTGCGCTGCCTGCGCTTCCACCAGCATCGCCTTACAGTGCTCGTAAAAGGTTTGCCCAACTTCCGTCACGTTAAACTGGCGGGTGGTTCGCTGAATCAGTCGAACTCCCAGCGTCTCTTCCAGTTGCGCTATCCGTCGGCTTAGTTTTGATTTCGGTTCATCAAGCGCCCGACCCGCCGCCGCGAATCCCCCTTCCTCTACAACATGCACAAACCATGCAAAATCATTGAGATCCGGCTTTGTCATCTAATTGTCCTATTTATGAGACAGTGAGGACTATTTTAGCTACTACTCAGCTCGCTGTCATGAATATAAGCTTATTCACATCAAGATAACGCCACAGAGGAGACACATATGAAACAAGTAACAGGCGTCTACACCGCACCTCGCCCACACTGGGTTGGCGATGGATTTCCGGTTCGCTCGATGTTTTCTTACCAGTCTCATGCTGAGCAACTAAGTCCGTTCCTGCTGCTGGATTACGCCGGTCCACATACGTTTACGCCGGGTAACGAAAAACGCGGCGTAGGCGAACACCCTCACCGTGGTTTTGAGACGGTGACCATCGTTTACAGCGGCGAAGTTGAACACCGTGATTCAACCGGTCGCGGCGGCATTATCGGCCCCGGCGACGTGCAGTGGATGACCGCAGGAGCAGGAATATTACACGAAGAGTTCCATTCACCTGAATTTACCCGTCAGGGTGGCGAACTGGAAATGGTACAGCTGTGGGTCAATCTGCCAGCAAAAGACAAAATGGCCGTTCCGGGTTACCAGGGCATCAGCAGCGATGTGATCCCCACTGTCGCCCTGCCTGATGAAGCAGGGAGCGTTCGTGTGATTGCGGGCAGCTATCAGGATACAAAAGGCCCGGCACATACCTTCTCGCCGCTGAACGTCTGGGATATGCGTTTGCAACGTAATCATCAGCTCACGTTGTCCCAGCCGGAAGGATGGAGCACTGCCCTGGTGGTATTGAAAGGAAATATCACCGTAAACGGCACTACGTCTGCCAGCGAAGCGCAACTGGTGGTGCTGAGCCAGCAGGGGAAAACGCTGCATATTGAAGCCTCCAGCGACGCCAGCGTGCTGCTGCTTTCTGGAGAACCGTTGAACGAGCCGATTGTAGGTTACGGTCCGTTTGTAATGAACACGAAACAAGAAATCGCTGAAGCCGTACGCGATTTTAACTCCGGCCGCTTTGGCCAAATCTGAATCGAAGGAGAAGAATATGTCCAGTCCTGCAAACTTTAATGGTTCACGTCCGGTCATCGATGTGAATGATTCCGTCATGCTGCTTATCGATCATCAGAGCGGGCTGTTCCAGACCGTCGGCGACATGCCAATGCCAGAACTGCGTGCGCGTGCCGCCGCGCTGGCTAAAATGGCGACTCTGGCGAAGATGCCGGTGATTACCACGGCATCCGTACCGCAGGGACCTAACGGCCCGCTGATCCCTGAGATCCACGCCAATGCGCCGCATGCCCAATACGTGGCGCGTAAGGGCGAAATCAACGCCTGGGATAACGAAGATTTCGTGAAAGCGGTCAAAGCAACGGGTCGTAAAACGCTGATTATCGCCGGTACGATTACCAGCGTGTGCATGGCTTTCCCGGCTATCAGCGCGGTTGCGGAAGGCTATAAGGTCTTCGCAGTGATCGACGCTTCCGGTACTTACAGCAAAATGGCGCAGGAAATCACCCTGGCTCGTGTTGTTCAGGCTGGCGTCGTGCCGATGGATACCGCCGCCGTCGCTTCTGAAATTCAGGGTACATGGAACCGTGAAGACGCCGCCGAATGGGCGGAAGTGTATACCAAAGTCTTCCCGGCTTATCAGTTGCTGATCGAAAGCTACAGCAAAGCTCAGGAAGTCGTGACCAGCGGCGAAAAACTGGACTCTCAGCGCTAATCCTTTCCTCCGCACCTGCCTGGGCGGAGGAATATGTATATTGCGTAACCAAACGAGAGTTAACACGTAAATTCTGCTTGACCGTTTTAGCGCAACTCCCTATAGTAGCGCCCCGTTGCCCCCCAAGCGGTCAGGCAGCAATACAATATGGTGAGGTGTCCGAGTGGCTGAAGGAGCACGCCTGGAAAGTGTGTATACGGCAACGTATCCGGGGTTCGAATCCCCGCCTCACCGCCATATTTTAAGAAGAGCTCGTACGAAAGTACGGGCTTTTTTTTCGCATGTTGCATACCAGCGG
>NZ_JAOWGU010000043.1:0-43824 GCF_030332975.1 Citrobacter sp. Cpo032
CCATAATCTCCAAAATCAAAGATATAACTGGTCTCAATGACTTCTTTTCCTTTCACCAGTGGAATATTATCCGCAATCCTGAAACTTACTCTCAGTGAATTTAGCTGCCACTGGCACGGCCCGCCACCATCAATGGCAATACTGATCTGCCACAGCCCCCCCATACCCTGCCGGACGAAAGGCTGCGTAAAACCGTTGTATCCCCGGACAGGGTAAGATTCAAAGCTGGAGTTATAGCTTTTATCCATACACTTTTCAGAGCGGTAAAAAACCTGCATCGGCATTAGAGTGATGCCCTCTGGCATCCGGAATGAAACGCTGACACGTCGGGCATTATCAGGAGGGGAAAGCGTCTGATCTGTCTTATCTCTGCACCCACAAAGTAGTGCGATAGTTAACACAATGACGTTAATTCTATTAAAATAATTCAACGCTTTCCTCCGTCACCGCCGCGAAACGGGTCAGGGCATTGCGGCCAATTACATCAGACTCCGTGAGTTGCAGGGCTATCGGCAGTAAATCCTGAAGCATCAGAAATTCACGGTTACGCTGGAACTCATCCGGCTGCCCGTTACTGGATGCACTTTTCTCAACCTCATCGCGAAAGCGCATCCGCATTTCTTTTCTTCTCATCTTTAGCTCCGGATTTGCCAGTTCAAGCAGTTGATTATGGATGTAGGGCAAATAGCGGTGCGCCATCGAATGGTTTTGCGGGTCCGTACCTAAACCGTTCAGCGTTGGATTGGTATTTTTCGGAAAGGTCTTTGTCAGAGCATGCGGTGCGAGGCACTGGATGAACGTTTCCTGATGCTTACCGCTAGATTTCAGACATTCATCATTCAGAGAAGGAACCAGATATAGTTTCACCCCCACAAAATGGCGCGTGTAGATCTGTCCATCAAGTAGAGTTTTGTGGTTCGGGCTGGCAACCCGCATTGAACACTGCTCAGCCAAGAAAAAAACCACCGTTTTACCGTGATGCCAGTAAGGATCTTTTTTATCTACAAGTCCCACAGACTGATAAGTCAGATCCCGAACTGCGCCCCCAAGACCGGCAGCAGTCGTCAGTGACCAGTCAAACCCCAGCTTGTCTCCCAGCAGTCCCCATTTCTTATAAAAAGCGTTATCCAAATCAGCATCCGGAGGGATTTGTGTAATTGAGTCATTGTCGTTGACGTGCCGGTAATGGGTAATGCTGTCCAGAAAAGATATGGCCGCACGGGTAAATGTACGCGGCATTCCGTAGGTATACAGTATAGGCTGGTTGGTTTTCATCTCTCCTGCATATAGCAATGCTAACGCACCGCCTAAGCTATGCCCGCAGATAAAAAGTTTTTTCTCTTTATCTAACATTGCTTTAACAGAATCTAGCTGTTCCTTGAATTTCCGTTTAGCTAGCTCATAAGCCTCCAGAAATCCTCCATGAACATTTCCCGCCCCAGCCAGTTCCGGCAGGCAACGTTTTGGTGCAAATGATAAATCAGTTAGCACATTCAACAGACTATCAGTCCCGCACCATGCAACCAGCACATGCGTGCCACATTCCACCGTAAAGAGTCGGGAGTCTCCCTCCGGTTGATCACTATCTTTCGTGCTCAGATACACTGGTGGGAGATAGCGGTCATGAAAAGGAACATCGACCGCCAACGTGTGGTACCAGGAAGGAAATTCAGCAAACTGAGGAATGCATGATAGATCCTGACACTTATTCCGGAAGAAATAGTTGATAGTTTTATTATCTTTTTCTGCCGCATAAACCAGGTCAGCCATAATACCGAGATTCAGTGCGTTGGCGAGGTCATAGTCTTTTGTGTCGTGCAATGCCAATACCCATGCCCGAAATGGACAGATTTCAATAACGTGTCTTTTTTCCAGTAACTCGCAGGGGATCTCCGTCCCCTTCAAGGAGCGATTCGGTGGGAAATGGAATTCCGGAGCCTCCGGTTCATCCCAGCCTTCAATCAACGGCAGGCGGTCGCATAACTCCCCGATAGTGACATAGTGATACACATGATTAGCCGCTTCTGTTATTTCCTGTACATTCGATCGCCAGCTATTGTCACGGAGGCCCGACCAGAACATATTTTTACTCTCTGGCTGGCTGTTAGGATTACGCCTGACGCCCAGTGGCCGCAGTGTCATCTCGTCAGCCAGTTGCTGCCCATCCGTCTTAACGTCTACAGTTATCCAGTAAAGATCATCAAACCGGACCAATCCTTGATTGTCGGTAACGCCCGCCGGAGGGTTGGGGGGAGGCGTTGGGTTGTAGCTGTTTTCATGCTGATGCCACACTGATGATGTCAGAGGACGATATTCCAGCCTGACATTAAGTCCGCATACAGGAATGTTGTTCTCATCGACGAACTGCAGTTCAAGCCAGTATTTATGCTGCTCTCCACGACAGTAAACGATTTTTCCTTTCGGGTTTATACTCGTAACACAAGTATTATCACCAACTATTTCCACACTAATCCCTTTAACTTTGCATGGTTATATTTAATTCATCTTATCTCGCACATTTCTTAACCAATATAAATACATTCCGAATCAATAATAATTTCCTAACAGGAAATCACTGTTGTCCAAATGGCAACTCGTGCAGTTGACTCTCTGACCGTATGCTTAGCGCCACATTTCTTATGAGGTCGCTATGACACGCTTTCTAATCTGCAGCTTCGCCCTGGTTCTTCTTTATCCTGCCGGTATTGATATGTATCTGGTGGGGCTGCCCCGTATTGCTGCCGATTTACAGGCCAGCGAGGCGCAACTGCATATCGCGTTTTCGGTATATCTGGCAGGAATGGCGACGGCGATGCTGTTCGCCGGTAAAATTGCCGACCAGTCAGGTCGCAAACCGGTCGCCATAGTCGGCGCACTCATCTTTATTTTCGCCTCTGCGCTATGTTCTTTCGCCGAAAGCGGTACGCCATTCCTCATAGGTCGTTTTATTCAGGGCGTAGGTGCGGGCTGTTGCTACGTGGTGGCTTTCGCCATCCTGCGCGACACACTCGACGATCGCCGCCGGGCGAAGGTACTGTCGTTGTTGAACGGTATTACCTGTATCGTGCCGGTTCTGGCTCCGGTGATGGGGCATCTGATCATGCTCAAATACCCGTGGCAGAGCCTGTTCTACACGATGATGGGAATGGGTGTGGCTGTTTGCCTGCTGTCGGTGTTTGTCCTGCAAGAATCGCGCCCAGCAACGCTTATGGCGACGACGGAAAAGAGCCACACAACCGAATCACTGGTAAACCGCTTTTTCTTAAGCCGTCTGGCCATTACCACCCTCAGCGTGTCGGTGATCCTGACCTTCGTGAATACGTCTCCGGTGCTGCTGATGGAAGTGATGGGCTTCGACCGTGGTGAGTACGCCACCACGATGGCCATGACCGCAGGCATCAGTATGGCGGTCTCTTTCTCTACGCCATTTGCTCTGAGCGTATTTAAGCCTCGCGTTCTGATGCTGACCTCACAGGTGCTGTTTCTGTGTGCCGGCGTGGTGTTAACCCTTGCCACTTCACACGCAGTAACGCTTTTCGGGCTGACGTTAATCTGCGCCGGATTCTCGGTCGGCTTCGGTGTTGCGATGAGCCAGGCGCTTGGGCCGTTCTCGCTGCGCGCGGGCGTCGCCAGCTCGGCATTAGGTATTGCGCAGGTTTGCGGTTCCTCGCTGTGGATTTGGCTGGCGGCGGTTCTTGGCCTTGATGCGCTGAATATGCTGATCGGGATTCTGATTGGCTGTAGCATAGTGAGTATCATGCTGATTATCACTGTTGCACCTAACCGGTCCGCGCCAACTCATGAAGAAATCCCTCAGCAGTCTCGATCTTAATTTATTGCTCTGCCTGCAGCTGTTGATGCAGGAACGCAGCGTCACTAAAACCGCCAAACGGATGAACGTCACACCGTCGGCGGTCAGTAAGTCGCTGTCGAAGCTGCGGACCTGGTTTGATGATCCCTTGTTTGTGAACACCCCGCTGGGGCTATCGCCGACGCCGCTGATGGTCAGCATGGAGCAGAGCCTGGCTGAATGGATGCAGATGGGCAATCAGTTGCTCGATAAGCCGCACCATGAGTCTCCACGCGGGCTGAAGTTTGATCTGGCGGCCGAAACGCCGTTAGTGATGATCATGTTCAATGCGCTCTCCCAGCAGATTTATCAGCGCTATCCCCAGGCAACAATCAAAATACGCAACTGGGACTATGACTCGCTGGATGCCATTATTCGCGGTGAAGTGGATATTGGCTTTACCGGGCGCGAAAGTCATCCGCGTTCGCGCGAACTGCTGAGTTTGTTGCCATTGTCGATCGACCATGAAGTGCTGTTTTCCGATCTGCCCTGCGTCTGGCTACGTGAAGATCATCCCGCACTGCAGGAAGAGTGGAATCTGGACACCTTTCTGCGCTATCCGCATATCAGCATTAGCTGGGAGCAAAGCGATACATGGGCGCTGGATGAAGTCCTGCAAGAAATGGGACGCGCACGCAATATCGCGTTATGTCTGCCCGGTTTTGAGCAATCGCTGTTTATGGCCGCGCAGCCGGATCACGCGCTGATAGCCACCGCACCGGTCTATTGCCAGCGTTATAACCAACTCCACCAGCTTCCACTCGTTGCACGGCCAATGCCATTTGATACGGCGCAACTGGAAAAAATGCGCGTACCGTTCACTCTTCTTTGGCATAAACGCAACAGCCACAATCCTAAGATCGTCTGGCTAAAAGACACGATCAAGGCGCTTTATCGCGATATCTCCTGACGATCCTTCATTTTGGTGTTGCTAAATCGACCATTCTGGCAACAGAAATGTAAATATCGCGTAATGTCTCCCATTTTCGCTTAGTTTTTGGGCAGCAAAGCCTGCCCGGAAGCCGTGTAAATGTTACTCTGGTAATAATCACGGACCATTAATCACGGAGCGACAAATGGCGACACATTTTGCCAGAGGGATTCTTACGGAGGGACACCTGATTTCAGCTCGCCTCCCTTCTCCATGTCATATCGAAGCAAGAGGTCTACCCGCTCATCGCCGGACACGTTTCCTGGCATCCCGAAGTCTTCTCGCTGAACTGATGTTTATGCTTTACGGCACCAGCACGCTGCCCGAAATTGTTACTCAGGCCAAAGGTAAGCCCGTTTTTCGCGATAAGAACCTGCCGGGTTTTTCGATTTCCTATGCCGGAAATATCGTCGGCGTTGTGCTAACAACTGAAGGAACGTGCGGCCTGGATATGGAACTTCAGCGGGCCACCCGCGGGTTTCACAATCCAAATTCAGCGGAAACGTGGCGCTTCTCCAGTAACGAAAACCTGTGGATCAATAACCAAAACGACCCCAACGAAGCACGAGCGCAGCTCATTACATTGCGCCAGAGCGTACTCAAACTCACTGGCGATGTGTGCAATGACGATCCGCGCGAGCTCCAGCTTTTACCCGGCGCAGGGCGCCTGAAATGTGCCCATGTGGCGCAGGTTGAAGCCATTTGCGATGCGGAAGATGTACTGGTGTGGTCAGTTGCGGTTACGCCAACCATTGAAAAACTCAAAGTTTGGGAGTTTGATGGTAAACAGGACTGGAAAATTTTGCCTGATATCCAGACTCGCGCCAATGAGCCAACGGGTCGTCTGATCCGGTTCTCTCAATTATGTGCAGCGAAGAGCCATACGCTTTGATTTAACCTTCATGATGAAACAGGAGCCACCATGTCTGAAACATTGAATGTTGTTACGTTACTGGGAAGTCTGCGCAAAGGTTCGTTTAATGGAATGGTTGCCCGTACGCTGCCCAAGATTGCTCCAGCGGGAATGGAAGTGAACGCGCTGCCGTCGATTGGTGATATCCCTCTGTACGATGCCGACCTCCAACAGGAAGAGGGTTTTCCGGCCAGCGTAGAAGCACTGGCTGAGCAAATCAGAAAGGCTGACGGTGTCGTCATCGTCACTCCTGAATATAACTATTCTGTTCCGGGCGGACTGAAGAACGCCATTGACTGGCTGTCCCGCCTGCCCGATCAGCCATTATCGGGTAAGCCGGTGCTGATCCAGACCAGTTCTATGGGCGCTATTGGCGGCGCGCGCTGCCAGTATCATCTGCGTCAGATCCTGGTATTCCTCGACGCCATGGTAATGAACAAGCCGGAATTTATGGGCGGCGTCATTCAGAACAAAGTAGACCCGCAGACAGGTGAAGTGATCGACCAAAGCACGCTGGACCATCTGACCGGTCAATTGACCGCATTTGGCGACTACATTCAGCGCGTGAAAGCGTAAAAGAAAAAGCCCGGCGATATGCCGGGCTTGTTGATATATGGGCAAATAAACAACGATTAGTGCGCGTCGATAAACACAATCTTCAGCACAAACAGCAGCGCGACAATGATGACGCACGGGCTGAGATCGCGGAAACGTCCGGTACCAATCTTCATCACGCAGTAAGAAATAAAGCCCAGCGCAATACCTTCGGTAATTGAGAAGCTAAATGGCATCATCACGGCAGTAATAAACGCCGGAACCGCTTCTGTAAGGTCATCCCACTTCACGCGCGACAGGCTTGATGTCATCAGGACGCCAACGTAAATCAGCGCACCAGCGGCTGCATAACCCGGTACCATCCCCGCCAGCGGCGACAGGAAGATAACCAGCAGGAACAGCAGACCAACGACCACGGCGGTCAGACCGGTACGTCCACCGACCGAAACCCCGGAAGAAGATTCGATATACGCAGTGACGGAAGAAGTCCCGATAAACGCCCCGGTAACCGACGACACGCTATCCACATACAGCGCTTGCTTCATGCGCGGGAACTTGCCCTTCGCATCAGCCAGACCGGCTTTATCCGTAACGCCAATCAGCGTACCGGAGGAGTCGAACAGATTAACCAGCATGAACGAGAAAATCACACCCGCCAGGCCAATGTTAAACGAACCGGCCAGGTCGACATGTCCGATAACAGACATCACGCTCGGTGGCGCAGAAACGATACCGTTGTAATGAACATCGCCCAGCATCCAACCCAGCAGCGTGGTTACGATGATAGAAATCAGCACCGCCGCGTGAATGTTACGTGACGCCAGAATCGCGATGATAAAGAAGCCCAGGATACCGAGCAGTACGCTGTGGGACGTCAGGTTACCGATAGACACCAGCGTGTCTTTGTTGGCGACGATAACACCGGCGTTTTTCAGTCCCATCATGCCGATGAACAGACCAATACCACTGGTGATCCCCACACGCAGGCTAACCGGGATATTGGCAATCATCCAGTAACGAACGCGGAAAATCGTCAGCAGCAGCAGACCAACAGCGCCCCAGAAGATAGCGCCCATACCAATCTGCCATGACAGCCCCATCGCGCCAACGACCACGAAAGCGAAGAATGCGTTCAGGCCCATAGCAGGCGCAAGTGCGACCGGCAGGTTGGCAAACAGGCCCATCAGGATGCTACCAAATGCAGCAATAAGGCAGGTGGTAACAAAGACAGCGCTGGTATCCATGCCAGCCACGCCAAGAATTTGCGGGTTAACAAAAACGATATACACCATCGTCAGGAAGGTCGTTAAACCGGCGATCACTTCGGTCCGTGCCGTCGTGCCATGTTCGCGCAGTTTGAACACGCGTTCCAGCATCCCCTGGCCAGAAGCCTGGGTTGTGTGTTGTTGACTCATTATCAATTTCCGAACAAGGAGGGAAAATTCGTCGCTATCCTATACCAAAATGCGACAATAGGGTTGGGTTATGAGCAACTTTTTTCATTGATTTTGCTTATACGGCAACGATTGCGTCGCCCAATAATGCATTACGAAAACGTTAAACTTGTTAAAACGGAAATGACATGTCCCAGATAGAAGCCGTATTTTTTGACTGTGACGGTACCCTTGTCGACAGTGAAGTGATTTGTTCTCGCGCGTATGTCAGCATGTTCCAGGCGTTTGGCATTACGCTCGATCTTGAAGAAATTTTCAAACGCTTCAAGGGGGTAAAGCTGTACGAGATCATCGACATTATCAACGAAGAGCACGGTGTCGAACTGGCAAAAGCCGATTTAGAACCGGTTTACCGCGCTGAGGTCGCACGTCTGTTCGATACGGAACTGGAGGTGATTGCCGGTGCCAATGCGCTACTGGACAGCATGGCCGTACCAATGTGTGTGGTCTCTAACGGTCCGGTCAGCAAAATGCAGCATTCGCTGGGTAAGCTGGGCATGTTGCACCATTTCCCTGATTTACTGTTCAGCGGCTACGATATTCAGCGTTGGAAGCCCGATCCGGCCCTGATGTTCCATGCGGCGAAAGCGATGGACGTTAATGTTGAGAACTGCATTCTGGTTGATGATTCCAGCGCAGGCGCGCAGGCGGGGATTGCCGCCGGGATGGAGGTGTTCTACTTCTGCGCCGATCCGCATAACAAACCGATCGATCATCCAAAAGTGACGACGTTTACCGATCTGGCACAATTGCCGGAATTGTGGAAGGCGCGGGGTTGGAATATCGTCGAATAAACAGTAGGCCCGATAAGCAAAGCGCCATCAGGTGAATGGCGCAGAATGCCGGATGCGGCGTAACGCCTTATCCGGCCTACAATAGCGACGCCGGGGGATCCCGGCGAACGCAACAAACTGCTTATTCCTTCGGATCTTTGCCCGCCAGCAGCTTATCCAGCTCATCCCCGCCCACGTGACGGAAGTCTTGTCCCTTCACGAAGTAGAAGATGTATTCGCAGATATTCTGGCAGCGGTCACCGATACGTTCGATGGAACGTGCGCAGAACAGCGCGGTCAGCACGCTTGGAATGGTACGTGGGTCTTCCATCATATAAGTCATCAGCTGACGCACGATGCCTTCATATTCCTGGTCAACTTTCTTATCTTCGCGATAAATACGCACTGCTTCGTCCAGATCCATACGCGCAAACGCATCCAGCACGTCATGCAGCATTTGTACGGTGTGGCGGCCCAGTGATTCCAGGCTTACCAGCAGAGGCTGGTGCTGTTGCGAGAACTTCTCCAGCGCGGTACGGCAAATTTTGTCCGCCACGTCGCCAATACGTTCCAGCTCAGCGATGGTTTTGATAATCGCCATCACCAGACGCAGGTCGCTCGCTGTCGGTTGACGCTTGGCGATGATACGCACGCAGGCTTCGTCGATCGCCACTTCCATCATGTTAACGTTCTTATCGCCTTCAATGACGCGCTTCGCCAGCTCGCTGTCCTGGTTGTGCATCGCCGTGATTGCATCAGAAAGCTGCTGCTCGACCATGCCGCCCATGGTCATCACCTGGGTACGGATGCTTTCCAGCTCTGCATTGAACTGGCCGGAAATATGTTTATTAAGGTTAAGGTTATCCACAACAAGCTCCTGAATCAGCCGTAACGACCGGTGATGTAATCTTCAGTTTGTTTCTTCGCGGGCTTGGTGAACAGATCGTCCGTGTTGCTGAACTCAATCAACTCGCCCAGGTACATAAATGCCGTGTGATCGGAACAACGCGCAGCCTGCTGCATGTTGTGGGTAACGATAACGACGGTGTAATCCTCTTTTAGCTCAGTGATCAGCTCTTCGATACGCCCGGTAGAAATAGGGTCGAGCGCTGAACATGGCTCATCAAGCAGAAGCACTTCCGGGCGAATGGCGATACCACGCGCAATACACAGGCGCTGCTGCTGACCACCCGAGAGAGAGTACCCGCTCTGGTGTAATTTATCTTTGGTTTCGTTCCACAATGCGGCCTTGGTCAATGCCCACTGCACACGCTCGTCCATATCTGCACGCGAGAGTTTCTCAAACAGACGTACGCCAAAAGCAATGTTGTCGTAAATGGACATCGGGAACGGCGTCGGCTTCTGAAATACCATGCCCACTTTGGCACGCAGCAGAGCGATATCCTGGGTATTGGTGAGAATATTGTCGCCATCCAGCAGGATTTCACCTTCCGCACGCTGCTCCGGGTACAGTTCAAACATTTTGTTGAACGTACGCAGCAGCGTCGATTTACCACAGCCTGACGGCCCGATAAACGCCGTTACCTGGTTTTTAGCTATATCCAGGTTGATGTTCTTCAGGGCATGGAATTTGCCATAGTAGAAGTTCAAATCACGAACCTGAATCTTACCCGGAGCAGTATCAACCATACTCATTTCAATCTCTTCCTCATCCGGCGCCGCATCAGCCACGCCGTAAAAATTAACCGTGTTTCTTCTTCGCGAAAATGACGCGCGCCAGAATGTTCAGCAGCAGTACGCACAGGGTAATAATCAGTACCCCGGCCCAGGCCAGTTGCTGCCACTCAGCAAACGGGCTCATAGCAAACTTAAAGATAGTGACCGGCAGGTTGGCGATAGGCTGCATCATGTCGGTGCTCCAGAACTGGTTGGAGAGCGACGTAAACAGCAGCGGAGCCGTTTCACCTGCGATACGAGCAATCGCTAACAGAACACCTGTAATGATCCCCGAGACAGACGCCTTCAGGGTGATCGCAGAAATCATCTTCCATTTCGGCGTACCCAGTGCATAGGCAGCTTCACGCAGGCTATCCGGCACCAGCTTGAGCATGTTCTCCGTGGTACGGATAACAATGGGCACCTGCAGCAGCGCCAGCGCGATAACGCCCGCCCAGCCAGAGAAGTGCTCCATTTTTGCTACCACGATGGTGTAAACGAACAGACCGACCACGATTGATGGCGCAGACAGCAGAATGTCATTGATAAAGCGGATAACCTCAGCCAGCCAGGACTTACGTCCGTACTCTGCCAGGTAGATACCCGCCATAATGCCAAGCGGAGTACCAAACACGGTCGCCCACAGAATTAACAGTCCGCTACCGGCCAGGGCGTTCGCCAGACCACCACCCGCTGTATTCGGCGGAGGCGTCATTTCGGTGAACAGCGCCAGCGACATACCGTCAATACCACGGGTGATCGTGGACATCAGGATCCAAATGAGCCAGAACAGACCGAACGCCATGGTCGCCATAGAGAGCGTCAGCGCGATGCGGTTCTTCAGACGGCGACGTGCCTGCATTTTACGGCGGGACTCCGCCAGCGCAGTGGTGTTTTGCATTTCAAGCGTAGCCATTAGCGTGCCCCCTCGTTCTTCGCAAGGCGCATGATCATGAACTTAGACGCCGCCAGTACGATGAAGGTGATCACAAACAGAATCAGACCCAGTTCCATCAACGCAGCAACGTGCAGCCCCGATTCCGCTTCGGCAAATTCATTCGCCAGCGCAGAGGTAATACTGTTGCCCGGCATGTACAGCGAGGCGCTATCGAGCTGGTAGGTGTTACCAATGATAAAGGTCACCGCCATGGTTTCACCCAGCGCGCGGCCCAGACCCAGCATCACACCACCGATCACACCATTTTTGGTGAACGGCAGGACGATACGCCAGATAACTTCCCAGGTGGTACAGCCGATGCCGTAGGCTGACTCTTTCATAAGCACCGGCGTTTGTTCGAACACATCACGCATAACCGCAGCAATGTACGGAATGATCATGATAGCGAGGATCACACCAGCCGCCAGAATACCGATACCAAACGCCGGGCCAGCGAACAGTGCACCAACAAACGGAATGTTGGAAAGGATGTTTCCGACCGGCTCCTGGAAGTACGTCGCAAACAGCGGGGCAAAGATAAACAGGCCCCACATGCCGTATACGATACTCGGAATTGCTGCCAGCAGTTCAATAGCGATACCCAGCGGACGACGCAGCCAACCGGGTGCAAGTTCAGTCAGGAACAGCGCAATGCCGAAACTCACCGGAACGGCAATCAGCAATGCAATAAACGAGGTGACCAGCGTACCGTAAATCGGTACCAGCGCGCCGTAGATATCGTTCGGCGCATCCCAGTCTTTGGTCCACAAAAAGGAGAAACCAAATTTCTGTATGCTTGGCCAGGAGGAGATAACCAGAGAGACAATAATGCCACCCAACATCAATAGCACAATCAGCGCAGCCAGTTTTACCAGCGCGCTGAATATCATGTCACCCTTTTTACCCGGTGGGTTAAAAGCAGGCTTGGTTGCAGCCATAAATCACTCTTTAAGTTAAACGCGTTTACGAAATTGCCCTGCCGGATGGCGCTACGCTTATCCGGCCTACAAATTGGGCCTACAGTCGGAACTGTAGGGCGGATAAGCGTAGCGCCATCCGCCAACTCGTTAAAGATATTCTATTAGTACAGCGCTTTACCGCTGCTGTCTTTCACGTTGGTCTTCCATGCAGCACGAATCTGCTCAACCACGCTGTCCGGCAGGCTGGCGTAATCCAGGTCATTAGCCTGTTTGCCACCATTTTTGTATGCCCAGTCGAAGAATTTCAGCACTTCAACGCCCTGCTCAGGCTTCTTCTGCTCTTTATGGACGAGGATGAAGGTGGTGGAAGTGATTGGCCACGCATCGTCACCTTTCTGGTTAGTCAGATCCTGAGCGAAAGTTTTGCTCCAGTCAGCGCCTTTAGCGGCGTTGGCAAAGTTTTCTTCGGTCGGGCTTACCGGTTTACCATCAGCAGAGACCAGCTTGGTGTACGCCAGGTTGTTCTGCTTAGCGTAAGCGTACTCAACGTAACCGATAGAACCCGGCAGACGCTGTACGAACGCGGCGATACCGTCGTTACCTTTACCGCCCAGACCGGTCGGCCAGTTTACGGTAGAGCCAGAACCAATTTTAGATTTCCACTCTTCGTTCACTTTCGCCAGGTAGCTAGTGAAGACGAAGGAAGTACCGGAACCATCAGCGCGGCGCACAACAGCGATATTTTGCGAAGGCAGCTTCAGACCTGGGTTCAGTTTGGTGATGGCTTCGTCATCCCACTTCTTAATTTTACCGAGGTAGATGTCGCCCAGCGTTTTACCATCAAGCACCAGCTCGCCGGATTTCAGTCCAGGGATATTCACCGCCAGCACCACACCGCCGATAACGGTCGGGAACTGGAACAGGCCTTCTTGTGCCAGTTTCTCGTCAGACAGCGGGGCATCAGAAGCGCCGAAATCAACGGTATTGGCCGTAATTTGTTTTACACCACCGGAGGAGCCGATACCCTGGTAGTTTACTTTGCTACCGGTCTCTTTCTGATAGGTATCTGCCCATTTGGCATACACTGGCGCAGGGAAGGTTGCACCTGCACCTGTCAGGCTCGCTGCTGCAAACGCAGAGAACGCGCTCATGGATAAGGTCGCGGCGACAACAGTTGCGACAGTGGTACGCATAACTTTCATAATGTCTCCTGCACGGTTTTCGTAAATCGTTGTTTGAGTTGCTACTGTGAGCAAAATAGGACAAACAGGTGACAGTTAAATGTACGAAATATGACAGTTTTATGACAATGAAAAATACGAGAAGTTATTTACCTAAAAATACATTTAAAACAAAACGTTAACCATTACCATGACAATAACATTTCGCTAAAATTTTCTTTTTATGACACTGCAAACAGTAGCTGAAGATGACGGTTTGTCACATAAAACAGGCGGGATAATTGATTAAAAACAGAACAAGTTTAAAAAAATGCCCCGCTTATAGCAGGGCATTTTCAGTTCAGTTAGGTACGGATTACTCTACGGTAACCGACTTCGCCAGGTTACGCGGCTGATCCACGTCGGTGCCTTTAATCAGCGCCACATGATACGCCAGCAACTGCAGCGGAACGGTATAGAAGATCGGTGCAATCACCTCTTCCACATGCGGCATCTCAATGATGTGCATATTTTCGCTGCTGGTAAAGCCAGCATCCTGGTCAGCAAAGACGTACAGTTGACCACCACGGGCGCGAACTTCTTCAATGTTGGACTTCAGTTTTTCCAGCAGTTCGTTGTTCGGCGCAACCACGATAACCGGCATATCGGCATCAATCAGCGCCAGCGGACCGTGTTTCAGTTCGCCTGCGGCATATGCTTCAGCGTGAATATACGAGATCTCTTTCAGCTTCAGCGCGCCTTCCAGCGCAATCGGGTACTGATCGCCGCGGCCCAGGAACAGCGCATGGTGTTTATCAGAGAATCCTTCAGCCAGAGCGGCAATGCGTTTGTCCTGAGACAGCATCTGCTCAATACGGCTCGGCAGCGCCTGCAGACCGTGAACGATTTCCTGCTCAATAGCCACATCCAGGCCTTTCAGACGAGACAGTTTCGCCACCAGCATCAGCAGAACGGTCAGCTGAGTGGTAAATGCTTTCGTGGAGGCCACGCCGATTTCGGTACCGGCATTAGTCATCATCGCCAGGTCGGATTCGCGCACCAGAGAAGAGCCCGGTACGTTACAAATAGCCAGCGAGCCCAGATAGCCCAACTCTTTGGATAAGCGCAGACCCGCCAGGGTATCTGCCGTTTCACCAGACTGGGAAAGAGTGATCATCAGGCTGTTACGACGCACGGCGGATTTGCGATAGCGGAATTCGGAAGCAATTTCGACATCACAAGGAATGCCAGCCAACGATTCAAACCAGTAGCGGGACACCATACCGGAGTTGTACGACGTACCGCAGGCGATAATCTGGATATGCTCAACCTGAGACAGCAGCTCGTTGGCATGCGAACCCAGCTCGCTTAAATCCACTTCACCGTGGCTGATACGGCCGGTCAGCGTGTTTTTAATTGCGTTCGGCTGTTCGTAGATCTCTTTCTGCATGTAGTGGCGATAAATACCTTTTTCGCCCGCATCGTATTGCAGATTAGATTCGATATCCTGACGTTTCACTTCCGCGCCAGACTTGTCGAAAATAGAGACCGAACGACGGGTTACTTCCGCGATGTCGCCCTCTTCCAGGAAGATGAAGCGACGGGTTACCGGCAGCAGTGCCAGCTGATCGGAAGCGATAAAGTTCTCACCCATACCCAGACCAATCACCAGCGGGCTGCCAGAACGGGCCGCCAGCAGGGTTTCCGGGTTACGGGTATCCATGATCACCGTGCCGTAGGCACCGCGCAGCTGCGGAATAGTGCGCAGCACGGCTTCACGCAGCGTACCACCCTGTTCCAGCTCCCAGTGCACCAGGTGAGCAATCACTTCGGTGTCGGTTTCAGAAACAAAGGTGTAGCCACGCGTTTTCAACAGCTCACGCAGTGGTTCATGGTTTTCAATGATGCCGTTATGCACCACAACAATGTGTTCAGAAACATGGGGATGCGCGTTCGCTTCTGAAGGTTCACCGTGTGTCGCCCAGCGGGTGTGAGCAATACCAGTACCACCATGCAGCGGATGTTCTTCCGCAGCAGCAGTCAGCATCTGCACTTTACCCAAACGACGCAGACGGGTCATGTTGCCTTCAGCATCGACAACGGCCAGACCAGCAGAGTCATAACCACGATATTCCAGACGACGTAAACCTTCGAGAAGGATTTCAGCTACATCACGCTGCGCGATAGCGCCAACAATTCCACACATATTTTTTGATTCCGAATTTAGGCATTGTGCCTGTCGTTGTCGGTCAACCTGATACCCGTATTCCGGGCGCCCCGAGCCTTGTAGAGAGTGGGGTTATTTTTATAGGTACTGCTTGTTGAGCGGAGGATTATATTATCCCCTCATCTCTTGTCTGCCTGATGGCGCTCACGCTTATCAGGCCTACAGAACGTCACCGCACGTAGGCCGGATAAGGCAAAGCCGCCATCCGGCAAAAATAAATTACTTCTTCTTCACCGGACGCTGCCAGCCCTGTTTATGGACCTGAGGTACACGGCTTAATACCAATTCGTTATCAGCGACATTACGCGTTACGGTGGTTCCTGCTGCAATCGTCGCACCTTTACCCACGGTGACAGGTGCCACCAGCTGAGTATCAGAACCGACAAACACATCATCGCCAATAATGGTTTTAAATTTATTCGCGCCATCGTAATTGCAGGTGATCGTACCCGCGCCGATATTCACGTTATCGCCAATTTCCGCATCGCCCAGATAGGTCAAATGACCAGCTTTAGAGCCTTTACCCAGACGCGCTTTTTTCATTTCGACGAAGTTACCCACGTGTGCGCCTTCCTGCAGCTCTGCACCCGGGCGCAGACGCGCGAATGGACCGATGGTGCAAGCGGCTTCCAGATGGGCATCTTCCACCACACTGTACGGGCTAAGCTCACACCCCTCACCAATCACGCTGTTTTTGATGATACAGCCAGCGCCAATCTTGACGCGATCTCCAACGGTTACGTTACCTTCAATGATAACGTTAGTATCAATTTCAACATCGCGCCCGTGAATCAGCGTACCGCGAAGATCAAAACGTGCAGGATCGCGCAGCATCACGCCCGCCAGCAGCAGTTTTTCTGCCTGCTCGGACTGATACACACGTTCCAGACGGGATAACTGAAGGCGGTTATTTACCCCTTCCGTTTCACTGATTCGTGCCGGATGTACTGCCGCAATTTCACGTCCTTCCTGATACGCCATCGCGATGATATCGGTGATGTAGTATTCACCCTGCACGTTGTTGTTGGTCAGTTTAGACAGCCAACGCTTCATGTCAGCGCCGTTGGCAATCAGAATGCCAGTGTTGATTTCCTGGATTTGACGCTGCTCGTCGGTTGCATCTTTATGCTCAACAATGCCAGTAACTTTGCCGTTATCACGGGTAATACGCCCATAGCCGGATGGGTCGTCCAGTTTTACCGTTAACAAACCGATACCACCCTGCGGTTTGGCTTCACGCAGGCGACGTAAGGTATCGGTAGAGATCAGCGGCACATCTCCATAGAGCATTAAAATGTCTTCGTCATCACTAAAGAATGGCGCCGCCTGCTGCATTGCATGGCCGGTACCCAACTGCTCAGCCTGCAGAACCCAATTCAGATTGCCATCTTTCAGCGTTTGCTTAAGCAGATCACCACCGTGTCCGTAGACAAGGTGTACATGAGTCGCACCTAATTCATTAGCTGCATCAATGACATGCTGAACCATCGGCTTTCCTGCGAGGGTGTGCAGCACTTTAGGAAGATCGGAATACATACGCGTGCCTTTGCCTGCGGCAAGGATCACAACGCTCATAGCATTATTCAACATACACGTCCTGACTGTAATTTGAGAACGAATTTATACCGTTTCACATTGAAAATACTACATTTTTTTCAGCGTGAAATGGACCGAAGATAAAACGTTCAACAGGGGGGATTCCCCATCTGATAACTCACTATTTTCGTCTATATCTGCGTCTTTTGTCTCCCAAAAACCAGGAGTCTGCTCTTATTAAAGCCTTAGGTTAATGTTTTTGCTATTTTTTTACCGCATGAATAAAGCATTACATCAGCATAGTACGATTTTATTTATGTGATTCAGTGAGAAGCAGAAAAACGGGTTGGGAAAATTGAGGGGAGGAATGATAGAGAACAAATGATACAGCGAAGGAGGGGGATTTAATGACGATGACGCTAGCTGATAAACCGCATTAAGCTTCGCGCCACAGAGCTGGCGGGGAAAGACTAAAAACTCATATTGCTGAACAGGGCGATGATTTTGTTGATCAATTTCATGTTGGTATCTCTTTTTTTATCTGAGTTCATTATGTGACATACATCACATAAAAAAGAGTCTACGCCTCATTTTTTAACCAATCAATATTTTTATGATCTAAATCACGAAATAATAAAACTGCTTTTTATTTACATATTTCCTGTAACCAAGCCATAAAAAAAGCCAGCCTGGAAACCAGACTGGCCTTTGTGCTTTTCAAGCCGGTGTTACATCGCTTTTTTGGTCAACTCGATAACGCGCAGTTTCGCGATCGCTTTGGCCAGTTCCGCAGATGCCTGAGCGTAATCCACGTCACCATGAGAGCTCTTGATATGCTCTTCAGCCTTACGCTTCGCTTCCAGGGCTCTCGCTTCATCGAGATCCTGTCCGCGAATCGCGGTATCAGCCAGTACGGTCACGCTGCCAGGCTGCACTTCGAGAATGCCGCCGGACAGATAGATAAACTCTTCATGACCGAACTGTTTAACGATGCGGATCATACCAGGCTTAATGGCGGTGAGCAGCGGTGCGTGACCCGGGAAAATACCCAGTTCACCTTCACTACCCGTTACCTGGATTTTCTCGACCAGACCAGAGAACATTTGTTGCTCTGCGCTGACGACGTCCAGGTGGTAAGTCATTGCCATATCACCCTCCGATTAAGGCGTTAAAGTTTTTTGGCTTTTTCCACGGCTTCGTCGATAGAACCAACCATGTAGAACGCCTGCTCTGGCAGGTGGTCGTATTCGCCTTCCATGATGCCTTTAAAGCCACGGATGGTGTCTTTCAGGGAAACGTATTTACCCGGAGAACCGGTGAATACTTCCGCAACGAAGAACGGCTGGGACAGGAAGCGCTGGATCTTACGCGCACGTGCTACCACCAGTTTATCTTCTTCAGACAGTTCATCCATACCCAGGATGGCGATGATGTCTTTCAGTTCCTGATAACGCTGCAGCAGGGACTGTACGCCACGCGCGGTATCGTAGTGTTCCTGACCAACAACCAGCGGATCCAACTGACGGCTGGTGGAGTCCAGCGGGTCAACTGCCGGGTAGATACCCAGAGAAGCGATCTGACGGCTCAGTACCACGGTTGCATCCAAGTGAGCAAAGGTGGTTGCTGGGGACGGGTCAGTCAAGTCATCCGCAGGTACGTATACCGCCTGAACGGAGGTGATAGAACCGGTTTTGGTAGAGGTGATACGTTCCTGAAGAACACCCATCTCTTCCGCCAGGGTCGGCTGGTAGCCTACCGCTGATGGCATACGACCCAGCAGTGCAGATACTTCTGTACCGGCCAGGGTGTAACGGTAGATGTTATCAACGAACAGCAGAACGTCACGACCTTCGTCACGGAACTTCTCAGCCATGGTCAGACCGGTCAGTGCAACGCGCAGACGGTTTCCCGGCGGCTCGTTCATCTGGCCATATACCAGGGACACTTTGTCCAGTACGTTGGAGTCGGTCATTTCGTGGTAGAAGTCGTTACCCTCACGAGTACGTTCACCTACGCCCGCAAACACGGAGTAACCGGAGTGTTCGATCGCGATGTTACGGATCAGCTCCATCATGTTTACGGTTTTACCTACACCCGCACCACCGAACAGACCGACTTTACCGCCCTTAGCGAACGGACACATCAGGTCGATAACTTTGATGCCGGTTTCCAGCAGTTCCTGAGAGCTGGACAGCTCTTCGTAGGAAGGTGCTGCGCGGTGGATAGCCCAACGCTCTTCTTCACCGATATCGCCTTTCATGTCGATCGGGTGACCCAGGACGTTCATGATACGACCCAGGGTTGCTTTACCTACCGGGACTTCGATCGGGTGTTCGAGGTCTTTAACTTCCAGACCACGACGCAGACCGTCGGAAGAACCCATGGCGATGGTACGTACGATACCGCCGCCGAGCTGCTGCTGAACTTCCAGCACCAGGCTCTCTTTACCATTCATAACCTCAAGAGCATCGTACACGCGCGGTACGGCATCCTGAGGGAATTCGACGTCAACCACGGCGCCGATTACCTGGACAATTTTTCCAGTAGCCATCTTGAATCCTCTACGAATTAACCTGGTTATACCGCGGATGCACCACCGACGATTTCGGTGAGTTCCTGAGTAATGCTGGCCTGACGAGCTTTGTTGTATACCAACTGCAGCTCTTTAATCAGGCTGCCGCCATTGTCGGTCGCGGCTTTCATCGCCACCATACGTGCGGCCTGCTCGCTGGCCAGGTTTTCTACCACGCCCTGATAAACCTGAGACTCGACATAACGACGCAGCAAGGTATCCAGCAGCGCTTTCGGGTCTGGCTCATACAGGTAATCCCAGGATTTACGCTTCAATTCATCATCATCTGATGCCGGCAGAGGCAGCAGTTGAGTGATGGTTGGCGTCTGAGACATGGTGTTAATAAATTTGTTGCTGACAACGTACAGTTTGTCCAGACGACCTTCATCGTAGGCCTGCAGCATCACTTTAACCGGACCGATCAGTTCGGACAGGGAAGGGTTATCCCCCATGCCGGTTACCTGAGCGATCACGTTTCCGCCAACGGAGTTAAAGAAAGACACGCCCTTAGAGCCAATCATTGCGATATCGCACTGAACGCCTTTATCGGACCATGTTTTCATATCCGCCAGCAGCTTTTTGAACAGGTTAATGTTCAAGCCACCGCACAGACCACGGTCGGTCGACACCACCAGGTAGCCCACGCGTTTAACGTCGCGTTCTTCCAGGTAAGGGTGCTTATATTCCAGATTACCATTCGCAAGGTGACCAATCACTTTGCGCATGGTCTCTGCATAAGGACGGCTGGCCGCCATGCGATCCTGCGATTTACGCATTTTGGAAGCGGCGACCATCTCCATCGCTTTAGTGATCTTCTGCGTGTTCTGGACGCTTGCGATCTTACTACGTATCTCTTTTGCGCCGGCCATGAGCTTCTCCTCAATGCCTTGCGGTCCGCCCTAAAGCAGACCGCCAGACGTTACCAGGACTGGGTTGCCTTGAAGGAATCGAGGATAGCTTTCAGCTTGCCTTCGATTTCATCGTTATAGCCACCGGACTGGTTGATCTCTTGCATCAGCGGAGCGTGGTCACGGTCAACGTAAGCCAGCAGAGCGGCTTCGAAGCTACCGATTTTCGCCAGTTCCACATCTTCGAGGTAACCGCGTTCAGCCGCAAACAGCACCACACCCTGCTGTGCAACAGACATTGGCGCATACTGTTTCTGCTTCAGCAGTTCAGTTACTTTCTGACCATGGCTCAGCTGCTTACGAGTAGCTTCATCCAGGTCGGAAGCGAACTGAGAAAACGCTGCCAGTTCACGATACTGTGCCAGAGCGGTACGAATACCACCGGACAGTTTCTTGATGATCTTGGTCTGCGCTGCACCACCAACACGAGATACGGAGATACCCGGGTTAACTGCCGGACGAATACCGGAGTTAAACAGGTTGGTTTCCAGGAAGATCTGACCATCGGTAATGGAAATTACGTTGGTCGGAACGAACGCAGAAACGTCACCCGCCTGGGTTTCGATAATCGGCAGAGCGGTCAGGGAGCCGGTTTTACCTTTAACTTCACCATTGGTGAACTTCTCAACGTATTCCGCGTTTACGCGGGATGCGCGTTCCAGCAGACGGGAGTGGAGGTAAAATACGTCGCCCGGGAATGCTTCACGTCCTGGCGGACGACGCAGCAGCAGGGAAACCTGACGGTAAGCAACAGCCTGTTTAGACAGGTCATCGTAAACGATCAGTGCATCTTCACCGCGGTCACGGAAGTATTCGCCCATTGCGCAACCGGCATATGGTGCCAGGTATTGCAGTGCAGCAGATTCAGACGCGGTCGCCACAACAACGATGGTGTTGGACAGTGCGCCGTGTTCTTCCAGTTTACGAACCACGTTGGAAATGGTGGACGCTTTCTGGCCGATAGCCACGTACACACATTTGATGCCGGAATCACGCTGGTTGATGATGGCATCGATTGCCATCGCAGTTTTACCTGTCTGACGGTCACCGATGATCAGCTCACGCTGGCCACGACCGATTGGGATCATGGCATCAACAGATTTATAACCGGTCTGTACTGGCTGGTCGACGGACTGACGTTCGATTACGCCTGGTGCGATAACTTCGATTGGCGAGAAGCCATCGTTATCAACCGGACCTTTACCGTCAATCGGGGAACCCAGAGTGTTCACCACACGACCCAGCAGGCCACGGCCAACCGGAACTTCCAGAATACGACCCGTACACTTAACCTTCATGCCTTCGGCGAGGTCAGCGTATGGACCCATCACAACTGCACCTACGGAGTCGCGCTCCAGGTTCAGTGCGATAGCGTAACGGTTACCCGGCAGGGAAATCATCTCACCCTGCATACAATCGGCCAGGCCGTGAATGCGGATAACACCGTCACTTACAGAAACAATAGTACCTTCGTTATGAGCTTCGCTCACAACACTGAACTGAGCAATGCGCTGCTTGATCAGTTCGCTGATTTCGGTGGAATTCAGTTGCATGCTCCAGTCCCCTTAAGACTGCAAGACGTCTGCAAGGCGCTCAAGACGGCCGCGTACGCTGCCATCAATGACCATATCACCCGCTCGGATGATTACGCCTGCCATTACAGACTTATCGATTTTGCAATTCAGCTTAACTTTGCGTGACAGACGTTTTTCCATCGCAGCACTAATCTTCGTAAGCTGTTCATCACTCAGTGCATTGGCAGAAGTGACTTCTACCTCAGAGATAGCCTCACTGGCTGCACGCAGGTGAATAAACTGCTCAAGAACATCCGGGAGCGCATTCAGACGGTTATTTTCAGCCATAACCCTAATCAGGTTTTGGCCGCTTTCGTCCAGCTGCTCACCGCACACGGCGATAAACGACTCAGCGAGCGTTTCCGGCGCCAGCGCGCCAGAGAGAAGCTCTGCCATTTGTTCGTTTTTTGTCACCTCAGCGGCGAACGTCAACATATCCTGCCAACGGTCAATGCTTTGGTGCTCAACGGCAAAGTCAAAAGCTGCTTTGGCGTAGGGGCGAGCTACCGTAATAAATTCAGACATCAGCCCCTCCCTCCTTACAGTTCAGCGACAAGTTTGTCCACGATGTCGCTATTAGCAGCTTCATCCACGGAACGTTCGATGATCTTCTCGGCGCCAGCAACAGCCAGGATAGCAACTTGCTTACGCAGCTCTTCGCGAGCACGTTTACGCTCGGCGTCAATTTCCGCCTGCGCCTGTGCCACGATTTTAGTACGTTCCTGCTCTGCTTCAGTTTTAGCTTCGTCCAGGATCTGAGCACGGCGTTTGTTCGCCTGCTCAATGATTACCTGAGCTTCCGCCTTCGCTTTTTTCAGCTGGTCGGTCGCGCTGGCCTTTGCAAGGTCAAGATCCTTATGTGCTCGTTCTGCAGAAGCAAGGCCGTCAGCAATTTCTTTTTGACGTTTTTCGATGGCAGCCATTAATGGCGGCCATACGTACTTCATGCAGAACAGAACGAACAGGACAAACGCGATGGCCTGGCCGAGGATTGTTGCGTTAAGATTCACAGCACAATGCCTCTATCTAGTTAACGTTCTGATATTGCTCTTAATTCAAGCAACGCTTACTACGCGACAGCAAACATCACGTACAGACCCAGACCTACAGCGATCATTGGGATTGCATCCACCAGACCCATAACGATAAAGAACTGAGTACGCAGCAGAGGAATCAGATCCGGTTGACGCGCTGCGCCTTCCAGGAATTTACCCCCGAGGATGCCGATACCGATCGCAGCACCGATTGCCGCCAGACCCATCATCACAGCGGCAGCAATGTACAGCAGATCCATATTCAGGTTTTCCATGACAGTCTCCAGTTTGTTTCAGTTAAAACGTAGTAGTGTTGGTAAATTAATGCTCTTCAGATGCCATCGACAGATAGACAATCGTCAGAACCATAAATATGAAGGCTTGCAGCGTGATAATCAGTATGTGGAAAATGGCCCAAGGCACATTCAGGATCCACTGTGACCACCACGGCAACAGACCAGCAATCAGAATGAAAATCAGCTCACCGGCATACATGTTGCCGAACAGTCGCAGACCAAGAGAGATTGGTTTGGACAGCAGGCTTACCCCTTCAAGGATTAAGTTGACAGGGATGAACGCCCAGTGATTGAACGGCTGCAGCGTCAACTCTTTCGCGAAGCCACCGATGCCTTTCATTTTGATGCTGTAGAACAGAATGAGGATAAATACGCCCAGCGCCATCGACAGGGTGATGTTCACGTCAGCAGACGGAACCACACGCAGAGCCGGTAGGCCAAAGATATGCTCACCGATGTACGGCAGCAGGTCGATAGGCAGCAAATCCATCAAGTTCATCAGGAATACCCAGACGAAAATCGTCAGGGCCAGCGGAGCAATCAGCTTGCTTTTGCCATGGTACATGTCTTTCACGCTACCATGCACAAAGCCGATTACCAGCTCAATCGCGGTCTGAAATTTACCTGGTACGCCGCTGGTCGCCTTTTTGGCTACGCTACGGAACATAAGCAGGAACAACAGACCCAGAACCACCGAGAAGAAAATGGAGTCAATATTGAGCGTCCAGAAGGTGGCTGGGGGGTTGTGCGGATCCACCAGCGAGAATGTACGTAGGTCCAACTGAAGGTTATTCAGATGGTGTCCTATGTAATCCTGCGGCGTCATATTTTCTGAAGCCATGATGCCTTTACCCTTTGTTGTTAATTACAGCCGGCGCCAGTATCTGAACCACCAGCACCAAAACCCACGTAACGATCAGCGGCATGAATACCGCTTTCAAAACAGCCAACGCCACCACCAACAACACCAGCATCGCTAATACCTTGAAGGCTTCGCCGAAAGCGAACGACCAGGCTACTCGGCCCTTCGCTGGTGTATGTACCTGGTGACGCCAGGCAAATATCATAAACAACACATTAGGCAGTAACACTGCCAATCCTCCACACAACGCGGAGATGCCCCAGAAAGGGTCTTTGAGGCTAAACAGCAATCCACTTGCTATTACAACCAGAAGCTGTGTGAGCAAAAGCTTACGAGCAACGTTTCGACTCAAGAGCGACATAGACATCACGTTTTTACTCCTGCTCCCTTCGAGGTATGCCGCGTGTCGTATAAAACGTTCTTTATGGCTTAGAGTCAAGCATCAAAAAGCGGACAAATTATACGGTGCGCCTTCGTGATTTCAAACAATAAGTAGCTAAAAAGTGAATAAATGTTTAAATATTTTTCGCTGCCCCACATTTATTACTTTTAGGCAAACTGTGAACGATCATGCAAAACTGCAAATGCCGCGAAAACACTGGCGCCAAAGCGTGCACCAGATCACATATTGAACATATTCACCTTCGCATAATTTATTTACGTGGCAATTGATGCCTTTTCATCTTTTTGATATTTAAGCGTAAAAATAGCCACTATTTCAAAAACAACGCCTAACAACAAAAAAACTGCTCATTGACATTTATAATAAAAAATTAACACGAACGGTGATTCTTACGTTCTATTTTTAGCAGACTGATATTTTCACAGCTGACTTGTTTCGCTTTTAACAAAAAACGGTACGTTATAGTTATGATGCAAAACCGTAAGGCACTAGTGAAATGTAACGACATTTAACCACACTATTACCTATGACTTTTAACACCTGAAAAGCCGTTTTTTCTCTATTTTTTTTGATAAAAATTAAATTTTGTTTGGCTTAATAACCACCAAATGACGTTCACCATCCAACTGCGGAACGCGTAATTTTTCGACGGACTCAACGCTGAATTCTGCTGGCAGCGAATCAATTTCATCTGCAGGCAACTGCCCTTTTAGCGCATAAAAACGCCCATTCTGGCCCGGCAAATGGTGACACCAGCTCACCATATCATTGAGTGAAGCGAAAGCACGGCTAATCACCCCATCAAACGGCGGTTCTGAAGGAAATTCTTCAACACGGCTTTGCACTGGAGTGATGTTAGTAAGCGCAAGCTCATGCTGCACCTGACGCAAGAAACGAACACGTTTTCCCAGGCTATCGAGCAGTGTGAAATGCGCTTCAGGGCGCACGATAGAGAGCGGAATTCCCGGCAGGCCCGGTCCCGTACCTACATCGATAAAACGCTCACCCTTCAGATACGGTGCAACGACAATGCTGTCCAGAATATGGCGTACCAGCATTTCGTTGGGATCCCGCACCGACGTCAGGTTGTACGCTTTGTTCCATTTGTGCAGCATATCGACATACGCAATCAGCTGATTTTTCTGGTGATCGGTAAGAGAAATACCGGCATCAGCCAGCAGACGAGAGAGTTTGTTGAGCACGGTCGTTACCTGTTAATAATCAAATGCCCGATGCGCTTTCGCTTATCGGGCCTACAAATTTGTACGGCGGGCAAGCGAAGCGCCCCCGCCAAAATAGTGTTATCAAGCGCTGCGGCGCAGCATACCTTGTTTTTTCAGCCATACCAGCAGAATGGAGATGGCGGCAGGCGTTATGCCGGAAATACGCGATGCCTGACCGATCGAGACGGGTTTGTGATCGTTCAGCTTAGCGATAACTTCATTCGACAAGCCAGAGACCTGACGATAATCCAGCGTTGCAGGCAACAGGGTGTTTTCATTGCGCTGTTGTCTTTCAATTTCTTCCAGCTGACGGGCAATATACCCTTCGTATTTCACCTGAATCTCAACCTGTTCTGCGGCCTGAGCATCATCAAGCGCGGGTGCGAACGCAGATAAAGAGGTCAACTGAGCATAGGTCATATCCGGGCGACGCAGCAGATCTTCACCGCTCGCTTCACGGGACAGAGGTGTAGCCAGGTGAGCATTCACTTCTGCTGCGGACTCCGCTAACGGATTCACCCAAGTTGATTTAAGACGTTGGCGTTCCTGTTCGATACGCTCCAGTTTCTCGTTGAAGCGAGCCCAGCGCTCATCGTCCACCAGACCCAGTTCACGACCAATTTCGGTCAGACGCAGGTCGGCGTTATCTTCACGCAGCATCAAACGGTATTCAGCGCGAGATGTGAACATACGGTACGGTTCTTTGGTACCCAGCGTACACAGGTCGTCCACCAGCACGCCAAGATAAGCCTGATCGCGACGCGGTGCCCAACCCTCTTTTTCGGCAGACAAGCGTGCGGCGTTCAGACCTGCCAGCATGCCTTGTGCGGCGGCTTCTTCATAACCGGTTGTACCGTTAATCTGGCCCGCAAAGAACAGACCCTGGATGAATTTGCTTTCCAGAGTAGGTTTCAGGTCACGCGGATCGAAGAAATCATACTCAATCGCGTAGCCTGGGCGGACGATTCTGGCATTTTCCATCCCCTGCATGGAGCGGACAATTTGCATCTGCACATCGAACGGCAGGCTGGTGGAGATGCCATTCGGGTAAATTTCGTTAGAGGTCAGTCCTTCCGGTTCGAGGAAGATCTGATGCTGGTTACGATCGGCAAAGCGCATTACTTTGTCTTCGATCGACGGGCAGTAGCGTGGTCCGATACCTTCGATCACGCCAGCGTACATTGGGCTACGATCGAGGTTATTGCGGATCACGTCATGGGTTTTCTCATTGGTATGCGTGATGTAACACGGCATCTGGCGCGGATGTTGAGAAGCATCGCCCAGGAATGAGAAGACCGGCATCGGGTTATCGCTGTTTTGCTGGCCGAGCACGCTGAAATCAATCGTGCGCGCATCGATACGCGGCGGTGTACCGGTTTTCAGGCGGCTGACGCGCAGCGGCAGTTCACGCAGACGGCGTGACAGCGGGATGGACGGCGGATCGCCAGCGCGGCCACCGCTGTAGTTATCCAGACCAATATGAATTTTGCCGTCGAGGAAAGTCCCCACAGTTAATACGACCGCTTTGGCACGGAACTTCAGTCCCATTTGGGTTACTGCACCCACAACGCGATCGTTTTCGACAATCAGATCTTCAACCGCCTGCTGGAAAATCATCAGGTTGGGTTGATTCTCCAGCGCAGTGCGTACCGCCTGGCGATAGAGCACACGATCGGCCTGAGCTCGGGTAGCGCGAACGGCTGGCCCTTTGCTTGCGTTTAGTATCCTAAACTGGATACCCGCGTGGTCGATCGCTTTTGCCATCAACCCACCAAGCGCATCCACTTCTTTTACCAGGTGTCCCTTCCCAATACCGCCGATCGCCGGGTTGCAGCTCATCTGCCCCAGAGTGTCGATATTGTGTGTCAAAAGCAGAGTCTGTTGACCCATTCGCGCCGCGGCCATTGCGGCCTCGGTGCCTGCATGACCCCCGCCAATGATGATGACGTCAAAAGGATCCTGATAAAACATGGTAATTGCCTCGCATAACGCGGTGTGAAAATGGATTGAAGCCCGGGCCGTGGATTCTACTCAACTTTAGTCGATGGAGAAAGACCTGGGATCCTGGGTATTAAAAAGAAGATCTTTTTATTTAGAGATCTGTTTTATTGTGATCTCTTATTAGGATCGCACCTTTCTGTGGATAAGGACGATCCTTTAAGTAAGATCAACAGGTTGCTGAGGATCATTAGCTGTGAATGATCGGTGATCCTGGTCCGTATAAGCTGGGATCAGAATGAAGGGTTATACACAACTCAAAAACTGAACAACGGTTGTTCTTGGGATAACTACCGGTTGATCCAAGCTTTTAACCAGAGTTATCCACATAAAAAAGTACGATCTTTACAAATCTCTGAGCAACGGATGCCACGATCCCAGCCAAATTTCAGCCGGATCTTCCGGAATTTCATGTTCCAGCACGTTGATCCTGAGAGTTTCGCCGATCTGTTTTGCCCCACAGGCCTTCAATTCGGCTTCCAGCTTGTCGATTGCGCCGCAAAAGGTGTCATATTCACGACTGCCGATCCCGATTGCACCAAAGCGCACTTGTGACAGGTCCGGCTTTTGCTCGCGTAACGCATCATATAAAGGCTGCAGGTTGTCAGGAATATCTCCCGCACCGTGCGTGGAGCTGATAATCAGCCAGATCCCGTCAGTCGGAACCTCTTCAAGCATTGGCCCATGCAGTATTTCGCTGGAAAAACCGGCGTCGTCCAGCTTTTCAGCCAGATGCTCTGCTACATATTCCGCACTGCCAAGCGTACTACCGCTGATAAGAGTGATGTCTGCCATGATCGCCCACCTTTATAAAGAGGGCGTATTGTACGCTGTGAGCGAGCTGGGATCTACCTGTGGAAAAATAGGGGATTAAAAAAACCGATCATGGCTTGATGGTACGCATGATCGGGTTTTGCAGGACGATCAGCGTTTCCGTGGACTGAATTTCGTCAATTGTTTGGATCTTGTTGATAAGTACCTGCTGCAATGCGTCGATCGACTTGCACATCACCTTAATAAAGATGCTGTAGTGCCCGGTGGTGTAATATGCTTCGGTCACTTCATCGAGGCTTTCCAGTCTGGCCAGCGCTGACGGATAGTCTTTCGCACTTTTCAGGATTATGCCGATAAAGCAGCCGACGTCATAACCCAATTGTTTGGGACTAACATCAATCCGCGCGCCGGTAATAATCCCCGCCTGCTTCATCTTTTCTACGCGAACGTGAATTGTTCCTGGGCTGACGCCGAACTGTTTGGCTAATTCTGCGTAGGCGGTACGAGCATTTTCCATTAAGGCGTCAAGAATGCCGCGGTCCAGATTGTCGATCTGATAATTTTCCATAGGTTTTTCTTATGTAGATTAATGATTCCCTCTATTTTAGACGTAATTTTTAACGAATCAAAATCGAAGTCGGCTTTTTATTTGTTGATTATTGAATATTACCTCCATTCTGTTGCTTAATCATAGGCAACAGGACACAGGAGTACACATAATGAAAACCGCTTACATTGCCAAACAACGTCAAATTAGCTTCGTAAAATCTCATTTTTCTCGCCAGCTGGAAGAGCGTTTAGGCCTGATCGAAGTTCAGGCGCCGATCCTCAGCCGCGTTGGAGATGGCACGCAGGATAACTTGTCGGGCTGCGAAAAAGCGGTGCAGGTGAAGGTTAAAGCATTGCCAGACGCTCAATTCGAAGTGGTTCATTCACTGGCGAAGTGGAAGCGTCAAACGTTAGGACAACACGACTTTAGCGCAGGCGAGGGGCTGTACACGCACATGAAAGCCCTGCGTCCCGATGAAGATCGCCTCTCCCCATTGCACTCAGTGTACGTTGACCAGTGGGACTGGGAGCGCGTGATGGGCGACGGTGAGCGTCAATTCTCCACTCTGAAAAGCACGGTAGAGGCTATCTGGGCGGGAATTAAGGCCACCGAAGCTGCGGTTAGCAAAGAGTTTGGTCTGGCACCGTTCCTGCCAGAGCAGATCCACTTTGTTCATAGTCAGGAGCTGTTATCTCGTTATCCGGATCTTGATGCAAAAGGTCGTGAACGTGCGATCGCTAAAGAGCTGGGTGCGGTATTCCTGGTGGGGATCGGCGGTAAGCTCAGTGACGGTCACCGTCATGACGTACGTGCGCCCGATTATGATGACTGGAGTTCAGCGTCCGAGCTGGGTCATGCCGGTCTGAACGGTGATATTCTGGTCTGGAACCCGGTTCTGGAAGATGCGTTTGAGCTGTCTTCTATGGGGATCCGTGTGGATGCTGACGCCCTGAAACACCAGCTGTCTCTGACCGGTGATGAAGATCGCCTGAGTCTGGAGTGGCACCAGGCGCTGCTGCGCGGTGAAATGCCGCAGACAATTGGTGGCGGCATTGGGCAGTCGCGTCTGACCATGCTGTTGCTGCAATTACCGCACATTGGTCAGGTTCAGTGTGGCGTATGGCCGGCCCAGGTACGTGAAAGCGTCGCTTCTCTGCTGTAACAATTAACGCCGCCAGCGTCTGAGCAGGCGGCTTCGCATCCCGGTATCAAAGCGCCAGATATGATCGAAAATGCGCATGATGCCGGGTTTGCCATGTGCTGACATCGCCACCGCGTGAAAACGGTGCTGGTGTACCCGCTGTAATTCCCCTACTTTGCTGACGACCTCATCGGGCAATCGCTGAGCGATAAAATCTGAGATCACCACCGCATCGGCATCAAACCATTCCCGACCCTGCATGCGCTCAATTATGGCGCGAAAACAGCTGGCAATATCAGTGCCACCACGAAAGCGCTGACTTAAAAAGCGGATCGCCTGTTCGATGCCCTCCGGACCGGAAAGCTCATAGCGCACCACTTCTGTTGAAAACAGCATAATGAAACAGCGCCGGTTATCGGCAAGGGCAACGCGCATTAGCGCCAGACAAAAGGCTTTCGCACACTGCTCATTAAATCCACCCATCGATCCCGAGGTATCAACGCAGACGATAAAAGGCCCGCGCGGCTGCTCGTCAAAATCCTGATGCACCACCGGACGTTCCGTTACTTTCTCACGCCATGCTTCGCCGTGCAGGCGGTAGGTGAGCAGTTGCTTTTCCACCAGCCGTCGGTAGAACTCGTATTCCAGTTCGGTAATGCCCAGCGTGGCCAGCTCTGGCGGTAGCAGGCGCAGGATATCGTCACTTTGCTGGATGCCATCCACCTGCTCCGGGACGGTTGCAGGTTCGCGCACCAGGGTACGGAAGGTTTCCATTGGCGCATCTTTACGCGGCACGGATTTCGCCTCTCTGGAACGACCTAACTGCTCGGCCAGGCGCTGGAGTTCGGGTTGTTGCGTCAGAAATTCGCCGTATTTCACCATCAACTGATAATCACCGCGCTTGATTTGGCCCGCGCTCATATCCCACAACCGGCCTGCTGCGTTGTCATTTTCTGCCAGTACAGGTTCCAGTTGCCCGCTGAGGGTCATCCGTTCTTGTACTTCACTGAGCAAATGCTCGCGCTCTTCTTCCAGCAGTTGCTGATTCAGCGTTGTGGTTTGCACCACCAGGCTCAGGCGCCAGCGCTGGAGAAAAAGCGTATGTAGGGCGGGCGTAAAGGTGCTGTTGTCATTGACCAGTTGCTGCGCTTGTCCGGCCCAAGGCGAATGGAGGCGGTGCAATAGGGATAATATTTGCGGTAGCTGAACGATAAACTGCGCATGAGAGAGGAGCTGGCTTTGTTGATAGCACATAACCTCCTCCATCAGCTCCGGCGGTACATGGGTATCTTTGAGGCGGCTACGCAATGATTCACGCCAGCGGGGGATGTCGTCAGTGATCGCTTTTTTAAGGCGAGGAAATTTTTTAAAAAATACCACCATCTTTGGGGAAGCCAGCAGGGCGACGATCATCTCTTCGATCATCGCCTCTTCGCTGACTGCCAGCATGATGTTGAGCGTATCAAGGGTCAGCATTGTTGCGCCTGGCGGATTTGCGCCCCGACATCCTGCAGGCTGGCCTCAATGCGGCCTAACCAGTCGCTATGAATAAACAGGCATTTTTGCTGTTCGCTGAATGCGCTGTGCTGCTGATGCCACTCATTATCGAGCGCTTCAAGCTCCTGTTTTATCTCTGCGGGCATACTCTCTTGCGAAGCACCCGGCAGCGCCAGGCGAGAACCTTGTAAACTGACATCGCGTACAACCAGATGCTGTGCGCTATCGACTTCCATATTCAGCGTTTGGGCAAAGCCGATCCCGTTTAGTTTTCCGCGGATCTCACCGCCTTTTGTTAGCCACAGTTCCAGCGCGCCACGTTCGAAAGCTATATGGATAACCTCCATATCATGCAGTTTTAAAGGCTTTTGCAGCAGTAATGTCACGACAGAAGACGAGGCTTCTGGCGGTAAATCATAATGAGGACGACGGCTGAACATTCCGCCCTGGCGGATCACCGTGAACGCCGTTTTATCGCTTTGCTGCTGCTGGAGCTGAATGCGGCGCTGCACAATGCTGCCCAGGCGCGTCAGCATGGCTTGCTGTTGCCAGGCGTGTCCGGTCATCAATATTTCAAGCTGTTGTTGCATCAGATTCAGGCTTTGCGCGTCGTACCACAGGCAATCTTTCAGCAGGATCAGGTCGATAGGTACTACCGCATCGCGTCCGCTAAAGAAAGCACTGGCCTGGAGTAAGCGGATCGCTTTTTTCCAGCGACGATCGGACACATAAGGTGCATTCGGTAACACGTCCAACTGCTGGCGCAGCGTGAAAATGAGCTCAAACACGCGATCGGGAAGCTTGATCGCACCAATGTCTTTTTGCCACTGGTGATACTCTTCATCCGTCACCTGTAATGATGCCGGGACCGGATTGTCGCTTTCATCCTGCTGACTTAACAGCATGGAGCGGAAATTGGCCTTGTCCTGAACTTTATCCAGCCACAGACGAATCAGCATACGGTCGTACAGAGCTTCCAGGCTGCTGTCTGCTTCAGGCAGTTCGTTGGAAGCCGCCACCAGCAGACGCATCGGAATTTTTTCTTCATACGCGCCGTTACGGAAGTGACGTTCGTTAATGGCGGTCAGCAGGGTGTTAAGGATTGCCGGGCCTGCTTTCCAGATTTCATCGAGAAAAACGATTTCAGCTTCAGGAAGATAGCCCGCCGTTAAGCGTTCATAGCGACCTTCATCTTTTAATGCCTGAATGGACAGCGGACCAAACACCTCTTCGGGCGTAGAGAAGCGCGTCATCAGGTATTCAAAGGCGCGTGCGTTTTGGAAGGCAAACTTCAGTCGGCGGGCAATTAAGCTTTTTGCGATCCCCGGGGGGCCTAATAAGAAAACGCTCTCGCCGCTGAGTGCTGCCAGCAGACACAGACGAATGGCGTGGCTACGTTCATAAAGTCCCTTTTCCAGCGCATTGCTCAGACGGGAAATTCTTTCCGCTAATAAATGTGGGTGAGCCATAATGAAGTGGCGTCCTTTCGCCAAATGTACTGCATAAACTGCGAGTATAGATGCTTCACACCATTGCAGTAATAGACTGAAGGTGCGCTTATTTTTCTTTGAGCCAGATTAATCTGGTCTCATTTAGGGGTACGATTTTGTGATTAATCGTGCATACTGTGCGCCTTTTTGTGGGCCAAGGGACGACGCACACATTTCTTATATATACACCAAATCAATCAAGCTGCACCAAGGCGGTAATGGAGTTTTCTTCTGGGATGGGGGGAATAACGAATGCAGCCCATACGGAGTGGCTTGAAAGATGATGTGTATAAACGAAAGACGAGTCTATGAGCACTGATAATAAACAATCATTGTCTGCGATTACCCTTGCAGCCATTGGGGTTGTCTACGGTGATATTGGTACCAGCCCACTTTATACGCTTCGTGAATGTTTGTCCGGCCAGTTTGGTTTTGGCGTTGAACGTGATGCCGTATTTGGTTTTCTCTCGCTGATTTTCTGGCTGCTGATCTTTGTTGTCTCCATTAAATACCTGACGTTTGTCATGCGCGCAGATAACGCCGGAGAAGGCGGGATCCTTACGCTGATGTCATTGGCCGGGCGCAATACCTCTGCGCGAACAACCTCCATGCTGGTCATTATGGGATTGATAGGCGGCAGCTTCTTCTATGGTGAAGTGGTGATTACGCCAGCCATTTCGGTGATGTCTGCAATTGAAGGTCTGGAGATAGTTGCCCCGCAACTGGATACCTGGATTGTTCCGCTCTCGATAATTGTGCTGACCCTGCTGTTTTTGATTCAAAAACACGGTACCGGTATGGTCGGTAAGCTGTTTGCGCCGATTATGCTGCTATGGTTCCTGACGCTCGCGGTATTAGGCGTGCGCAGTATTATTGGCAATCCGGAAGTGCTGCAGGCGCTCAATCCGTATTGGGCGGTGCATTTCTTCCTCGAATTCAAAACGCTGTCCTTTATCGCGCTGGGTGCGGTGGTGCTGTCGATTACCGGTGTTGAAGCGCTGTATGCGGATATGGGCCACTTCGGTAAATTGCCGATTCGTCTGGCATGGTTCTCAGTTGTATTGCCTTCACTGGTGCTGAACTATTTTGGGCAGGGCGCGTTGCTGTTAAAGCATCCTGAAGCGATCAAAAACCCGTTTTTCCTGCTGGCGCCGGACTGGGCATTAATTCCATTGTTGATCCTCGCCGCGCTGGCAACGGTCATCGCCTCTCAGGCGGTTATCTCCGGTGTCTTCTCGCTGACGCGTCAGGCCGTACGTCTGGGGTATTTATCGCCGATGCGTATCATCCATACCTCGGAAATGGAATCGGGCCAGATTTACATTCCTTTCGTTAACTGGATGCTCTATTTTGCGGTAGTTATCGTGATAGTGAGCTTTGAACACTCCAGTAACCTTGCCGCGGCGTATGGGATTGCGGTAACGGGGACGATGGTACTGACTTCAATTCTGTCGACCACCGTGGCGCGCAAAAACTGGCACTGGAATAAATACTTCGTCTTCCTGATCCTGGTGGCGTTCTTGTGCGTCGATGTTCCGCTGTTCTCCGCGAACCTCGATAAGCTTATTTCCGGCGGTTGGCTGCCTCTGACGCTGGGTCTGGTGATGTTCACCATCATGACCACCTGGAAAAGCGAACGCTTCCGTCTGCTGCGTCGCATGCATGAGCACGGTAACTCTCTGGAGGCGATGATTGCTTCTCTGGAGAAATCGCCACCGGTACGCGTGCCGGGAACGGCGGTGTATATGTCCCGCGCACTGAACGTCATCCCGTTTGCACTTCTGCATAACCTCAAGCATAACAAGGTGCTGCATGAGCGCGTTATTCTGCTGACGCTGCGCACGGAAGATGCGCCATACGTGCACAACGTGCGTAGGGTGCAGATTGAGCAGTTATCGCCCACCTTCTGGCGTGTGGTGGCCAGCTACGGTTGGCGCGAAACGCCGAACGTGGAGGAAGTGTTCCATCGCTGCGGTCTGGAAGGTTTAAGCTGTCGGATGATGGAAACGTCCTTCTTCATGTCGCATGAGTCGTTGATTGTTGGCAAGCGGCCATGGTACCTGCGTCTGCGCGGCAAGCTGTATCTGCTGCTACAGCGCAACGCTCTGCGCGCGCCGGACCAGTTTGAAATCCCACCGAACCGGGTTATTGAGCTTGGTACTCAGGTAGAGATTTAATCTCATCGACGCCCTCTTTCATCGCGAAAGGGGGCGTTTTGTTTTGCCCCTCTCAGTTTTCATTTCATCAAATGATAATCCTTGCGAAACGTTTCGATGGCGATCACATTTTCGTAACGTCGCGGTGGTTTTCTGTCCACTCTTCGCACTACACTTATCTCCAGCGAAACGTTTCGCTAGTGGGGAAAGAAAATGAAGAAAGGCACGGTACTCAACTCTGAAATTTCAACGGTGATCTCCCGTCTGGGGCATACCGATACGCTGGTGGTGTGTGATGCAGGTTTACCCATCCCGAACAGCACAACGCGTATTGATATGGCATTAACCCAGGGCGTACCTTCTTTTATGCAGGTACTGGATGTGGTCACACGTGAAATGCAGGTCGAGGCGGCCATTCTCGCGTCGGAAATTAAACAACATAATCCGCAACTCCACGAAACGTTGCTCAGCCACATTGAGCAACTGCAACAACACCAGGGAAACACCATAGAAATTCGTTACACCACGCATGAACAATTCAAAAAACAAACCGCAGACAGTCAGGCGGTAATTCGCAGCGGAGAATGTTCTCCGTATGCGAATATCATTCTCTGTGCTGGCGTCACGTTCTGAGGCCATCATGAACGCATTACTGCAACTCAAAGGGATCGATAAAGCGTTCCCGGGCGTAAAAGCGCTATCCGGCGCCGCGCTGAATGTCTACCCTGGCCGCGTGATGGCGCTGGTGGGCGAAAACGGCGCGGGCAAATCCACCATGATGAAAGTGCTGACCGGGATCTATACCCGTGATGCCGGTTCTTTATTGTGGCTGGGGAAAGAGACCACCTTTAACGGCCCGAAATCCTCCCAGGAAGCCGGAATCGGTATCATCCACCAGGAGCTGAACCTGATCCCGCAACTCACTATCGCCGAGAACATTTTTCTTGGCCGCGAGTTTGTGAATCGCTTTGGCAAAATTGACTGGAAGAAGATGTACGCCGAAGCCGATCTGCTGCTCGCCAAACTCAATCTACGCTTTAAAAGCGACAGGCTGGTCGGTGAGCTGTCGATTGGCGATCAGCAAATGGTCGAAATTGCTAAAGTGCTGAGCTTTGAATCGAAGGTCATCATTATGGATGAACCGACGGATGCCCTCACCGATACCGAAACCGAATCCCTGTTCCGCGTCATCCGCGAACTGAAATCCCAGGGGCGCGGCATTGTCTATATTTCTCACCGTATGAAAGAGATCTTCGAGATTTGCGACGACGTAACCGTCTTCCGTGACGGGCAGTTTATTGCCGAACGTGAAGTTGCCTCGCTGACAGAAGACTCGCTGATTGAAATGATGGTGGGACGTAAGCTGGAAGATCAGTACCCGCGCCTGGAAAAAGCGCCGGGTGATATTCGCCTGAAGGTCGATAACCTGTGCGGTCCTGGCGTAAACGATGTTTCGTTCACGCTGCGTAAAGGCGAGATCCTTGGCGTATCCGGGCTGATGGGTGCCGGACGTACCGAACTGATGAAAGTGTTGTACGGCGCATTGCCGCGCACCAGCGGTTACGTCACGCTTGATGGCCATGAAGTGGTTACCCGTTCGCCGCAGGATGGGTTGGCTAACGGCATCGTCTATATTTCTGAAGACCGTAAACGCGATGGCTTAGTGCTGGGTATGTCGGTGAAAGAGAACATGTCACTGACCGCGCTGCGTTATTTCAGCCGCGCCGGTGGAAGCCTGAAACATAAAGATGAGCAGCAGGCGGTGGGTGATTTTATTCGTCTGTTCAATGTTAAAACACCATCAATGGAACAGGCTATCGGCCTGCTTTCCGGTGGTAACCAGCAGAAAGTGGCGATTGCGCGCGGTCTGATGACCCGGCCAAAAGTGCTGATCCTTGATGAACCAACGCGCGGCGTTGACGTTGGAGCCAAGAAAGAAATCTATCAGCTTATCAACCAGTTTAAGGCTGACGGGCTGAGTATCATTCTGGTCTCCTCTGAGATGCCAGAAGTATTGGGCATGAGCGATCGAATTATCGTTATGCATGAAGGGCATCTCGGCGGTGAGTTCACTCGCGAGCAGGCCACTCAGGAAGTATTAATGGCTGCCGCTGTGGGCAAGCTTAATCGCGTGAATCAGGAGTAAAAAAGATGACTACCCAGGCTGTTTCTGGTCGCCGTTATTTCACTAAAGCATGGCTTCTGGAGCAAAAGTCGCTCATCGCTCTGTTAGTGCTGATCGCGATTGTTTCCACCATGAGCCCTAACTTTTTTACCGTTAATAACCTGTTCAACATTCTCCAGCAAACGTCGGTGAACGCCATCATGGCCGTTGGCATGACGCTGGTCATCCTGACGTCGGGTATCGATCTGTCCGTCGGTTCCTTGCTGGCGCTTACCGGCGCGGTTGCGGCTTCAATTGTAGGGATTGAGGTCAATGCGCTGGTGGCTGTTGCTGCAGCCCTGGCGCTCGGCGCTGCCATTGGCGCAGTCACCGGGGTGATTGTTGCGAAAGGCCGGGTGCAGGCGTTTATTGCAACGCTGGTGATGATGCTGCTGCTGCGCGGCGTGACCATGGTGTACACCAACGGCAGTCCGGTTAATACCGGATTTACTGACAATGCCGATCTGTTTGGCTGGTTTGGTATTGGTCGTCCGTTAGGCATCCCTACGCCAGTGTGGATCATGGGGATTGTCTTCCTCGCGGCGTGGTACATGCTGCACCACACTCGTCTGGGCCGTTATATCTACGCGCTGGGCGGTAACGAAGCGGCAACGCGTTTGTCCGGTATCAGCGTCAGTAAAATCAAAATTATCGTTTACTCACTGTGCGGTCTGCTGGCATCGCTGGCGGGCATCATTGAAGTCGCGCGCCTCTCCTCTGCGCAACCAACAGCAGGTACTGGCTATGAGCTGGATGCTATCGCAGCGGTGGTGTTAGGCGGTACCAGCCTGGCGGGTGGTAAAGGACGTATTGTTGGGACGCTGATCGGCGCATTGATTCTTGGTTTCCTCAATAATGGTTTGAATTTGTTAGGTGTATCCTCCTATTACCAGATGATCGTCAAAGCGGTGGTGATTTTGCTGGCGGTACTGGTAGACAACAAAAAGCAGTAACAACGATTACAGGACATCTTAAATATGAACATGAAAAAACTGGCTACCCTGGTTTCTGCTGTTGCGCTGAGCGCCACCGTGAGCGCGAATGCGATGGCGAAAGATACCATTGCGCTGGTGGTCTCCACCCTCAACAACCCGTTCTTTGTTTCTCTGAAGGATGGGGCGCAAAAAGAGGCGGATAAGCTGGGTTACAACCTGGTGATTCTGGACTCGCAGAACAACCCGGCGAAAGAGCTGGCTAACGTTCAGGACTTAACGGTTCGTGGAACTAAAATTCTGCTGATCAACCCGACTGACTCTGATGCCGTTGGTAATGCTGTGAAGATGGCTAACCAGGCAAAAATTCCGGTTATTACCCTTGACCGTGTTGCCTCCAAAGGCGAAGTGGTAAGCCACATCGCGTCTGATAACGTGTTGGGTGGCAAAATTGCGGGTGATTACATCGCGAAGAAAGCAGGTGAAGGCGCGAAAGTTATCGAACTGCAAGGGATTGCCGGAACTTCAGCGGCGCGTGAGCGTGGCGAAGGTTTCCAGCAGGCCGTTGCGGCACACAAATTTAACGTACTGGCCAGCCAGCCGGCAGACTTCGACCGCACCAAAGGTCTGAACGTCATGCAGAACCTGCTGACCGCGCATCCTGATGTGCAGGCCGTATTTGCCCAGAACGATGAAATGGCGCTGGGTGCGCTGCGCGCACTGCAAACCGCGGGTAAATCTGATGTGATGGTGGTTGGATTTGACGGCACTCCAGATGGCGAAAAAGCAGTAAATGATGGCAAACTGGCTGCGACCATTGCTCAGTTGCCGGATCAGATCGGCGCGAAAGGCGTTGAGACTGCGGATAAAGTCCTGAAAGGCGAGAAGGTTCAGGCTAAATATCCGGTTGACCTGAAGCTGGTCATCAAGCAGTAATACCGATTCAGGTCGCTCGCGGCCTGATGGAGACATAAATACGCCATCCCCGTATCTGATTTTGGGGATGAAAGCGTAAAAAGAAAAGCAGGGCACGCGCCACCCTAACCCGGTGGCGCACTTTGACTTGGAACACCAAATATGAAAACCGCAGGCAACCTCGTTGTTCTTGGCAGTATCAATGCCGATCACATCCTTAACCTTAACTCTTTCCCGACACCTGGTGAAACCGTAACAGGTAGCCATTATCAGGTCGCATTTGGCGGTAAAGGCGCGAATCAGGCTGTTGCTGCGGGTCGTAGTGGCGCGAATATCGCATTCATTGCCTGTACGGGCGATGATGATATTGGCGAAAGTGTGCGTAAACAGTTAGCCAAAGATAACATCGATATTGCGCCGATTAGCGTAATTTCGGGGGAATCGACCGGTGTGGCGTTGATTTTTGTGAATGGTGAAGGTGAGAACGTTATCGGCATTCATGCCGGAGCGAACGCAGCTCTTTCGCCAGCGTTGGTGGAAGCACAGCATGAGCGTATTGCTCAGGCGTCCGCCTTACTTATGCAGTTAGAATCGCCGATCGAAAGCGTACTGACTGCAGCAAAGATTGCACATCAAAATAAGACCATGGTCGCCCTGAACCCGGCACCGGCACGTGAACTTTCTGATGAACTGCTGGCGCTGGTGGATATTATTACCCCGAATGAAACCGAGGCTGAAAAGCTGACGGGGATCCGGGTCGAAAATGATGAAGACGCGGCCAAAGCGGCGCAGGCATTGCACGCTAAAGGTATCCATACTGTACTGATTACTTTAGGTAGTCGCGGTGTGTGGGCCAGTGTTAATGGCGAAGGACAGCGTGTGCCCGGTTTTAAAGTGGAAGCCGTTGATACTATTGCCGCTGGAGACACCTTTAATGGCGCGTTAATTACGGCGTTGCTGGAAGAGACTCCGCTGCCTGAAGCGATCCGTTTTGCGCATGCCGCTGCGGCGATTGCGGTTACCCGTAAAGGCGCACAGCCTTCCGTTCCGTGGCGCGAAGAAATAGAAGCGTTTTTAAGTCAACAGAGGTAACGCTTGGCTACAATGAAGGACGTCGCCCGCCTGGCGGGTGTTTCCACGTCGACGGTTTCTCACGTCATTAATAAAGATCGCTTTGTCAGTGAGTCCGTCACTGACAAAGTAGAAGCTGCAATTAAAGCGCTTAACTACGCGCCCTCCGCGCTGGCGCGTAGCCTCAAGTTAAACCAGACCCGCACGATTGGCATGTTAATCACTGCCAGTACCAATCCCTTCTATTCTGAACTAGTGCGCGGCGTTGAACGTAGCTGTTTTGAGCGCGGCTACAGCCTGGTGCTGTGCAATACCGAAGGCGATGAACAGCGCATGAACCGTAACCTGGAAACTCTGATGCAAAAACGTGTGGACGGCTTGTTGCTGCTCTGCACCGAAACACATCAGCCTTCCAGAGAGATAATGCAGCGTTATCCTTCTATACCGACCGTGATGATGGACTGGTCGCCTTTTGATGGTGAAAGCGATCTGATTCAGGATAACTCCTTGCTGGGCGGGGATTTAGCCACGCAACATCTTATCGAAAAAGGTTTTACGCGCATTGCCTGCATCACCGGGCCGCTGGATAAAACCCCGGCGCGTTTGCGTCTGGAAGGATATCGGGCAGCAATGAAGCGGGCGGGGTTGCCTGTCCCGGAAGGCTACGAAATTACCGGTGACTTTGAGTTCGGCGGCGGCTTTGAAGCTATGCAAACGTTGCTGTCGCATAAACAGCGACCGCAGGCTGTTTTTACCGGCAATGATGCAATGGCAGTTGGCGCGTATCAGGCTCTGTACCAGTCAGGATTGCGCATTCCGCAGGATATGGCTGTGGTGGGTTACGATGATATCGAGCTGGCGCGCTATATGACGCCGCCCCTGACGACCATCCACCAACCAAAAGATGAATTGGGCGAACTGGCCATCGATGTATTAATTCACCGGATGGCGCAGCCCGCATTACAGCAACAGCGTTTGCAGCTTACTCCTGTTCTGATGGAGCGGGGGTCGGTTTAGGTTTGTGCCGATCTTTGATCAGGTTACGTCCATCTTTGGCTTTTAGCAGCATGAACATCAGCGCGGATATTACCGTGATAGCGCCCATCGTCATAAAGGTGTAGTGGAACTGTTCGACCGTATTGGTTCCTTCCATACCTTCATAGACACGCAGAACGGCGGCGCTGATGGCAACCCCTAAACTGATTGATAACTGCTGAGTAACAGCCAATACGCTGTTGCCGCTGCTGGCATTTTCATCGGTCAGATCCGCCAGAGTGATGGTATTCATTGAAGTAAACTGGGTGGACATCGCCATACCTAAAATGAACAACGGCAGGATTAGCATCCAGATCGGCATGGCAGGAGATTGCAAAGCGAACTGCGCAATCATCAGGCCGATAAATACCGTAACACCCACCAATGTGGTCCTGTAGCCGAGTTTGCGCAGAACCTGCGTCACCATGGATTTTGCCAGAATTGAACCCAACGCTGTTGGCGCCATCATGCAGCCGGCTATCAGAGCCGGATATCCAAATCCTACCTGCAACATCAGCGGCATTAAGAAGGGCACGCAGCCTGTGCCCAGGCGAGTGGCGAGGTTTCCGGCGATCCCAACAGAAAAGGTCCGAGTCTTAAATATCGGAAGCGATATCAGCGGCGTTGGGTGGCGACGCGCATGGCGAATATAGGCGAGTAGTAACAACACACTGGCAAGAATAATACCGAGTGCGACCCAGGTCTCGACAAGCTTCTCACCGAACAATTCAACGCCGCTTGAAAACAATACCAGGCTCAAACCAAACAGAAAGAAACCGGTCATATCAAAACCGCGGCGTGGCGTGGTGAAGTTCGGCATATATTTGCGGGCATAGAAGATACCGGCAATGCCAATTGGAATATTAATCAGGAAGATCCAGTGCCAACTGGCCCATGTAACCAGTACACCGCCCAATACCGGACCTAAAATCGGCCCCACAAGTCCTGGCATGGTGACGAAGTTAAGCACGGGAAGCAGTTCGCTGCGGGGGTAAGCACGCAATAACGCCAGACGGGCAACGGGCATCATCATGGCGCCACCTATCCCCTGAATGACACGGAAAATCACCAGCTCGCTTAAGGAACTGGACAGCGCGCAGGCCAGCGATCCCAACGTAAACAGGCTAACGGCAATCATAAAGACGCGTCGGGTACCAAATCGGTCTGCCAGCCAACCACTTACCGGGATCAGCATCGCGACAGTCAGGGTATAGCTGATAATGGCCGACTGCATGGCGAGTGGAGAGCGGTTAAGACTATGTGCTATTGCGGGTAGGGCGGTATTGAGGATCGTGGCGTCTAGTGCCTGCATAAAAAAGGCCATGGCTGCTATCCACGGTAGCCCGGCCATACTGCGTGATTTCTTTTCTGACATATTATTTATCCGGTAGCACGTTCGGTGCTATCAGCAATGCCTGACAGGCAGCAAAGGCGCGATCGCCATCGTTATCATCTATTGCGTCGACAATGGCCTGGTGCAAATCCAGTTTCACCACATCGTTATAGGTAATAGAGGTAAAGTAGGTCTGGTAAACCGAATGGAACAGAGATGCAAAGGAAATAAGGAACGGATTCGCACTCATTTCATAGATGTGCTCATGCCAGGCGATATCAACCTCAATCCAGCGTTCGCGTCTGAAGTTTCTTTTCAGCTCGACCATCTCTTCCATCAGCGTGTTGAGGTGCGCTTTCTGTTCAGCCGTACCTATAGTCGCTGCCAGTAAGCACGCCTGAGGCTCCAGGCTGATACGCATCACCAGAAAATGTTTAATGACCTGCGGGAAATTATCTTCCGTCATCCACCAGGTGAGTAGCTCCTGGTCAAGGAAGTTCCAGTTTGCTTGCGGCATGACGCGTGTGCCAATACGTGGGCGCGGTAATACCATACCTTTTGCCGTTAATGTTTTTACCGCCTCTCTTACCGCGGTGCGACTCACGCCAAACTGATCGCCCAGCTCTATTTCGCCAGGCAATATCGCACCCGGCGCGTATTCACCTTTTAATATTCGCTGAGCCAGCTTTTCGGCCAGAACGTAGGACAAGTTTTTCTGTGCGGCTAGCTGTTGGGCATTTAACGGCATGAATGTTCTTCCTTACTCTTTTTCTTATTCATTAGTATGCCACCTGGAAGTGTGATTGCGGCTGCAAAAACGGCAATTTGCTTATTTTATGGCATGTTAATGGTTGTTTTGGTGAAAAAACACGCACTCGGAAAGTTATTTTAAATTTCCCCTTGTCAGCCTGAAATAACTCCCTATAATGCGCCTCCACTGACACGGAACAACGGATTACAAGC